>JBPPMM010000334.1:0-16145 GCA_051306075.1 Chitinophagaceae bacterium
TTACCAGATGGTACACTGACTAATTGAAAGTATATTTCAAATTGATCAAACGGTTTTTTTTGCATCCTCCAAAAATTTGGCTAACCCAATATCCGTTAACGGATGTTTTAACAAACCTAAAATAGAATCTAACGGACAAGTGCAAACATCGGCACCAGCCTCAGCACACTTGACGATATGCAATGCGCTTCGGATAGAAGCTGCTAATATTTCTGTTTTATATCCTTGCAAATGGTATATCTGCGCAATCTGTGCAATCAACTCTACTCCATCCCAACTACTATCATCAATACGCCCGATAAAAGGAGAAACATAAGCAGCACCTGCTTTGGCGGCAAGGATGGCCTGACCGGCAGAAAACACGAGGGTGCAATTAGTGCGAATACCATTATCAGTAAACCATTTTATAGCTTTTACCCCGTCTTTGATCATGGGCACTTTTACAACGATATTGGGATGAATTGCTGCTAATTTTTTTCCCTCTTCCACTATAGTAGCAAAATCCGTTGCAATAACTTCCGCACTGATATCGCCGCTTACTATTTCACATATTGCTTTGTAGTGATTGAAGACAGCCTCTTGCCCTTTTATACCTTCTTTAGCCATTAATGACGGGTTAGTAGTAACACCATCCAAAATTCCTAATTCATTTGCTTCTTTAATTTGTGCAAGGTTGGCAGTATCAATAAAAAATTTCATACAAATAATTTGATGCAAAAAAAGATAAAATTAATGAGCCAATCAGAAACTTGTTTCAAAATTGGCTCACTATTTAATAATTTAAAAAGGCAGGCTACTCACATCGCACCGCTCAACCACCTACTCTTGCTGCCTTCCGGCCCTGGGAGGGTTCAGCAGGAGCTGGTCGTGTAAGACCTGCCCACGCAAAGATAAGGAAGCTGCACTAATATGAATTAACGAATGTAGTGACGAAGCAAGTTTTCTTTTCTGAAATGCTCCCATTGGAATAAAAATATATTTCAGGAAAAATAAAGGCAAAACCTAAGGCCATTTGTAATAACTTATAAGGCCTTCTCCTTCGATATTCATAAAATCCGGTATTCAACTTGTTTGCTTATTTTTCAATAATAAAAAGGCTGTCATGGAATACAAAAGGATTTTCTTTAAACCTAAAAACCTGTTTAATTACCTGTTGCTTTTTGCATTTTTCTTTTCCTGTAAAAACGATAAGCCCAAACTCATACAAGTTACAAAACTCAATCATTATTCTTCCGGCTCAGGTCTTGCTTATTTTGATGGCCAACTTTATATAGCCGGCGATGACGCTTCCTTTATTTTGAAAACAGATTCCGATTTTAACCGCCTTGACAGTATTATTCTCTTTCCCTCTTTAGAAAAAAGAATACCGAAAGAAAAAAAAGCCGATATAGAATCTATAGCTTTCCTCAAAAAAAATGAAGAGCCATTTCTCTTTCTTGCCGGGTCGGGTTCGCTTTCCCCTTACAGGGATTCCTCCTGGATTATAAACCCGGTTACAAAAGAAAAAAAAGTATACCTGCTTGATACTTTTTACAACCGTATCAGGAATGAAGGCATTCGCGATTTGAATATTGAAGGCATGACTGTTATTCCCTCCGGAATGGTATTAGCAAGCCGCGGGAATAAAAGTTTTCCAAAGAATTATCTAATCTTTACTTCACACCGGTTTTGGGAACAACAGGAAATATCAAAAATAAGAATAGTGAAAGCTGGTGTCAATAATGATACTTCAATATTTAATGGAATCTCGGGGCTTGATTATTCACCCAAAACAGACCAGTTGCTCCTCACTATTTCTACAGAAAATACTTATAATAGTATCCAGGATGGCAGCATTGGTAAAAGTTATTTATGGATTATCAATGATATTTCATCAAAAAAAAGATTAACGGCCATAAACCCCGACCGGATCATAGACCTGGACCAATTGGATAGTCGGTTTAAGGGACAAAAAATAGAGTCCGTTTGTATTCTTTCAGAAAATAGAAATAAAAAAGAACTGGCCCTTGTTGCAGATGATGACCAGGGAGGAACGGTGCTTTTCAGAATAATTATTTAATTCATTTAATAATTATCATTTCGATATTGTTCCCCACAGATCGAATAATATTATTTAATTGAATATGATTATTTCAACCTAATCCTAAGGCATTTAAGTTTAAACCTAATTATCTTTATTGCTATTATTTCACAAACAAAAATTGCATGATAAAAAATATCCTGGCTGCTTCCTGTTACTTTTTATTTATTAATGCCGCTCTTTTTTCTCAAACTGATTATAGCAATTATATCCAACAAACAAACAGGCTCACATCTCTGGCCAAAAAATATCCACAGCTCACAAAGCTAAAAAGTATTACAAAAACAGTAGGTGGAAAGGTTATATGGATGATGACCATCGGCAACGGAAATACAGAATCAAAACCGGCAATAGCAGTTGTAGGAGGTGTGGAGGGTAGCCACCTGCTTGGAACGGAGATGGCCATTGGTTTTTCAGAAAAACTTTTGCAGGCAAGCAATACGGACAGCATAAAAGCCTTACTTGAAAAAACAACCTTTTATATATTTCCCAATATGAGTCCTGATGCAATGGAACAATATTTTGCACCCTTGAAATATGAAAGGGAAGGGAACGCAGTTGCTACTGATGATGACCGGGATGGTAAGACAAATGAAGATGGCTATGACGACCTGGATGGAAACGGAAAGATAACCTGGCTACGCATAGAATCACCCATTGGAGATTATAAAACACATCCGGATGATGAACGGGTAATGATAAAAGCGGACCTTACTAAAGGTGAAAAAGGAAAATATATATTAAAGCGTGAAGGAATCGATAACGATAACGACGGTCAGTTCAATGAAGATGGAGAAGGAGGCGTAGCCTTTAATAAAAATCTCTCTTTTAAACATCCTTCCTTTAAACCCGGAGCCGGTGAATTCGCTGTTTCCGAAAATGAATCAAGAGCATTATTGGATAATCTTTACGAGCTTTTCAATGTATATGCGGTTATCAGCTTTTCCCCTTTTAATAATCTATCTGCTCCATTTACTTATTCCTCCGCAAGTACGGCCAGTCGTGTGATCACTGGCTGGCTGGAACCCGATACGAAAGTAAATGCGATCATATCGGAGTTATACAATAAGACAACAAAAATGAAGGATGCTCCCAAAGCGAATCCAACAGGCGGGGATCTTTTATCATGGGCCTATTTTCATTATGGCCGTTATAGTTTCAGCACTCCTGGTTGGTTTATACCTAAAATTCAACCGGATACTTTATTAAAGGAAAAACCATTGAGTGTTGAAGATGGTACTGTGCAATATTTGCGCTGGGCTGCCAGCCAGGGAATTACGGATTCTTATACAGCATGGAAAAAAAAAGAGCATACTGATTTTCCCGGGCAATCGGTAGAAGTAGGTGGCCTCGCTCCTTTCGTTTTGATCAATCCACCTTACAAACTGGCAGACAGCATTACGAATAAACACACGGATTTTATAATCCGCCTGGCCGGATACCAGCCAGAGCTCGATATCGTAAATATTAAAACAGAAAAATTGGGGAATGGGCTCAATCGTGTGACTGCTTCTATAATTAATAAAGGAGTTATGGCATCTCACAGCAAATTAGGTGAACGTTCTTATTGGGTAAAAAGAATAAATGTAAAACTCGAACTTTCCGGCAACCAATCTTTGATCAGTGGAAAAAAGATTCAGGTATTAAATTCATTGGAAGGTTTAAGTTCCGTAGAGTTAACCTGGCTTATAAAAGGTGCTGGAAAAATTACAGTAAATGCGGGCAGCCCTACTACTGGTTCAAAACGGTCAGAGATCAATTTATAAAAAACAGGTCCCATAAAAAAGTTATTATGAAGATTATTATTAAAATTATATTTTTTTTCTGCATCCTGCTTTTTAGCATTGGCACCGCTTATTCACAAACCAGTGAGCAGATATACAAAGCGGCGGGTTCTCCAGTCAATCCAAAAGTAGAAATAAGCTGGAACCGGTACAATGATCATGCAGGCATCACAGACATAATGAAAAAAATTGTAAAAGCTTATCCCAACCTGGCAAAACTTGAATCGATTGGTAAATCCTATGATGGCAGAGATCTCTGGTGCATTGCCATCACGGATTATTCTAAGGGTGATGCAACAAGGAAGCCGGGCATGTACATTGACGGCAATATCCATTCAAATGAAGTGCAGGGAAGTGAATTTGCATTATATACCGCCTGGTATTTAACAGAAAGTTTTAGCGACAATAAATTCATAAAAGAATTGCTGGGTGACAAGATATTTCATATCGTTCCTACTATCAATCCGGATGCAAGAGATAGTTTTTTTAAAAACCCAAACAATCCTAATTCTCCCCGGTCAGGAATAGTGCCGGTTGATAATGACATGGATGGGTTGGTTGACGAAGACGGTTATGATGACTTAGACGGTGATGGCCATATTGTGACCATGCGCCGTAAAAGTGTAAATGGCCGGTTCAATATTGACCCCGCAAATCCTAATCGAATGATAGCAGCCGGTAACGATGAAAAAGGTGAATACGAAATTTTGGGCTTGGAGGGAATTGATAACGATGGCGACGGCCTTATTAATGAAGATGGAGCTCAATTTGAATATGACCCCAACCGCGATTGGGGATGGAACTGGCAGCCTAATTATGTACAGAACGGCGCATATAAATACCCCTTCTCATTACCTGAGAACCGTGCAGTAATGGAATTCATAATGAGGCATCCGAATATTGCGGCCGCTCAATCTTTTCATAATGCAGGAGGAATGATCCTTCGTGGACCAGGGGCACAGGAAGATTCCATAACCTATCATGCAGCCGATGTACAAGTGTATAATGCCATAGGGAAAAAAGGAGAAGAAATTATTCCCGGCTATAAATACCTGGTTGTTTACAAGGATCTCTATTCTGTTTTTGGCGGTGAACTGGATTGGTTTTATGGTGGCCGCGGTATTTATACCTTTACCAATGAACTCTGGACCCCTTACCTGATGTATAATACGGATGCTACCCGCAATGCGAATGACAATACCAGTTTTCAATTTGACCGGTATCTTTTATTTAAGGAAGCATTTGTAGAGTGGCATGAATATGATCACCCGCAATTTGGCAAAATAGAGATCGGCGGATTTAAGAAAAATTTTTCCAGGATGCACCCCGGTTTTTTATTGGAAAGTGATGCACATCGCAATATGGCTTTTACTATTTATCATGCTTTCCATACACCCAATCCGGAAATAGATACCATTATCGAAAAACAATTGGGTGACGGATTAAAAGAAGTGACTGTTGTTATTGGCAATAAACGATTAATGCCCACGCATAGCAGTCAGGATATAAAATACAAAATAGAAAGGCCCGATTATGTTACATTAAGCGGTGCTAAAGTAATAGCGGGAATGACAGTTGACAACCGCAACTCTGCAGCTACTGTTGAACAAAAAAATAACCCTCAAACTATTGAACTGGATAATATCCCGGGATTAGGATATGTAACTGTAAGATGGATAATACAGGGAAATTCTAAATATACCATTACGGTGGATAGCAGAAAAGGAGGATTGGTAAGCAAAGGGAAATAATTATTATTCCCTGTTTTATAAATATTCCCGTGCAATGGAATCAAGTAATATACTTCCCACTTGAAAAACTTTTCGTTACGGGATGAAATTCAAAAAAAGGACTTCCACGGAAGAAATTTCTTTATTTACGATCATGATAAAAATCTTTCATATTAATTGACTTCTGTAAAATATCACGGCTTTTTCTGCAACATTTTAAACGATGACTCGTCTGCTGACCAAGTGACCAACAATACCGACAATAATTTTACAGACCAATTCCTGGTCACTAAAGTTTTGAGTGGCCATGTCAATATGTTTGGTATTATTATAAAGCAAACAGAGAGATTGGTTACGCAAATTGTTTTTAAAATGATCCCTGTTGCAGAAGACCGGAAGGATATAGCGCAAGACATTTACCTGAAAGCATTTGACAAGTTGGGTGGGTTTAAATTCGGGTCAAAACTTTCAACATGGATTGCACGGATAGCCTATAACTCCTGCCTTGATTTTCTGGCAAAAAAAAAATTGATATTACCGGGTGATTGGAATGGAGATGCCTCCTCTGACGAAATCGGATCCGGATACATAAACAGCAAATCACCTCAAATTGTAAATGACGAATTTGAAAAAACATTGAACCGAAAAGAACTTCAGGCAATATTGAAGATTGAAATAGAAAAATTGCCCCCTGTTTATAAAACAATCATTACCCTGTATCATAACGAAGGATTGAGCTACCAGGAAATAGAACAAATTACTTCTTTACCCGGGGGGACAATAAAAAGTTATTTATTCAGGGCAAGAAAATTATTAAAAGAAAGTTTGCTATTTAAGTATAAAAAAGAAGAATTATGATAAATAATCATCTATCAGATATTAACCTCCAGCAATATGCTTTGAACCCGGCAGATAGTGAGCCGGATTTGATCAGTCATATTTCCATCTGCAGCAGTTGCAGGCAGAAAGCTGAGACTTATCAACAATTATTTTCAGCCATTGAACAACAAGCCACGCCATTTTTTGATTTTGATTTGCAAAACTTTGTTTTATCGCAAATAGCACCGCGCCGCCGGGTTTCAAATTCTGGCTTTTATGTTTGGTTGCTTATTCTGCCAGCCGGATTGCTTATTTCTGTTTCAGGTTGGTTTTTTGGTGATTACCTGTTAAACTTGATTACTGGTATATCTTCTATGACTCTTTACCTTCTTTTGACTATAGCCGCTACATTTTTATCATTCCAGGCATTTGATATTTATAAAAAATACCAAAAGCAAATGGATGCTTTAAACTATTAGTGAAATTTTTGCAACAATAATTTTCTATACCCGTCAAATAAGGAAGTAAACAAAAAATAAAACCAATGAAAAAAATATTGAAGGCAGCACCTTTTCTGTTAGCTCCGTTTACTCTATCAGCCCAGGGCAGCGATGGACCTTACCAGGGCTTCCATATCACCATGGAAATATTTAATATTTGTGCTGCCATTTTTGTTACTGTTTTATTTATGGTTTTTTTTCTCGCCATCCTTAAATGGATACTTGAACATCGTCTCAGAAATAAAATCGTTGATTTGGGAGTACCAGAAAATCTTGTTGCTTCCCTTTTGCAAACAACAACTCCCAAACACAATGGAAATGCAAATATTAAATGGTTTATGATATTGGCGGGTATTGGTGCTGGTCTAATGCTAATTAGGTTTACCCTCCCGCTGGGTATTCATTCTCTTGCCATTATGTTCTTTAGTGTTGCCGCCAGTTTCTTAGGTTATTATTTCTTTTTGAAAAAAACAGAAAAGTAATAATAAAGAATTCAGTTATCATTCAGTATTTAAATAAAAATATAGTTACTTATAAATCTCTACAACTTGCTTCCCGCCTTCCTTTACATAACCCCTGTACATACCTGCCGTACAAAACGGCATGGCAATATTTCCATCTTTATCAACGGCTATTAATCCACCGTCGCCACCTAAAGCCGGCAGGCGCTTCATTATCATTTCATCCGCCGCCTGTTTCAGTTTCATTTTTCCAAACTCCATCATGTCGCTGATTGTTTTGGCCATCACCAGCCTGATAAAATATTCACCCCAACCGGTGCCACTGATCGCCACCGTTTTATTGCTGGCATAAGTTCCGGCACCAATTATAGGTGCATCTCCTACCCTGCCAAATTTTTTATTTGACATACCACCCGTACTGGTGGCAGCTGCAAGATTACCGTGCTGATCCAATGCCACCGCACCTACCGTCCCGTATTTATTATCGTGGTTCCCGGTTTGATTCACATGGCTTTTATTTATTGATTTGTTAGAAGAATCTATACCGTTTTCAGCATCATCTTTCTTTGCTTTCTGAAGTCCCTCCCACCTGTTTTCCGTAAAGAAATAGGAAGGATCTACTAACTCCAGCCCCTGTTGATCTGCAAATTGCTCTGCTCCTTTTCCCACCATCATGACATGCGCACTTTTTTCCATGACCGCCCTGGCCGCACTTACCGGGTTTTTTATTGTAGTAACACCGGCAACAGCTCCAGCTTCCAGTGTTTTTCCATTCATTATCGACGCATCCAATTCGTTTTTCCCCTCATTTGTAAACACGGCGCCTTTACCGGCGTTGAACAAAGGATTATCTTCCAGTAATCGTATACTCGCTTCTACCGCATCCAGCGCAGAACCACCTTTGCTTAATATAGCTGAACCCTTTTCCAATGCTTCATTCAGTGCATCCGTATAGGCTTTTTCCTTCTCAGGAGTCATCTGGCTTTTCAAAATAGTGCCGGCTCCTCCGTGAACAACCAGCACGAACTTGTTAGAAGGCCCGCCAGGCTGGGCATTTGATATTAGAAAAACGGAAATCGTAAGCAGGAAAAATGATAATTTTTGCATCAGGCCAAATCCGTTCCATCTATTCCTTATCATCCAAATTCTATAAATAGTGAAAATTTTTTCTCTCTTTTTTACATCAGTTCCTGCCAGAGGTACTGATTGTGGTAAACCATCTGTCTTCATATCAGGCCTTTTTTAAGCAAATTACCGATTCTAAGCCTGTGTTATTACGTTTATGAAATCATAATAAAAATATATAACACGATGGCACTGAACTTGCTTAAATGGGATTGACTATTTTTACCGATCGAAAAAAACTGACCCTGAAAAGATTCAAGAAAATATTATTGTGGCTTTTTACCTCCCTGCTATTACTCCTTATAGTTTTGTGGATCTTTATTCAAAGCCCGTTTGGCCAAAACTGGATTACTCAACAGGTAACTCAGCGCCTTTCCAAAGATCTGCATACTCATATAGAAATAAAACATGTGGATTTTTCCCTGTTCAACAATATGCACCTGCAGGGGGTATTGATTGAAGATCAAAAAAAAGATACCATACTTTCCGCCGGCCAGGTCAGGCTAAGAATTACAGACTGGTTCTTTTTCAAAAAAAATATTATCCTGAAATATATTGGACTGGAAAATGCCGTGGTAAAAATGCAAAGAGATAATGCGATTTGGAATCATCAATTTCTCATTGACTATTTTTCGTCGCCATCTTCAGGCAAATTGCAAGGAGGCACTCAACTGAGCCTTGACAAAGTGGACCTTAAAAATATTTCCTTTCTGAAAAGAGATGGTTGGCTGGGGCAGGATATGACCATTGCTGTTTCCTCACTCAGCCTTCAAACAAAGGATGTGAACTTCAATAAAAAAATAATCGACCTGGGTTCACTCACCTTAGAAGATCCGTACTTTAGTTTATATAATTACCAAAAATTAAAACCAGCCTCCACCGAAATTAAAGCTATTACACCCTCGCCTATTGATTCAGCACTAAACTGGAATGAAGATGGATGGATTGTGGTGATCGATAAATTAGACATAAAGAATGGCACATTCCGAAATGACGCCTATACGTTTACACCTTCCACCACTTCTTTTGATGGCCAGCATATTCATTTCAAAAAAATAAACGGAAGTTTTACTGATGTACTGTGGAAGAGAGATACCGTTACCACGCATCTCCAATTAGCAACAAAAGAAAGAAGCGGGTTTGAAGTAAAAAACCTGGAAGCAGATGTAAAACTGACACCAAAAGAAATGGCTTTCAGCAATCTTGAAATTGAAACTAATAATAGCATTATCCGCAACTATTTCCGGATGAGCTATGACGATATAAGCAGCATGAATGATTTTATTCACAAAGTAAAAATGCAGGCCAGTTTTGAAGACTCACAAATTGACAGCGATGATATAGCCTTTTTTGCACCCACGATGCAATCATGGAAAAAAACAATCCGGTTGCAAGGATTGGCCAGGGGTACCGTGGATGACCTGGTAGGTAAAGACCTGTTTATACAAGCCGGTAAGCATACATTGCTGAGTGGAGATGTAAGCATGATGGGCTTACCAAATATAAACCAAACCTTTATTGATTTTAAGGCCAACGTTTTCAGGACAACGTATGAGGAGGCAGTAACTTTTATTCCTGCTATCCGCACAGTTACAAAACCAAATTTGCGAAGTCTTGAGTATATCCAGTTTACCGGGAGCTTCACCGGCTTCATCCGCGACTTTGTAACCTTTGGTACATTTCAAACTAAACTTGGAAAAATAAAAAGCGACCTGAACATGAAATTGCCGGCTGGACGGGACCCTGTTTATTCCGGCACTATTGCCTCAGATTATTTCCGGCTTGGGGATTTTCTTGGCGATCCCAATATCGGGGCCGTAGCAATAAACGGCTCGGTGAAAGGAAAAGGATTTAATGAAAGCAGCAGGCAGGCGGCAATTGATGGCAGTATTATTTTTGCAGACTTTAATGGATACCGGTATGATAATATAAAATTGAAAGGACAACTGGATAAAAAACGCTTTGAAGGAAACGCTTCTATAAATGACGAGGAAGCGGAACTGGAGCTGAATGGTTTGATCGATTTTAATAGCAAGACGCCCACATTTAATTTTTTTGCTGACGTAAAAAAGGCCAACCTGAAAAATATGAACCTGGGCGAAGAGGACATCAGTTTCAAAGGAAAATTTAATCTTGATTTTAGTGGGGATAACATCGATAACTTCCTGGGCAATGCTAAAATATCCGAAGCATCTATTACAAGAAACGGAAGCCGTCTGCCATTTGATTCTCTTGTACTTTCATCAACCTTTACCAATGATATAAAAACATTACAGGTAAAATCGAATGAATTTGAAGCAACCGTTAATGGAAATTTCATTATCCGTGATCTGCCTGATGCTTTCAAACTTTTTCTCAACAAATATTATCCTGCGTATATAAAGCCACCCGGCAAACAACCAGAGAACCAATCACTAACTTTTGATATCTCAACTCAATATGTAGATGATTACATAAAATTGATTGACAGCAGCCTGGCTGGGTTTAATAACAGTCATATTTACGGCAGCCTGGACACCCGCAACAGCCAGCTAAGTCTCAATGCAGAGGTTCCGCAATTTAAGTATGCCCGCTATAATTTTGATAATGTTAACCTGGATGCAAAAGGAAACCAGGATAGCCTGGTAGTTTCTGGTGGTGCTTCTAATATCAATATAAGTGATAGTCTCAATGTACCTATCGTCCTTTTCCGGATCAATGCCCATGATGACATTTCTAAAGTACAGATCAACACGGGTTCAAACCAGGCAATCAACAAAGCAGATATAAATGCCCAGGTGCTCACGGCAAACAATGGTGTAAAAATAGAATTTGATCCCTCTTCCTTTGTTGTAAATGGCAAAACCTGGACAATAGAAGAAAACGGAGAACTCGAATTCAGAAAAAATATTCCGGCAAGCGGCCAGCTGGTCCTGCGTGAAAGCAACCAGGAAGTAAGAGCCCGTACCCGGCCTTCAGAAACCGGCGACTGGAATGATTTGGTAATAGAACTAAAAAAAATAAATGCCGGCGACTTTGCTCCTTTCTTTTTACCCAAGAACCGGTTGGAAGGATTAGTATCGGGTAACATTTTAGTTGAAGATCCCATCAATAATCTTTTTATAACATCCAATAATATAATCGCGGAAGGCATCCGGCTCGATAACGATTCCATTGGTGACCTGAAGGCAAATTTTGTTTATGATAATAAAACCAAACAGCTGAAGGCAAAAGGAAATACATTGGATACGCCAGGTAGCCTTGCATTTGATCTTGATCTTAATGTTGGGGGTATTGAACAACAAAAAGATAATCTCATTTCGCTTCAAACAAATCAATTTCAGGTTAAGATACTTGAACGCTTCCTGGGTACTCTTTTTTCTGATATGCAGGGATACGTAACCGGCAATTTTGATTTGCGAGGCGCTTTTAATAACCTGGTGGTAACCGGTAAGGGGCGGTTGAAAGATGCAGGATTAAAAGTGAACTTTACGCAATGTTTTTATAAAATACAGGATACGGAAATTGAATTAAAACCAACCGAAATAAACCTGGATGGAATCATTTTAACTGACCCGGTTTCGGGAAATCCAATATACCTGACCGGTGGCATTCAGCACACGGCATTTAAGAACATGTTTTTTGGTCTCACAGTTTCCACACTAAAACCCAATACAAAAGGCCCGGAATTTAATAAGCCTGTCTTAATTCTTAATACCGGCTTTAACGATAACAAACAATTTTATGGAAGGGTAAGAGGTACGGGTTCTTTCTCCCTATCGGGCTACCAGTCGGACATGTATATGAAGATTGATGCCATCGCATCGGCCACAGACAGCAGTATGGTAACAATTCCCTCCTCTATCAGCCGCGAATCAGGTATCGCCGATTTTTTAGTGGAAAGAAAGTATGGTCGGGAAATGGTGGACAGTACTTTATCATCAGGAACTTCAAATGTCACATACGATGTGGATGTAACAGCTAATCCCATGGTTACAGTAAGAGTAGTTTTAGATGACCTTACCGGTGATGAAATAAAAGGAAAAGGATCGGGGACCCTGAATATTCATTCTGCCACAAATGAAAAGATGACCATGCGTGGCCGCTTTGATATTGAAGAAGGAGACTACCTTTTCACCTTCCAGTCATTTTTTAAGAAACCGTTTGAAATAAGAAAAGGAACCGAAAATTTTATTTCCTGGACAGGAGATCCTTACGACGCCAGGATAAATTTTGAAGCCATTTATACTGCAGAGAATGTAAGCTTTTCACCGCTGGTCAATTCACTTAATTTCGACCCTTCTTTTGCGAGGTTGAGAGAAAACGTTTTTGTGGTTGTTAATTTAACCGGTGCTCTTTTTAAACCCGATTTTAAATTCAGCCTAGCCTTCCCGCCAAATAGTAAAGTAAATGGTGATTTTTCTGTTGCCTCCAGCCTTGAGCAAATGGAAAAAAACCCGAATGAGATAAATCGCCAGGTAACCTACCTGATCGTTTTCAACAGCTTTGCACCTCCAGAATCAGGACCAACCAATGTTGGCTTTGGTTCTACAATCAATGAACTGACCTACAATACAATTTCCAGTATTTCCGGTTTGTTTTTTAATGAAATAAACAAAAAACTAAACAGTGAACTTTCCAAAATATTAAAGACGGATAATATCAGCATCAACTTCAGCGGATCTGTATATAACCGTAACCTGCTTGATCAGCAAAGCAGTAATAATTTTAACATCAACCAGAGCAACTTTAATATAAACGTGCCCATATCGATGTTCAAAGACCGGTTTATCGTTACGCTTGGAAGTACACTGGATGTACCTCTGCAATCTACAATACAGCAAAATGTTCAATTTCTTCCTGACGTAACTGCAGAATGGCTGATCAATCAAAGCGGATCTATCAGGGCAAGTTTTTTCTACCGTCAAAACCTGGATTATCTCACCACCAGCACCACTGGCGCAGCCAGAACAAAAAGATCAGGAGCCAGTATTTCTTACCGGAAAGAATTTGAAACACTCGCCGAGTTTTTTTCAAGAAAGAAGAAAAACATAATCATAGAAAATGATACAACAGAAGTTGAGGCTCCTGCTCCCGGGATCGTAAACCAAAAGACAAATACTGCAGAAAAGAAAAAAGAATTATGATTTATGGAGGCCAGATAAGGATCAGATTTCCCTTCCCATTCTCACTTCAATATTATTATTTCCAAAAATAAAGTTTACAAATCTGTTTGCTCTGCAAACTTTTAATAATGCAGGATTGACATGCAATTATTATGATGCCGGGAAATACTTTTCAAATTCTGCTTAGTTTTTTCAAATCTTATTATTTTTACTATCCTTCAAGCCACTTTAGCGTAGCTGGTAGCGCATTTCATTCGTAATGAAAGGGTCGCCGGTTCGAATCCGGCAAGTGGCTCAGCATTTGAAAGAAAAGTTTTATCGCACCAAAAAGAGGCTGTTTCAGATTTCAAAAAGCAAACAGGCTTAACGCTTCAGCCTGAACCGCGGAAAAAAGGACTTTATTTCGTATCTTCATCCAAATCTGCAGAAGATTCAGCATTTTCTTCAGATGTCTAACTTCCATTTTTTATCAACTCACTATTTTAAACACACAAGAAACAAGTATGGCGGAAACCTGGAACAAAAAAGAAAGAGAAAAGAAAAAAAAGCAAGAAAAAAAAGAAAAAGCTGAGCGTAAACTAGAACGCAAAGAAAATTCTAAAGAAGGTAAGAGCTTTGAAGATATGCTCGCCTATCTTGATGAAAATGGAAATCTATCTTCAAAACCACCTGACCCCAGAAAAAAAATAACGGTAAAATTAGAGGACATCGAAATAGGTGTTCCTAAACAAGCCCCTATAGATCCGGCTGACCTGATCAGGACCGGTACTGTTACTTTTTTTAATGATGCCAAAGGATATGGTTTTATAAAAGACCTGGAAACGCAGGAAAGTGTTTTTGTACATATTAATTCGTTGAGGGAAGAAATAAAAGAACAAAATAAAGTAACGTTTGAAATTGAAATGGGTCCAAAAGGCGCCAATGCGGTAAATGTAAAAAAGGTCAGTTAATATTTACACTTTTCATTATTTACTTTAACGATCAATTTCCTGATCGTTATTTTTTTTATCAGGTAAGTCTGCACTACAGTTTCTCCTGCCCAGCATGTATACAAACCATGATTTACAAGTCATGATTTGAAGTCCGAATCAATGGATTTAGAGTCAGGCAGTCTTAATATCGAAAATTTAATGCCTGTGGTAATAATTCAATTTCTAATTTGGAAGCTTCCCCGTATTCGCCGTCCAGATGGAATTGAATCAGCTGGTCACTTTCTATATAAATTTCACTTGTCCGGAAATAATGAATAAACGGCAATTGCAAGTGATTCCCTTTTTCAATAACCGGCAGAAACCTTAACCTTTGAATGGAAATTAAGGCATCAGCAATCACTATGTCAAATAATCCATCGTTCGCTTTCGCCAGGGGGGCAATATGAAATCCCCCACCAGCCCGTCGTCCGTTACTGACGTCTATCAATAATTTTTTACCCCGAAGCTCCAATTCACCCGATTTTATAAAATAGTTATTTGAACGGTAGGTAAATATTTTCTTCAAAGTGGTAATTAAAAAAGACGCTTTGCCCGGACGTTTCTTTTTCCCCGCAAGGGCTTTAGCTACTTCACCCTCAAAACCAATTCCTATTCCATTTATAAAAAAATGTTCGTTGCATTTCCCTATGTCAACCGGTTGAGATTCTTTTGCCAGCATAGTTTGCAGTTGTTCCTTCCATCCTAAATTCCCATACAGGCACCAGTGAAAATCATTGCCCGTTCCACCATTAAAAATAACCAGCGGCAACCTGATACCCGGATACTTATTGATAAAATAATTCAAAGTGCCATCACCGCCAGCGATAAATATATCCGTAATATTTTCAAATTGATCGGGCCAGGTTGTTGTAAATAATATATGCTCAATATTCATTTTTTTCAATTCGCCTGAAATAGATTCGGCCATTTCTATGGCTCTCCCCGACCCTGCAAGCACGTTACATAAGATGGCAATATTTTTTTGTAGGACTGGTTGCATGTGAATTATTATAACATCCTGTCAGCTTTATTTTCGGATATGCGATCTACACTTATTAATGGTAAATGCTTAATTTATTATTCTGAAAAGTAATCAACTATATTTGAAATGATATTAATCTTTTGATTCAAATCCCCAGGCTTATTAAAATGTACAGGTTATTCAGAATAGCAGTTATGTGGGTTGTATTTATGTTTGCGCTTAGTTTTGCTTGGGAAATAAATGCTCAACAGGCAGGACCAAATTTTAAGGTGATTGCTTTTTATACCGCTAAAAACGATCAGGCTCATATTAGTTTTGTCAATGAAGCCAACCAATGGTTTCCTTCTATCGCAAAAAGATATGATTTCGTCTATGATACTACAAGCAACTGGAACAATATGGAGGAAACTTTTCTAAGACAATACCAGGTTATTCTTTTTTTAGATACGAGACCCGAAATACCTGTACATAGAGAGGCATTTAAAAAATTTATGCAGAATGGCGGAGGCTGGCTGGGTTTCCATTTTGCCGGTTTTGCTCTAACACCTTCAGCTTATAACCAGGACTGGGACTGGTATCATAATACAT
>JBPPMM010000424.1:0-13222 GCA_051306075.1 Chitinophagaceae bacterium
CTGGTATTTTCCGTTATAAACGGATCTTCAGGACAAATAAAATCCGGCATCTTAAAATCTACTTTTACCTCATTATCCAGAACAATAGAACTGGCTACCGAGTCAGTGCAAACACCGTTGGTCACTTTTAAATTTACGGTATTGGTGCTGCTTGCAGGAAAAATAATGGAATGAGAGGATGTACTATAAGTAAGGCTGTTGTTAAAGATCCATTCCCATTTATTTACATCATGAGCGCCGTTATGTGAGAATGCAAGAGTATCAAACCGGCAGCCTAATGCATTGTTATAATTGAAACGGGCAGAGACTGTATCACTTGTAGTAAAAGAAACGGGTAAAGGTTGTATAATCTTGCCGCACTCATCAACTACAGCACCTCCGTTGACGCTTAATTTAGGTGTAACGGTATATAAACCTTTTGTATAAACAGGGCTTTGAAATTTTACAGTTATAATATCACTTAATCCACTGGTGCAATCTCCTACTGCAGATATTACGTTAACAGGAGTAGGGCCGGAGATCAAAAAATTACTTCCATTTGTTGCGATAGAACTGCAGTCAATTTTTTTGCTGAAATATAACTTTATCGTGTTGGGTGCGCATCCGCTTCTACCCACGCTGTCAATGGGTATGGGCTGAGGAATTATATAAGCGAACGCAGTTTGCTCTGCATCGGGAATTGCACGGTCGCAGTTGTCAAGCAAAGAATTGTTATCACTTCCCTTATTAATGATGAGTTGATAATTATTGGAGGGCAGAGGTGAAGCCAGAGTAAGCGTCAGTTCATCAAAGTCAAATGACGAGGAACAGTTAGCTGCAACTGCAGACACAATACTGGTAAGGGCAGGCGAGAGGCTGAATTCACTTCCAGATGCAGTTAAACTACCGCATCTTATTTTTTTATTGAGCTTTAGTGTAATCTTTGATCCGTCACAGGATGGCGTTGCTTTTTGAAGATGTGGCTCTGCAGGATCTGTAATGACTGCTGTTCCTCCTGCAAATGACAGAGAATACCCGCTTTGCGAATTAGTAAAGTGACTGACAAGTAAAATATATTCATGGCCCAGGATTAATTCAGGCATTTTTGCAAAACGAGGTTCCGTGCCGTTGTAAGCCGATGCACATTGAATAAAATTAGCCCCGTTAATTGAAGTGCCGGTTGGCCCTGGATTGCCAGCCCAGTTGCCGGAAACAATAATATCCCGGTTTGTAAAAACTTCCTGGGGGTCCAACCCGGTTACATCATAAAGTTGCCAGTCATAATCGTCGGTGAGGTCTTTAGGAGTAATTACAAACCCAAGGCTTCCGGGAATATAACAAGTAAATTTATACCAGAAAGGATTCCTGTTTTCATAATTGGCATTTCCATTTCCAGAACAACCCGGAACGAAGAGGCTGTTGGTACTGCAAAGCGGCACATTATCCTGCTCAAATTTTGTAGTGCCGCAAACAGGAAAGGCGGTAGCGGGTGTTTGACCCAATGTGGAACAAGCCTGGCCCAGCACCGTGTTTACATGAAGGCAAAGAAAAATGAAGAGGAGTAAGATTCCGGGCTTTTGTGTCATATTGGTATGAACGTAAAATAGCAAAAAATATGGGCTATTACACTGACAAATAAATAGATTATTACGTTGCCTGGTATAAATTCTCAGGCGATGCGGTATTGCTTACCTGGTAAAGATAACACAACGTTTTGTAGTTCAAGGCCCAGGATAGCTGCTGCCACAGAACTGCTGCTCATACCACTTTTGAAGTTTATTTCATCAATATGCACAGACGTTTTTTCCTTCAATATCTCAATTATTATTTTTTCATCGTTGCTCAATTCAATAAATAATTCCTTTTGCTTTTTTATAGTGGGGTTTTTTCTTTCTTCCCAACCCATCCATTCAATCAACTCCTGTGCGTCGGTCAACAAAACGGCTTTATTATTTTTGATCAGGTAATTGCACCCCGCACTTTTTACATCACTCACTTTTCCGGGAAAAGCAAAAACATCCTTATTGTAATTGTTGGCCAGCTCTGCTGTTATCATGCTACCGCCTTTTATTCCAGTTTCTACAACAATAGTTGCATCGGTCATTCCTGCAACGATACGGTTCCGGGTAGGAAAATTATGTTTATCCGGCTTCGTCTTACTTTTAAATTCTGTAATCAGGCTGCTTCCCGATTTAATCATTTCTTTTGCCAGGCTGGTGTGCTGGGCTGGATATACCTGGTCTAGTCCATGTGCAAGAACACCTACCGTAAAAAGATTATTTTTCAGTGCTGCTTTATGAGCGATGGCATCTATTCCATATGCAAGTCCACTGATCACTACCACATTTTGATCTTTTAATTCTTCGATAAGCTTTTCAGTTATTTGTTTTCCATAATCAGTATGGTTGCGGGTGCCGATTACTGCGATTATTTTACCCTGGTTAAGATCCAATTCTCCTTTATAATACAAAAGAGTTGGAGAGTCGTAACAATTCAATAGTCGTTTTGGATAATCCTTATGCGTAATAAAAAGTGGTTTTATCTTATACTTTTCAATGAACGCAATTTCTACTTCTGCTTTTGAAAAATCAGTAAACGATTTTATGGATTCGGCTCTTATGGAACCCACGCCTTCTATTTTTTCAAGCTCTCTTTTTTTTGCTTTAAAAATATCTGGCGCATCATATTGCTGTAATAATATTTTTGCCTGAACGGGGCCAATATTGGGAATGAGAGTTAAAGAAATCTGGAAAAGCAATTCATCATTCATTTGAAAAATATATCATGATGAAGATACAAATTGAAGTGACAGATTTTGGAGTTTATTATTTTAAAAATTTACACCATCTGATTTTTTAACGGGAGGAGTCCTGCATCAGATTGAACAACATTTTCAGAGGCTTTCCACATTTTTTACCGGCTTACTACTTTCATTTCGGTTCTCCTGTTTTTTGCCCTGCCCTCTTCCGTGCTATTATCAGCAACAGGTTGTTTTTCACCCAAACCTTTATAGGAAAGTCGCTGTGGGCTGATCCTATTATTGATGAGATAGCTGACCACTGTTTTTGCCCTGTTATCCGACAGAATTAAATTGTCCGCTGGTTTCCCTACATTATCTGTATGGCCTGAAATTTCAATTTTTAAAGTTGGATTCTCGTTTAGTAATTGAACTATTTTATCCAGTTCTGCCAGGGAGGTAGGTTTGATCTCAAATTTATTTACGTCAAAAAAAATGTTATTCAGCACAATAGAAGCATTTTCTTCCAGGGGTTGTAAAGGAATGTTTTTTTGAAAAACAGAATCCGATGAATGCTGACGAAGAAAAAAATTATCAGAATAAAATAAATATCCTTTCCGGTTTACATTAAAAGCATAATCTTTTCCAACAGGTAAAGTGATCAGGTAATTCCCTTTTTCATCTGTTTGTACCTTTGAAATAGTTTGTTTCGAGACCATATCAATCAACTCGACGGCAGAAGGTAATCCCACTGAAGTTTTTTTATCAAAGACCTGCCCTTTTATCCATAATGTTTTATAAGGGCGGATGTTTTCCCGCAATTGAAAGGTGTAAATATCCATCCCACCTTTTGTATCGCTCCGGTCGCTGGCATAATAGGCTGTTTCTCCACTGGCAGAAACAAATAAAGTTCCTTCCCGGCTTATCGTATTGATTGGGTAACCCAGGTTGATTGGTTTGCTCCAGTCGCCCATCGGTCCTTTTCTTACATAAAACAGATCATCGTCTCCATAGCCTGGCCAGTAGTTGGAAGTAAAATATAGCGTTTGATTATCCGCATGGATAAACGGGCTTTGTTCATCCCCGCTTGTATTTATCCCTTCGCCCAAATTCTCAGCTTCACCCCATTTTCCACTTGGTTGTAACCTGGATACATAGATATCACTACCTCCAAAGCCTCCTGGTCTGCGGCTTGCGAAATAAAGTTCTCTCTTATCGGGGGATAAGCAAGGTTGAGATTCCCATTGATCTGAATTCACCCATCCTCCTGCATTAACAGGTTCACTCCATCCTTCTTTTTGGAGGTAAGAAATATAAATATCACAACTACCAAATCCCTGCGGCCTGTTGCAACCAGTAAAAACCAACCATTGACCATCCTGCGAAATATTTTGGGCGCCTTCATTTTGCTCAGAATTTACATAACCTTCAATTGGTTTTGCTATTACCCATTGTCCGGTATCTCTTTGGCTTTTGAAGAAATCTTCATTCATTCCTTTTAACCTGCGAGTAAAAACCAATTCCTTACTGTCAATGGTGAGTGAAGGAAAATATTCCGACTCCGCACTGTTGATTTCAGAGCCCATATTTTCAGGAGCAAAAACGTAATTCTTGTCCAGATTTTTTTTGGAATATTCAACGGCAAATTCATAACAGCGTTTGCGATATTCAGCGGCTTTAAAAGAGGTAGAATTTTTAGGTGGGTTTTTTTCCAGGAGTTCATTGATTGCATTCAATGCTTTTTCAAATTCTCCGAGGCCTGCAAGGTTGATTGAATAGGGAAGTTTATACTCTGCAGTATAGCTCGAGTCCCTGGAAAAGGCCTTTTCATAATATTCTATGCTGGATTGATAATTTTTTAATTGGCCATACACGCCGGCAAGAGATAAATATGCATCCAGGTAATTATTGTCTGCTTCAATAGAAATTTTTAGCAATTCAGCAGCATTAGCAAGGTTGCCATCCTGTGCCTGTTCCAAAGCCTGGTTATATATTGTGATAGCTTTTTTGCTGACTTTATAAGGATCGTAAACCTGGGAAAACGAACCACTAATCAAAATATAAGTTGCAAGAAAGAGAATTGTTTTTTTCATTGATCCGGATATTTCTTATTTATAACGAAACTACCGGATTTTTATTCCTGATTTTCTTTCTGGTTAATCTTTGATAAAGGGTTACAAAATATTTAAATATTTTTTACCAAAAATGCCCGGTTACCGGGCATTCAAAGTTTTTATTTGGGCAAAGA
Source organism: Chitinophagaceae bacterium (assembly GCA_051306075.1). Classification (GTDB taxonomy): domain Bacteria; phylum Bacteroidota; class Bacteroidia; order Chitinophagales; family Chitinophagaceae; genus Terrimonas_B. The sequence goes on from JBPPMM010000424.1 coordinate 4,965, forward strand.
ACTTAATTATTAAACTTTTCAAAAACCCATGACTCCCTTTTTGGTTGGTTCCGTTTATATTTCTTTTGAGATGTAACTTCTTCTTTTTCTATTCGCCCCACTTCGATGGATGACTTAAAAAAAGTAACATAATCCAGCAAGCCGTAGATAAAGATGATTATCCCGGTCATTTCCAGGAACTCTTCTAACGCGCAATTCAAATAATAATAGGATTTTACTCCATAATGCGCAATGACATAGCCCTCTATTATTTCAAAACCAATTGTTGCAGTAATGTAAATAATAGCGGAACCAATAAATAAGTTTCTGGTTTTTTTCGGTAATGAAAATAAAAATTTGGCAAACATGCCACCGGCAACAAGAACAAATAAACCATAAGGCAATATCCAGGGATATTTTAGATAACCTTCAGTACCTGCTTTAATATAATGACCAATTTTATTAAATTTTTCATGGATACTTATTGATTCATCCACAGCCAGAAAGAAAAGAATTAAACTTAAAAGTAACCAGTGATGTACATATTTTTGAGCATACTGTTTTGAAACCAGGTATATCATGAATAAAAGAGCGCCAGCTACAGTTAAAACGAGTGACGAATAAAAGGTAGGAATATTTGATTCCTCACTTGCGTCAAATAAATACACAAATCCTTTTGTAAAAAAGCCATTGTACCCAAGATTTTTTTGGAGTATTATGCTAATCAGATTAAATGCAAAGAGAAAAACTGCTATACCAAATAGATAAATCGCTGTCCTTTCAGGGGTAATAACAATTGAGGACTGTCTTACTTTGAGAGTCTTGTAGTTAGTAGTCATTTTATCAGTATTCTAAGGTGTACAGAATGGGAATTGGAGGTGCGGTCTCGTAGATAGGATAAAATGGATTCGATTATTTATGTAGTATATAACCTATTAACTCTTTCTTAAAATTGAGGTCATGACAGGATAAGAGAAAAGGTTAATAAAAGGATGGAGAATTTACTTGCGGTGAACAAATATAAAATAAGGATTTCAGGAATCAAAGCCTTTTCAAAATTTGAGCTTCACTTTATGGCTGTGCGGGGATTAAATTTAAGATAAGCAAATTGATAATATGCCCGGATTAAGGCACATTGATGTACTTATGAATCTGGAGGCTTAGTTCCCACTGAGGGTTATTTTTTATGTAATCGACCAGGAGTGAGGTTATTTGATTTGCTTTACTCCATTCTGGTTGCAAGTATAGCCTGCAATGAGAGGAGACCATCTTTTTATATTTTTCCGCCCATTTCAAATCAGATTTATTATAGACAATGATCTTTAATTCATGAGCCGCTGCGATCACTTCCGGCAGGGGTTCCTTAAATTTTTTTGGAGACAGACATATCCAATCCCAATTCCCGGAGAGTGGGGACGATCCCGAGGTTTCAATATTGGTTTGTAAACCCGAATTTTTTAATTCGAGTGTTAATGCATCTAAATTGTACAATAGAGGTTCACCACCGGTGACCACAACTATTTCCGCCGGGGTATCCTTAATAGCAACTAACAAACTTTCTAATTCGTAAACCGGATGTTTTGAGGCATCCCAACTTTCTTTTACATCACACCAGACACAACCCACGTCGCAACCTGCCAGTCGAATAAAATATGCCGCTTTTCCCTGGTGATATCCTTCTCCCTGAATAGTATAAAAATGCTCCATCACTGGCAGGGGTGCCGGCTTTATTTTAAAAGAATCACTCATATCAACCTTTACTTTTTTAATTAGTTCTTCATAATACATGACTTGAAAGTATTCTTCATTAAAGCGGCAATAGTCATCGGTCCCACACCACCGGGAACAGGTGTAATCCAGGAAGATTTTTGGGATACTTTCTCGTAGTCTACGTCACCCTTTAATTTAAATCCACTTTTTCTGGATGTATCTTCTATCCGTGTGATTCCTACATCAATAATAATAGCTCCTTCTTTTACCATATCTGCCTTTACAAACTCCTGTCGCCCCAGGGCGGCCACAATTATATCTCCCTGCAGGCAAATTTCTTTCAGATTGGTTGTGTGAGAATGGCAGATAGTAACAGTACAATTTCCCGGATTATTATTTGCACTTAATAAAAAACTTATGGGTCTGCCTACAATATTGCTTCTGCCAATTACAACGGCATGCATTCCTTTTGTATCTATTTTATAATGTTGAAGTAATAACATGATGCCATAAGGAGTAGCAGGTACAAAAGTGGGTGCACCCTGTACCATTCTTCCAACACTTACCGGGTGAAAACCATCCACGTCTTTATCCGGGGAGATGGTATTTATAACATTTACATCAGAAATATGTTTCGGCAATGGCAACTGAACCAAAATTCCATCTATATCAGGGTCCGTATTTAAATCTTCAATTTTTTCAAGCAATTTATTTTCTGATATGTCATCCTCAAAACGAATCATTGTGGACTTAAAACCTGTTTCTTCACAGGCTCTGACTTTGGCGGCTACGTAAGTTTCGCTGGCCCCATTTTTTCCGACCAGGACGGCAGCGAGGTGGGGTATCTTTTTTCCTTCATTAGAACGCTGTGCAACATCAATTCTGAGGTCATCTTTTATTGCCTGGGCGGCTTTTTTTCCATCTAATATTTGCATGGCGCAAACCTACATAAAGTTTATGTCCGAACACCGGGGCAAATGAATAAATAACATCTTCCAGGCAGGAGCAACTTTACTGTGATGTAATATTATTTTAATAACTTACCTGGGCCAAAAATCAACCGGGTGAAAAGCAAATGGATTTGCCTGTTTCTTGTATTACAATTAGGAATCCTGGCCAATTGCCAGATTTTGAGAAGACCTATCAGTATCCCGTATACTGGCCTGGGGGCTTACAGTATTAATAATGTAGATGTTCTTTCATTTATTACAAACCAGGCGTCACTTGCTCAAATAAAAACACCGGCTATAGCTGTTTTTGGTGAAAAGAGGTTTCTATTAAGTGAACTAAATAATTTCACAACTGGCATAGCTATTCCTACAACATCAGGGAATTTTGGAATAAAGGCCGGGTATTATGGATTTAATGAGTATAATGAAACGCAGCTTGGTTTGGCTTATGGTCGTAAGCTGGGTAGTAAAATGGATATTGGAGCACAGTTTAATTACAACGGCATCCGGATATCCGGCTATGGAAGCGATGCAGCCATAGGTTTTGAAATAGGAACGATATTCCACCTTTCAGAAAAGATTCATACCGGCATTCATCTAAACAACCCGGTTGGAGGAAAATTTGGAAAAGATCAGCAGGAAAAATTATCATCAGTATATACGGTGGGAATAGGTTATGAAGCATCGGAGAAAGTTTTTGTGAGTGCGGAAATCGCTAAAGAAGAAGACCAGCCTGTTAATGTAAATGCAGGGATACAATATAAAATTTTAACTCAGCTAGTAGTCAGAACAGGGATATCTACGGCTACATCGTCAGGGTGGATGGGAATCGGATTATCATGGAAATCGTTTCGGGTAGATATTACATCCTCCTATCATCCTCAATTGGGTATTACTCCGGGTCTGCTATTGCTTTTTAATTTTAATGAAAAAGAAAATTGAAAAGGATTGGTATTATATTATTCCTCTTTCACATTTTAGTGTATTCGTCCATTTCGCAGGAAATTCCTCCATCAGGCGAACAGCAACTGGAAAATCTCACTGATTCTGACCAGGGGGAAACAGAAGATGATTCTTACTTAGTGATATTAGATTATTACCGGAAGCACCCACTAAATCTGAATACGGCTGATATAAATGAATTAAGAGAGTTAAGAATATTGAATGGTTTACAAATCGCTAATCTTATTTCTTACCGCAGACTTTTTGGAAAATTTATCAGCCTTTATGAATTGCAGGCTGTTCCCACTCTCGATGCAGGCACCATAAGGAAATTAATAGATTTAGTTACAATCAGCTCTTCCGGTTCTTTGCATGAAGATTTTGCAACAAGGAGGAAAAATGGTAATCAAAATTTGTTATTGCGTTATTCACAAGTATTGGAAAAAGCGAGAGGATACGATAAATCATTAACAGGAAATAAATATCCAGGCGGCCCTCAGCGGTTATTTTTAAGATACAGGTATGTTTATAAAAATTTATTGCAGTTTGGATTCACTACAGAGAAAGATGCAGGTGAACGATTTTTTAAAGGCGCACAAAATAAAGGATTTGACTTTTTTTCATTTCACTTATTTGCCGGAAAGACCGGTATTGTGCAGGCCCTTGCATTGGGTGATTTTACAATCAATATGGGACAGGGTCTTATACACTGGCAAAGCCTGGCTTTCAGGAAAAGTGTAGATGTGATGGGTGTAAAAAGACAATCTGCTATTCTCCGGCCTTATCATTCAGCTGGCGAATTTAATTTTAACCGGGGGGCGGGCATTACTTTAAAAATAAAAAATATTGAAGCCACAGCATTTGCCTCCATCCGGCAATTAAGTGCAAATTTTGTAGCAGACACAATCAGTAACTACAATTACATTTCTTCATTTCAAACATCAGGATATCACAGAACTGCTTCTGAAAATGCCGACAAAAATATATTAAGACAAATCTCTTCCGGTGGAGTTTTAAAATATATTGGTAACAGCTGGCATATTGCTATTAATGGAGTCTTTTATCATTTTTCCTTGCCGGTTCAAAAAGGTTCTGAGCCCTACAATTTATTTTCCATTAAAGGAAAGGCCTGGCACAACCTCGGTTTTGATTATAGTTATACCTATAAAAGTCTTAACTTTTTTTGGGAGGGAGCGATGGATAAGAATTTAAATACAGCTTTTTTGAATGGTCTGTTGATAAGTGTGGATTCAAAAGTAGATTTATCTTTTGTACAGAGAATTATTGGTAAAAATTACCAGGCAGTAAATGGAAATGCTTTTACGGAAAATACTTTACCAACCAATGAAAATGGATTTTATTCCGGGATCACGATCCGTCCTGCTCCGGGATGGCGATTAGATGCATACGGAGATATTTACAAATTTCCCTGGCTTAAATACCAGGTTGATGCTCCCAGTTATGGAAGAGATTTTCTGGCCCAGATCACTCATACTCCAAATAAACAGATTGAAATATATACTCGATTTAAAAATGAAAGTAAACAGCTCAATCAACAAAACAATGTTAGTGTTACCGACAGCCTGGTAAACACACCAAAAAAAAACTGGAGGTTACAATCAAGCTATAAATTAACCCAAACAACTACAATTCGTAACCGGGTAGAAATGGTTTGGTATAATGATAAGGGCAAGGAAAGAGAAACCGGGTTTTTAATGTTTGTTGATTTCATTTACAAACCCGCCATGAAACCGTTTTCCTTATATATGCGACTTCAGTATTTTGAAACCAATGGATACAATTCAAGATTATATGCCTATGAACAGGATGTGTTATACAGTTATTCCATTCCTGTTTTCTTTGATAAGGGATTTCGATATTACACCATGTTGAATTATGATATTTCTAAAAGAATTTCTGTTTGGTTAAGATGGGCACAAACAGTGTATAGAGATAAAAATACCGTTGGTTCAGGATTAGATGAAATTAAAGGAAATAAAAAAACGGAGATAAAATGCCAGATGCGAATACTATTTTAATTTAAATCAAGAAGTTGATTTTTTAGAAATACTAATAAGCGTTTGTTAAAAAAAACTTTATATTGCGCAGCACTTTCCAATAAGTGGCTGTCTCTAGGGTAGCCTTTTTTAAAGGAGTGGACGGATTTTACTGTTATTTGTATTGGTTATTTAAACTTAAAATTTTTATTCACATGAGAAAACTTGCATTATTATGTGCAATGCTGATGCTATTATGTACATTGGCTTTTGCACAAAAAACCGTAACTGGACAGGTCAAAAATAGCATAGGAGGTCCTGTTCCTTTTGCAACTATTACAGTTAAGGGTTCAAATACGGGAACCTCAGCAGATGGAAACGGTAATTTTTCAATCGAAGTTAAGGAGGGAGAAACGTTGATAATTAGTTCTGCCAGCTTTGCAGATCAGGAAATAAGAGTAGGTAAAGCTGCAACTATTTCAGTTTCCATGCAGCAGCAGGGAAATCTGCAGGAAGTGGTGGTTACTGCTTTGGGTATCAGAAGAACGAGAAACACGGTATCATATGCTGCTCAGCAAATTAAGGGTGAAGAAGTAAGCAATAACCGGAGTTCTAACTTTTTGCAAAGCATGTCGGGAAAAGTTTCCGGTGTTGAATTTCGACAGTCAAATACGCTGGGGGGATCGACTAATGTAATAGTTAGAGGTACAAAATCAATTTCGGGAAATAACCAGGCATTATTTGTTGTAGATGGAATTCCCATTGATAATACAAATGCCAAATCAGTAAATCCTACTACTGGTAATGCACAGCAATCTACTGGTAGAGGGGGATATGACTATGGTAGCGCCGCAGCCGACATTAATCCTGATGATATTGAATCAATTACTGTGTTAAAGGGAGCTGCTTCCACAGCACTTTATGGTTCCCAGGGTGGTAACGGTGTTATCCTGATTACAACCAAAAAAGGAACAAGGGGTTTAGGAATTACGGTTAATTCAGGTGTTACTGTAGGAAAATATGATAAATCAACTTTCCTTAAGTATCAAAAAGAGTATGGTGGCGGTTATGGTGCTTATTATGAAGATCCTTCAGGTTTTTTCCTTTACAGGGATATTAATGGAGATGGAATTGATGACCTGGTAACGCCTACAAGTGAAGATGCTTCATATGGAGGAAAATTAGATGGAAGATTAGTCTATCAATGGGATGCTTTTGATCCGCTTTCTCCAAATTTTGGGAAAGCAAGACCTTATTTAGCACCTGCAAATATGCCTGGTTCCATATTTCAAACTGCAGTTTCTTCCAATCAAAGTGTATCCATTACTGGTGGTTCAGATATGGGCTCATTTAAATTAGGATATACAAGAACAGATGATAAAGGAATTATGCCGAACAGTAAGATTGTAAAAAATCTTATCAATTTTGGAGGTAGTTATAACCTGACGCCAAAATTAACTGCAGCTGCAGCCATTAATTTTTCAGGAATCGACGGCAGGGGAAGATATGGTACAGGTTATGATGATAAGAACCTGATGGGTAATTTCCGTCAGTGGTGGCAGGTGAATGTTGATATTGATGAACAAAAGCAAGCCTATAACAGGGAAAAACGAAATGTAACCTGGAACTGGGCCGATCCAACAGACCTTACACCAATTTATTGGGACAATCCTTATTTCACTCGTTACGAAAATTATGAGACGGATTCCCGTAACCGATATTTTGGTAATGCAAGCCTAAATTACAAACCGGTCGAATGGTTAAATATAAATGGAAGTGTAGCACACGATGCATATAGTGAAATACAGGAAGAAAGACAAGCAGTAGGTAGCGTAACTGTCTCCAATTATACAAGGACGAACAGGAATGTTAGTCAAACCAATTACAACCTGATCATGAATATGGAGAAGAAGATCTCCAATGATTTTACACTTAGAGGACTGTTGGGTACTAATGTAAGAAAGGAGCGCCGGGAAGTAATAATAGCTGCTACTAATGGTGGATTAGTTGCCAACAGAATTTATTCTCTTTCTAATTCGTTGAATCCTATAAACGCCCCCATTGAAATTGATGCAAGGAGAGAAGTTTGGGGGAATTTTGCAGGTGCAACTTTGTCCTGGAGAGATATGATTACTGTTGATGGAACTATAAGAAATGACCAATCTTCAACTTTACCAAAAGGCAAAAACAGTTATTGGTACCCTTCTGCTTCCTTAGGCTGGGTATTCTCTAAATTGCTCCCATCTACGGACTGGTTGAGCTATGGTAAATTCAGAACCAATTATGCCCAGGTAGGTAATGATGCGGCTCCATATTCTTTGGTTGATGCATATGCTATTGGAACGCCATTTGGTTCTAACTCACAAGCAAGCGTGGCTGGTACAAGTGCAAATTCAGAATTGAAACCCGAGCGGACAAAAAGTTATGAATTTGGAATTGAAGCCGCTTTTGTAAAAAACAGGGCTGGTTTTGATATCTCTTATTATAATGCCAAAACCTTTGACCAGATATTTGCAGTACCTGTTTCTACTGCCACTGGTTATAATTCCAGGTTCCTGAATGCAGGAAATGTGCGTAATCAGGGAATTGAACTATCTGTTTTTGGTACACCAATACAAACTAAAGATTTTACCTGGACTATTAACCTTAACTGGACACGCAACCGCAATAAAGTTGAAGA
>JBPPMM010000435.1:0-3179 GCA_051306075.1 Chitinophagaceae bacterium
GTCTTACCACTCACACAATGTAGAGAGTCCGGTTGGTCATGGATGCTGTCTTGAAAACAGACTGGGTGTAAAAACCTCAAGAGTTCGAATCTCTTTCTCTCCGCTTTTATCAATGAGGAGGCTTCCCCTCCCCGGAGGGGCGAATTGAGGAAAATATATTGCTTTAGGTAACTGGGGTGGGTTGATGAGTAAAAAACGGAACGATAAAGTGTGATTATCTCTTATTCTTTCACTGGAAGAATAAAAGATAACTGAACAGGTTCGCAAGGGACGATGATCGGAGTTACTTTAGCGGGTAACAAAAAATAATTGGAGAGTTGGCAGAGCGGTATTGCACTGGCTTGCTAAGTCATGGTTGGGGGTAACACCCAGTAAGTTCGATTCTTACACTCTCCGCTTTAATCAACGAAGCTTTAGCGAAGTTGAAAAAATTGTTTGTTGATGAGTGAATTCGACAGTGAGGAAATAGTGATCAGTCAATACTCATCACAAACAAATGGACGAATAGCTCCAATGGTAGAGCATTGCGTTGAAGCCGCAACAGTACAGGTTCTCCCGATAGCTATCGGGACTGTTTCGTCCACAAATGCGGGTTTATTGTAATGGCTAACAGTTCAGTCTCCAAAACTGAAAATGGAGGTTCGAATCCTTCAACCCGTGCAGGAATAATTTTAAAATACCCGAAAGGGAAAATAATGGAACAGGAACAACAATGGAGAAAATTAAACGGACAACGAATTAAACAACCGATTGAAGACGAAGTGACAGCAGTATTGATGCGGGAAAAAGAAATGGGGTATGAGATGAAAGTCTGCATCGGTACCGATAGCCAGGTAAAAAGTAAGATCACTGAATTTGCAACCGTTATTGTTTTCATCCGGAAAGGGAAAGGAGGTTTTATGTACATACACAATGAAACCACTAAGCAAAAGATGAGCATTAAAGAAAGGATGCTAACGGAAGTGGCAAAGAGTATTGATGTGGCTTATAAACTGTGCAATATTTTCTCCCGCTACAGTGTGGATATGGAAGTGCATGCCGACATCAACACAAACCCATCATTCAAAAGTAATGATGCGTTGAAAGAAGCAATGGGCTATATCATGGGAATGGGTTTCGCTTTCAAAGCAAAACCAGATGCCTTTGCCAGTTCCAGTTGTGCGAATAAAGTAGTACAGTAAGTTCTTTAAAATATTGTTGATGTATGATGTATCAACTAAAGAAGGTATATGCTGTTGAAATATGTTTCAAAAAAGCATGACAGTGCAGAGGTAATAACTATCTGTATTCTGTATCAACGGTATGTGTCGCCAAGCGCTGTGTGCAGAGGTTCGATTCCTCTCGGGTTAATAACCAAGTAGCTCAGTAGGTAGAGCGGCAGCTCCGTAAGGGTCACAGGTTCGACTCCTGTTCCAACTGAAAATTGGATAGCTCAGCTGGTTAGAGCACTACACTGTTAATGTAGGGTAACAAAGAAGTTCACCACTTCTTAAAAAAAGGTGACAGAAAATTAAAGCCAGGTTTATTTACCAGTCCACTTGTTTCAGCCTTCGGGTAGAAGCAACGAAAACAACACAGTCGGTACCTGAAGGTTGGAAAAGATAACAGGCATTATTTCACTTCAGCAGAAATAGTTTGATGTATTCATACTTCAAATGAGAGACTGATGAACTGTTTGGATAAATGTTATTGGATTCAGCTTCCGTCTTTATCGTGTGGTAAATAAAACTGACTTTGGCCTCCCCAGCCCCTCCGCAGGAGGGGCTTTTGGGAGAGGTTTATAAAAAAACAAATCGATCACAGAGACTTTCAAAACCTCTTTCTATTCTGGAGAAAGATTGGGGTGAGGTCAAAAAACAACAATATGAAAAAAGTAAAAGTAAATGCCTGGCAGGTAGCCCTGGTATTTAAAAACGGAGCCTACCAAAAAATGCTGTTGACCGGTAACTACTGGTTCTGGAAAAATGAAAAAGTGTATGTCTATGATATCACCAAGCAATTCATTGCACCGGTGGAACTGAATATCCTCTTGCAGGATAAAGAACTGGAAAATTTGCTGCAAGTCATCGAAGTAAAAGACAACGAGATTGCTTTGCAATACGAGAACGGTTTGCTGAAAGCAGTGCTGACTGCTGGTCGTTATGCCTTCTGGAAATCTGTTGTAAAACAGGAGTTCATCAAAGCCGACATCAGCCTGATCGAAATTGCTGATAACATCGACCGTGCCTTGCTGGCCAAAGCACCGGTGAATGGTTGGGTACGTAATGCTGAAGTGCAGAGTTTTGAAAAAGCATTGCTGTTTGTAGAAGGCAAGTATATCAAAGTGCTGGAGCCAGGTGTATATTACTGGTGGAAGAACAGTATTCCTGTTCATGTAGGTAAGGTGGATATGCGGCAGCAACAACTGGAAGTAAATGGCCAGGAGATCCTGACCAAAGATAAAGCTGCTTTGCGAATCAATGCATGGGCGCAGTACAAAGTAGCTGACATTGAAAAAGCATTGTTGCAAAACAAAGAATTCGACAAGCAATTGTATGTAGCTTTTCAACTGGCGTTGCGGGAGTACATTGCCGGTTTCAGTTTCGATGAGTTGCTGGAAAAGAAAGAAGCCATTGCGCCGTTCATCCTGCAACAGGTAAAAGAAAAAGCCGAAGCGTTGGGTATTGAAGTAAATGGTTTCGGTATCCGTGATATCATCCTGCCGGATGATGTAAAGGAGATCATGAACCAGGTGTTGATCGCTGAGAAAAAAGCACAGGCCAACACCATCATGCGCCGGGAAGAAACTGCCAGTACCCGTAGCTTGCTAAACACTGCCAAACTGATGGAAGACAATGTGATGTTGTGGAAACTGAAAGAGATGGAATATGTCTCAACCATCGCCGACAAGATCAGCAACATCAGTGTAAGCGGCAACGGTGTATTGATCGAGCAGTTGAAGCAGATCTTTGTGCCGCCAAAATAAACCAACATCCGGTATCATTCCGGTACCGGATGCTTTTAAAAAACTTGTTCTCCGAAGCTTTAGCGAAGGAGAATTATGAGCCCAGCTGTAGTGCTACTATCATCGTCTGTTTCGTCGCACTCTTCGGGGATTCAGTAATTCTATTCGGATATTAAAAATCAATTGTTTATGACGTAAAATATCCAAATATTTACAAATTTTACAAAAATTAGGA
>JBPPMM010000469.1:0-2868 GCA_051306075.1 Chitinophagaceae bacterium
CGCTGGGAATGTCCGCTGTGTTTATAAATAAGGGTGGTATGTACACCGGCAACTAAAATCAGCCAGGGAACTAGAGAAGCATTTTCTACGGGATCCCAAGCCCAGTACCCGCCAAAGGTTAATGATTCATAAGCCCATGCAGCGCCCATCATGATACCAACTCCTAATACGGCTAATGAAAATAGTGCCCAGGGCAAAGCAGGTTTTAATGCCTCTCCAAATTTTTTTGTCCATAATCCGGCAATCACAAATGAAAAAGGAATAAGCGTGGAGGCAAAACCCAGGAATAAAACAGGAGGGTGTATCACCATCCAATAATTTTGGAGCAATGGATTTAAGTCATTTCCATCTTTAATAGATAACATGTAATCGGGCCGCAATACCTGGTTAACATCCATATTAATATGTAATGCAGGCGCATTATCGAGCACACCGGAATCTCTTAATAAAATAAACGGATTGGATCCAAGTTTTTCTCCAAACATATAAATACCTGCAACCATTGTAGCCAGGCAAAATTGAGTAAAGCTGACTACGGTCATTACAGGTGCTTCCCATTGTTTTGCCGATTTTATCAGAACCAGGCCCAATATGCAATGCCAGAAACTCCATAACAAAAAGCTACCTTCCTGTCCTTCCCAGAAACACGCAAGTAAATATTTTCCTTCAAGCGAACGACTACTATGTTGCCAGGCATATTTATATTCAAACAAGTTATTAGAGATAATATAAAACAAGATGGAAAATATGGCGATGACAGAAATAGTCTCGGTGATAAAAGCATAACGGGCCAGTTTTTTCCAATAAATCGAATTCAATCCTTCTTTAGAAAGTGTAGATTTTAAATAGGCAAAAGAAGCTACAAAAGAAGCAACCAATGAAAGCACAATAAAAAAATGGCCAAACTGACCGGGTAAGAAATGCTCGCCTGTGTAATCCATTATGTAGTGAGAATTTGTTTAAGAAGGTAACCGGCTGCCGGTCATTTTCTGTTTGCCTATATTAGTTTTTGAGTATTCTTTTCCAAAAAGGAACCATGCATTTTTTAATATGTTACAGCAGCTGATAGAATGTTTTTTTCGGCAGCCTTCATATCGTCCTTATACTTAGATGGACATTTGGTTTGAATGCTTTTACAGTCAAAGTATGTATTTAAATATTTACCTTTTAGAACCAGACGTTCACTGATCTCAAAATTTTCCGGCTTGGGATTGTGGTAAATAACTTTCACCGATTTTCCTAAAGTATCTATAGCTGTAAAAGCAAGATAATTAGGATCCTTCAACGCATCGTATTCAACCGGCTGCGATTTATCCAACCGGGCCATCAGGTGAACGAATTTACCTTCTTTAGAAATGGCAGTATCTACTGTATCGTAAGTAGTTGCAGTTTGTAAAAAACTGATCAATACCGCTATGGAGGCAGCTACAAGAACAAGTAATATAATATGAATTTTTTTCATGGCTTTACTGCAAATCTGGTTTTCAATTGCGGTGCAATTTACGTCAAAAAAAATCATCTTCTTTCCTTTTTGTACTGGCGGCTGAAGTTTAAAAATGAGATGCGGTTTTAAGCTGTTCAATTGTTATCCCTGATTTAATTTATTATAGTTTTTTTCAGAACGGCTGTGACGCTTTGTTCCATTTTAACCATATCCTTTGCCCTTATCTTTGCGAATCAAAATTAAACATCGCCGTATGAAGTTTGAATTTTCGGAAGAACAGAAGATGATTCAGAAAGCTGCCCGGGATTTTGCAATTAATGAATGCCTGCCTGGTGTTATTGAGCGGGACGAAAAACAGCAATTTCCCCGCGATCAAATTGAGAAATTGGCTGATCTTGGTTTCCTGGGAATGATGGTGGCTCCGGAATATGGCGGTGCCGGAATGGACACTGTGAGTTATGTGCTGGCAATGGAAGAAATAAGTAAGGTAGATGCTAGTGTGAGTGTAGTAATGAGTGTAAATAACAGCCTTGTCTGTTATGGTTTGGAACAATTTGGATCAGAAGAACAAAAACAGAAATACCTGGTGCCACTGGCACAAGGCAAAAAGGAGGGCAAATTATACATAGGCGCATTTATGCTCAGTGAACCCGAAGCAGGAAGCGATGCCACCTCGCAGCGTACAGCGGCCGAGGATAAAGGCGATCATTATTTGTTAAACGGAACAAAAAATTGGATTACAAATGGTGGCACTTCCAGTGTTTACCTGGTAATGGCACAAACCAATGCCACGAAAGGGTCCCGGGGAATCAACACATTGATTGTTGAAAAAGACTGGCCGGGTGTCACTGTAGCAGCAAAAGAAAATAAATTAGGTATCCGGGGTAGCGATACAAATACTGTGATGTTTACGGATGTAAAAGTCCCTAAGGAAAACAGGGTGGGGGAAAATGGATTCGGATTTACTTTTGCCATGAAAACTCTGGCAGGAGGTAGAATTGGCATTGCATCGCAAGCATTGGGAATTGCCAGTGGCGCATTTGAACGGGCAAGAGATTATTCTAAAGTGCGGAAAGCATTTGGTACGGAAATTATGAATCACCAGATCATTGCGTTCAAACTGGCCGATATGGCGACAAAAATAGAAGCGGCCCGGTTGCTATGCTTAAAAGCGGCATGGGAAAAAGATAATAATCTTGATTATACGTTAAGTAGTTCTATGGCAAAGGTTTTTTCATCTGAAGCTGCTATGTGGGCAGCAGTTGAAGCGGTTCAGATTCACGGGGGATATGGATTTGTGAAAGAGTATCATGTGGAAAGATTGATGCGGGATGCGAAAATTACGCAGATATATGAAGGAACCAGTGAGGTGCAGCGCATAGTGATTAGCAGAAGCATCCTGAAGGATTAAGATAATTTAAGAT
>JBPPMM010000475.1:0-13805 GCA_051306075.1 Chitinophagaceae bacterium
GCATAGTTAAAATATTAAGATTTAAAACAAGTTATAAGTATCAAACAAAATCACACCCTATTACCTTTGTATTTCAATCAACAACCTTGTCATGAATATTTCTCGTTTTATATGGCTCACCTTTTTTTTTATCCTGGGGGGAACGGCTAATGCCCAGAAATTAAAAAAAGAGGATAAGCTCACTCTTGAAAACCTAAGAACTCATGTTAGTTATCTGGCTGACGATAAACTGGAAGGAAGAAGAACTGGAAGCAATGGCGAAAAGCTGGCCATGGAATATATCAGCAATCAATTTAAAAAAAATGGTATTGAAGCCAAAGGATCCAGTGGATACTTTCAACCTTTTGAGATCAATGAAGGGAGGAGAGTTGGCGACAGTACTATTTTCATAATTAATGATTCTGTTTTAAAGGTTGGAAGGGATTATTTTCCTTTCTTGTTCAGTGCGGAAAAACGAGTAGAAGCTTCACCGGCAATTGTTTTGCAGGAACCAGATATGCCCTGGTTTTTTGATTTGAAAGAAATAGTTGAAGAAAACAAAGGAAATCCACATTATGACCTGGAAGAATATATAAAAAAGAATTCTATAAAGGCATATAATCGCGGAGCCACTGCAATTATACTCTTCAATAGCTCTCCTATTGATGATAACCTGGCATTTGATCCAAAAGACAAATCAGAACGACTGGAACTTCCGGTAATTTATGTACATAAAGATGCGGCAAGGAAATATTTAGGTGATGCTACCGCTACCCTATATATTAAACTGAATGTGGAAATAGTAGAAAAAAAAAGAACTGGTCATAATGTGATCGGATATATAGACAATGGTGCAACAACTACAGTGGTCACCGGTGCTCATTTCGATCATTTAGGTTATGGAGAAGACGGTAATTCTTTACTCCGCACCGGCGAAAAGTTGATACACAATGGCGCGGATGATAATGCCAGTGGAACCGCGGCCCTAATAGAACTTGCAAGAATTTTGAAAACCGGGAAAGCAAAAAACAATAATTATTTATTTATCGCATTTTCAGGCGAGGAATTGGGACTTTTTGGTTCAAAATATTTTACAGAAAATCCCACGATTGATTTGAACTCTATCAATTACATGATCAATATTGATATGATAGGCCGCTTAAATGAGGGAACCAGGGCTCTTACGATCGGGGGTTACGGCACTTCTCCTCAATGGGCAACTGTTATTAAAGTACAGGAAAAGAAATTACCCTTTTTAATTAAGCTGGATTCCAGTGGCAGCGGACCCAGCGATCATACCTCCTTTTATAGAAAAGAAATTCCGGTTTTGTTTTTCTTTACAGGGCAACACAAGGATTATCATCGCCCGGGAGATGATGCGGATAAAATTAATTATACGGGAGAACTAAACATCGTTAATTATATAAGCAATCTTATAACCAATTTAAATAAGCAAAATCAAAAACTCGCTTTTCTTAAAACAAGAGATATTTCGGCTTCAATGACATCTTTTAGAGTAACCCTGGGCATTATGCCGGATTATACTTTTAGTGGCTCTGGCGTTAGAGCCGATGGAGTTTCAGAAGGCAGGCCTGCAGCTATGGCCGGTTTAAAATCAGGTGATGTTATTATAAAATTGGGGGAGAATGTGGTAAACTCAATGGAAACGTATATGCAGGCGCTCAATAAATTTAATAAGGGAGATAAAACAAAAGTGACATTTATGCGTGGAACTGAAACGCTGGAATCGGATATCAGTTTTAATGATTAATTTGAAATTGTATAAATATGTCAGACCGTAGTTTTAAACTGGCGATCAACAATCATGACCTTGCGGAGGCCTTTTTTGAGGATACCAGATTGGCGGGCATCATGGCGCCGGTAAAAGACTACCAGTTTTGCTGGGAATTAAACAATTTACTCGGAATGGATTTCCGCATCAATCATGAAATAGAGATTGGATTAAAAAAAAAGAAAAGGGATTATTTTTTTTCCATTTTTGAATACCAGGAACCAACCGGGTCACTTTCTCATTATTTATACAAAAACCAGTTTGAAGGAGAGTATTTATTACCCGAACTCAGGCACCTTGACTTTTTGTGGCTAATGAGAGATGATATTATGAGTGATGCCGAGTTTCATAGGATCATCCATCCTGTACGTTCAATACCCCGTGTTCAATTAGTGGTAGAACTAACCAATGAAAAAATTAAAAATAAAGAACACCTGGTATTTTAAAGAAATTAAAATTAAAGAATATGAACATACAATTTTATAATCAAATGAAATTCTCCCCTGATAAAAAAGCAGCTGGCTCTGCCACCGCCAAGGATAGCTGGGAGGAGAGCAAAAATAAATTATACAAAAAGTTTCAATTTAAAAATTTCAGCGAGGCTTTCGCATTCATGACGAGAGTGGCTTTAGCTGCAGAAAAAATGGATCACCATCCGGAATGGAAAAACGTTTGGAATACGGTAGAGGTTTGGTTATCTACGCATGATGCAGGAGATATTGTAACTGAGAAGGACAAAAAGCTTGCCGCCAAAATTGATTCCCTTATTCCTTCATAAGGTTTTTCCCGAATGAAAAACATTGATTGATTTAAAGGGTATATAAAAAATTCCTGCTTATATTATAAACAGGCATCCCGAAGCATTTTCATATAGATCAAACCCTTTTCATGGGTAAAGTTGATATTGCGGTCAGGAATTTTTTCGGGGTCATTATATTTTTTAAGGGCCTTGTCAATACTATCTTCCCGTAATATATGCAGCATTGGGTAAATGGAACGGTTGGTATAGTTTGCTGCGTCATTTTCAGAAGAGCCGGCAAATCGATACAGGGGATGAAAACCAGCTACCTGGTATACTCCCTCGTATCCTTTATGAATTAATGATTTTTCCGCAATACTTACCAGGTCCAGGTACTCTTCAAATTTCTTAAATGCATTGGGGTAAATCACTAAAGTGGTTGCGATCATTTCATCCTCGTCAAGCCTGATGCATTCCTTCAAAAAAGATTCCAGGCAAACGTCCGGCGAGATATCCGGTTCTACACAATAATGCACTTTGTTTTGATTTATTACACGGGAGGCAAAAGGACAAAAATTGCAGCCAACAACAACATCTGTTATCCATTTTTTGGTTTGGGAAATTATTTTTGCTGTTGTGTCCATATTGCTTAACCTTCCTGTAAATTAAATAGACTAAAATGTTGAGGACTGTAATCTGCTAATAGTACAACCAGTAAGTAAAGTCCTTTTTAAGTAAGTGCTTAACTAATCTACGCTTTCTATAATAAAATGAGTTCCGTTAATTGCAGCAGTGTCATTTGCCTTTAAACCCATTATTTTTTGTCCTAATGGAGAATGGGGCGACAAAGCTATTACTGTATTTCCCTCTACAACTGTTTTACCCAAAGCAACACTCATGAAAAAGTATCCTTTATTGGTCTTTACCAAACTACCATTAATTATTTTTGAAGTATTTACAGTGGGATCAATTTTGCCGAATAGAGATTTTTGTTTCAAAGCCTCATTTAATTGCTGACCTGTATTTTCCTGCTCGATGTGAAGCATGGCCAGGGCCGTTTCGTATTTATCTCCGGCCGTATTCTTTGTTTCATTACTTACGCTTTCCCTAAGGTCTCTTAGCGTTTGGAGAAACAATTGAATTTTATCATCAATAATACCTAAATAAGCTTCAAATATTTTTTCCTTTAAGGTCATGATTATGCCTTTGTAATCGTTTTATAAAATGTACTTGTAATTGGCCTGTTTCATTAAGCCTGAACAGGTAGCAAAAATATCAGTTCCCGGCTCAATAATGCGCTATCATATCTGCTACTCCGTCGGGGTCATTTTTCACATTACCTGAGTTGGCAATATTATTTCCTTTTAATAAAAGCAAGCCTGCTACATGGGGCGCCGCCATAGATGTGCCGCTAAGGTAGGCGTATCTCCCATTAGTATAAGTAGATAAAATGCGGACGCCCGGGGCAGCAAAATCTATCACATCATTTCCATAATTAGAAAATTTCGCAAAGTTATCAAGGCTGTCAATAGCCGATACAGTATATACATTGGCTGCGTTTGTTCGGGCAGGAGAATATTTATTAGCAAGGTCTTTTTCATTTCCTGCGGCTATAGCAATATAAATTCCCTTTGCTGCTGTATAGCGTACCTGCTGATCCAGGGTGTTAGAAATGCCTTCATCGTTTCCAACGCTGAGGTTAACCACATCACCGGCTGATGCATGCGTATTTACATAGGCAAGAGCCTGGATGATGTAAGACAGAAGGCCGTTCCCTTCCTTATCAAGCACCCTTAGCGAAACCAATGTAGCGCCGGAAGCAACACCCAGCACGCCAATGGTATTATTTTTTGCGCCTATAATACCAGCTACATGAGTTCCATGGCCGTTCTCATCTTTAGCAGAACTTTGCCCGTTGACGAATGATTTGCTTTGCCCCGCATCTACAGTAAGGTCGGGGTGTTCAAAATCAATACCGGTGTCAATGACCCAGGCCCTTTTTCCGATACCATTGCCGTAGCCTACCCTATTCACATTCCAGGTGATCAATCGTGGTGCCGCAATTGTGAAACAGCTACCTAAAGAAATGATCCTGTCTGGTTCTACAAAAGCAATATTTTCATCTTTGTTCAAACGACTTGCTTCTTCTGCAGACAGGCTGGCAATAAATCCTCCAGGTTCTCCACTAAAACTTAATTCAAGGGCTGCTTTGTTAATATTATTCTTTGAAAGGACCCCGGAACTTAAAGAAGTTAATTTTTGTTGAGTTACCCCACGGGCACTTGCCAGGTTGCTTTTATACAAAATAATATAACGCCCCTCAACGATCTCTCCATTATTAAAAGCTGCTTTTTGAATACATTCATCGGGGGAGTTGTCTGATAAACCTGAGCGGACAGATTCTTTTTTACAGCCAGCAAGCATGGCCAATACTGAAAGAATAACAAGAAATTTATTCCGGAGCATGGTAAAACATTAAGTTTCTTCATAACGCATTTTTTATGCCTTATGATAGATTCTAATTGTGCTTTAACATGTTTTTATATCGGGCTATTTTAATGAGTGGAGAACATTAAAAACTCTTTATTTAAACGTGTATTATAATAGGCCTGAGTGGATTTTGTTAGATCGGAATTGCCAGTCTGGGATTCGCAATTTCGTGTCAATAAATTTGTTAATATATTCCCTATTATTTCTGAAAGAATGCGCTTTGTTAATTTTAGCGGTGGAGTTGGTATTGGAAGAATATTTTTCGAAATGATAATACTTATCGTTTAGGACTATTATCAATTAAAACAATAATGATTATCTGATTTCCTCAAACCTGCCGGTAAGTTTATTTTTTCTCACATTATCCCAATTAAAATACCGCCCGTTCATCGCTATATATACGCCGGCAGGCAAGGTTTGTACAAAAGCCAAAGCACCTCCCAGGTTAAACAATCCATCTGAGCTACCAAACTTTATCGGGATCATAGCGCCGGTAAGAATGATGGTTTTATTTTTTACTTTGTTTGCAAGTATATGGCCAGTTTCAGCCATAGTATCGGTGCCATGTGTAATGATTATCTTTTTTTCTTCACATTGATTGCATTGTTCCGCTATACCCTCCCGATCCATTTCCGTCATTTCAAGACTGTCAACTAACATTAATGTTGTAATACTGACATCCACTTTACTGCGGCCCATTTCCAATAAAGCTTGCATATGAGTATCCTTAAAATAAAGTTCCCCGGTTAATTCATTGTATTCTTTATCAAAAGTACCTCCAGTTACAAAAATCCGAGTACCCATACTTATAATTTTGAGTCATGAAATTAGGTAATCAAGTGATTACATTTGCATCAATTCAATGATCCGATCATTCATGGAACGGAAATTGACATACAAGCTTGCATAAAAAATTTTTTAATCAAATCAATAACCAAATATAAAATGGCAGCAACTAAACTTACAATCAATAACAATGGCTCGGTTAAGATAGAAGGGGATTTTGAAATTGTAGATAGAAATGGAGATATATATGACCTGGCTGGAAGAACAATTGTTTCCATTTGCCGTTGTGGTCGTTCCGGCAATAAACCTTTTTGCGACGGTTCCCACAAAGGCCATTTTGAACATGAAGCCATAGCATTTGCCCTGCCTCCAAAAAAAACTGTGTAATAAATTACCTGTAGTTATCCACCTATGTGCAATATCCGAATCACAAGGCCAGTTTCATTTTTACTAACTTCAGTTTGTGATCATGGTAACAACCAGTAATGCTTTCATTTTCCTAAACAGGAAAACGTAGTTTACCTAAGTGGTTTTATTATTTTAAGAAGGTTTTTTTTAAAGAAAGTTAGTAAATCGTTATACTTCTTTTCATTAAAATGGTCTTATAAAAAAAGGGCGAAATTTTTGCTTTTGATATATAAATAAGCAGAAGATGAGTTTACCTGTTCAAACCGCAATGATCATAGATGATGATGATGACCTGGGCCAGATCCTTACTTCTATTTTAGAGTCCAGGAAAGTGTATGCGATGACCGTGAATTCGTTGGATGAGGCAGAAAGTTACCTGACCTATCTGAAGCCTACCGTTATATTCCTGGATAATAATTTCCCGGAAGGATTAGGAATCAACTTTATCCGAAAGATCAAATCATATGATGAAGAAATCAAGATCATTATGATGACAGCCGATCAGTCAGCATGGATAAGAGAAAAAGCGGTGGAAGAAGGAATCGATTACTTTTTGAGAAAGCCTTTTAGTAAAAAAGCCATTGATCTTGTTTTGGATAAACTGAACTTTAGAAAAGTAAACGCTTAATGTCAATGGCTATCCCAGGCCCTGTCAGGAGGCTGTTTCCCTTTCTTTGTCGCCACCTTTCCAATTAGCAATCATGATACCTGCAAAGACCAGCAACATACTTACTATATGCACTTTTGTAAACTGTTCATTTAGCAGAGTAGCTGCTTCAATGCTGCTGAATACAGGGATGAGGTTACCAAATAAGGCGGTACGGCCGGCACCCAATTTATTGATAGCAATATTCCAGAAGGAATAGCAAATTACTGAAGCTCCCAGGCCAAGGTATAAAATGATCAGGAGCATATTCAAATCCCAGTCTACCGGAGCAGCATGAAAATTTTCCCATAAAAAGAAAGGAAATAAGAAAAGTGTTCCCAAAATAAAAACCAGGAACAGGTAATTATTGGGAGATAGGCCTGCGGGTTTTTTTCGCACCAAAGTATTATATATGGCAAAGCAAAGGGCTCCTAATAATATCCAGCCGTCACCCATCGTAAATCGGAAAGAGACCAGGTTTTGAAAATCTCCCCGTGATAAAAGAAAAAGAACGCCCACGCTGCATAAAATAAGTCCTGACATTTTTTTCCATCCAATCTTTTCCTTTAAAAAAATACGGGCCAGAATAATAGCCATTACAGGGGCTGTAGTAGTACCTATGAGAGCCAGGTTGATAGCACTGGTATGATGCGCAGCTATATAAATAAAGGTATTGAACAGTGCAATGCCAGTTAAGGCAACCCAGAAAAGATAATGCAAAGATCTTCTGGCAATATCCCATTCTTTCTTAATTGAATTGTAGGCTACAGGAAACATGAAAACTGAGGCAATAAGCCAGCGGTAAAAGGCAAGACTTACTGGCGGAATGCGTTTTATAACCCCCCTTGCCACTACAAAGTTGCCTGACCAAATAATAACAGCCAGCAAAGCCAGGCCGATACCAACGTATATATTTCTCCTGGAAGTTGTCAGCATGCCGGATAATTAAAAAGAAGATCTTGTAGCAGTGGAGTTATATAATCTCCCGATTCTATACAGATGCGTAACCAGATATTTTTTTACTCTATTACTTTCTCAACAATTTTATTGGTTGTTTTATTTTTCAGGATCACTTTTTTAGCGCCGTAATGGGTAATTTCTTCTTTTATTAAATAATGCCCGGCATCATATTCAATAAGATGGCTGTCTTTAGTCACTCCTTCCTTTCCTCTCCAGATATCTAAAAGTACCGGTTCCCAAAGTTTGGTTTTTGCTGATTTATAAGCAGCATCTAAAACGGCATTTACTACATACCCGTCATAAAAAGTTTCTTTCGGGTTTATTCCTTTTTCAATAGAGTTAAACATGTCGGTGAACATATGGTTATATCCTAATTCATTGATTTCATCTCCTACCGGAAAAAGCCATCCCGTGTTGCTTTCCGCCTTTTCGGCAACATAATCTTCACCTTTGCCCGTAGTGAACATTTCGAAACCTGTACGTAAAAAATTATTCATCCAGATGGTTCCTTCTGTACCCATTACCTCATCACGGAGATCCAACCCGCCCCGAAAAGTCCAGCTTACTTCAAACTGTCCGATGGCGCCATTCTCATATTTCACAAGCGCAATGGCATGGTCTTCCGCATCGATGGGTTTTACCTGCGTATCGGCCCAACACATTACTTCAACCGGTTTTATATCTTTCCCAATAAAACTTCTCGTTATCTCTATGCAATGACAGCCCAGGTCAAGGATACATCCTCCGCCAGCTTGTTCAATATCCCAGAACCAATCACTATGCGGACCGGGGTGGGTTTCCCGTGATTTGGCCCAGAGTATTCTCCCAATAGCCCCGGCTTTTACGCTTTCATGAGCTTTTAAAAATTTAGGAGTATAAACCAGGTCTTCAAGATATCCATTAAATATGCCCGCCGCTTCTACAGCTTCCAGCATTCGTTTCGCCTCTCCAGCATTTCTGCCCAGCGGTTTGGTAGTGATTACTGCTTTTTTGTGTTTGCAGCAAAGCATTACGGCCTCCTCGTGCAAGTTGTTAGGAAGCGCTATACAAACAATATCCACCTCCGGGTTAGAAACAGATTCTTCCATTGAGGTGGTCCAGTGCTTACACTGATAATCTTCGGCATATTTTTTTGCACTTTCATCCTTGCGGGAATAAACGCTTACGATCTTGTCCTTACTTCTTTGTCCTTGTAATGAATCAGCATAAAACCGTCCGATAAAACCGGAACCGAGCATAGCAATACGTTGCATAATAAATTTGTTGTTTTATTTTTTGTTTAAAATCTGATCCAACTAAGGATGCCGGTTGCCCCAATGATTTCCGGATGGGTAGTACCTCTTCTTTACAGCCTTATTTTAAATCGGATATCTTATTAAGGTGAAAATTTACGAAAAACATCATAAACCTTTCTGCAATATTAATTTCCTGTGGCCGTGAATGTGAACTATTACTATTATGACCTTAATGTTGTAGATGTTTATTCCCAAAGCCAACTCCATTGTAATTCTTAATGATCCCCTCCTAATTAGTTTTAAAAATTACTATTGAATTTGAATAGATTACTTAAAGCCATTTGATGGCATAACTATTGAATGATTTGGTAAACCGGATTAGTATGAAAAAAGAATATGGACAAATGGCCCTGGCCTTAGTTGCTTTTGGGTTATTAATTTTCCTGACCGGAAAAAAGGTAGCTGGTAAAAAGAAAAAACGGGGTCAGGATGAAAAGGATAATGAATTTCTCAGCACGCAAAGAAAAAAACATTCTGATGCCTTTGGAGAATATACATTATGATGGCATTATAAATGAACGTTATTATCTTTAGCTTAAATAAGTACAACTATGTTATGGAAGGGCAGACGTGGAAGTTCAAACGTAGATGACCGCCGTGGATTTTCCGGCGGTGGCGTGGCAGCGGGAGGCGGCGTAATAGGCGTTATTATTTATTTGCTTTATACCTTTTTGGGAGGTAGCGGTGATCCTTCAACCATACCAAACCTGGAGCCCGGGCAACGAACAGAAATGAGTACGGAGGATAAGGCTGCTGACGATGGAAGAGCCGAATTTGTAAAAGTAGTTTTGGCAGATACTGAAGATGTCTGGAATAAATTATTTGCTGGCCAGGGAAAAAAATATCCCGAACCCACCCTGGTTTTATTTCGCGATGGCGTTCAGTCTGCATGCGGAAATGCCAGCTCTGCCATGGGGCCCTTCTACTGCCCGGGGGACCAGCAGGTTTACATTGATCTTGCATTTTACAAAGAGCTGCAAACAAAATTAAACGCTCCCGGCGATTTTGCTATGGCATACGTGATAGCTCACGAAGTTGGGCATCATGTTCAAAACCTGAATGGAACAGCTGAAAAACTAGGTCGGTTAAGAAGAGAATTGAGCGAAGTAGAATACAACCGGTATTCTGTTAAAATGGAACTCCAGGCAGATTTCCTGGCAGGCGTATGGGCCCATCACGCACAACAAAAACAAATTTTAGAAGAGGGTGATATTGAAGAAGCCCTAAATGCAGCTAATGCTATCGGCGATGATATGTTGCAGAAAAAATCGCAAGGTTATGTAGTTCCTGATGCATTCACGCACGGCACCTCAGCTCAAAGGATGTATTGGTTTAAAAAAGGATTCCAGACCGGAGATATCGCCCAGGGTGATACTTTTAATTCACCAGACCTTTGATGCTGGTTATTAAAATATTCCACTTTCTTAAAACTTCCCGACTATAATTCGGGCATAGGATCAAAAGTTGTAAATTGATCACTAATCAACATTGTCATATGAATACGTCACGCAGAAAATTTATACTCAACAGCACGCTGACTATTGCAGGTGCAGCATTATTGTCTGATTCAGTTTTTGCATCCGGCAAAAGCAAGACAATAACCGGACTTCAATTATATAGTGTGAGGGATGAAATGAAAAAAGATCCCCTGGGTACTTTAAGGCAGTTGTCCGCGATGGGATATCTCCACGTAGAACATGCCAATTATGCGGACCGGAAATTTTATGGGTATAGTGCGAAAGAATTTAAAAAGATATTGGCTGACATGGGAATGAAGATGCCAAGCGGCCATACCGTATTGGCAAAACAGCATTGGGATGATACAAACAAAACATTTACTGATCTGTGGAAATATACCATTGAAGATGCAGCTATATTAGGTCAGCAATTTGTCATTAGTCCCTGGATAGATGAAAGCTGGAGAAAAGATGAGGACACATTAAAATATTATATGGACGTGTTTAATAAATCCGGGGAAATATGTAAGAAGTCGGGAATGAAGTTTGGTTATCATAATCACCATTTTGAATTCCAGGAAGAGCTTAACGGAAAAAAAGTATATGATATCATAGTTCAACATACAGACCCCAAACTGGTTATTCACCAGTTGGATATTGGTAATATGTACTATGGTGGGGGACGTGCTATGGAAGTTATAAAAAAATACCCGGGTCGGTTTGCTTCCCTTCATGTAAAAGATGAAATAGCTGTAGCTGGTTCGGAACATGGATACGAGAGTGCTGTATTAGGTACCGGCATCATTGGTGTAAAGGAAGTGGTTGCAGAAAGTATAAAAACGGGGGGTACAATTCATTTAATTATTGAACAGGAAAGCTACCAGGACAAAACACCAATGGAAGCAGTAAAGGAAGACCTTACGATTATGAAAAAATGGGGGTACTGATTCAGGTTGAAAAATAACTAGCTAATTAAAGTCTTACACGGTTGAATTATTATATATAGGGTTTCCAAGAAATAAAAGCCAAGAATTAAAAATAAAAATCTGCATAATCCTCACTTTTATTCATCACAGGTCGTGCAATAGCCAGCGAAAAATGATAGCATGGACGGTCATTTCACCCATTAATTTTTGCATTGCAACGGTTCTCATCTTGTAAAAAGTAATTACTTTCAGGCCTCATAAATCTTCACTAATATTTTGAAATATTTTTTCAGCCTGGCACTTTGTTTTGGTATTCTTTTTACCCACGCCCAGAAACAAAACAGCCAGTTCGAATTGAATATCCGAAAAACATCGGTGCCGGTGGCTATTGATGGCCTAATGAACGATCAGGCATGGCTGGAAGCTGAAACTACAGGAGATTTTTTTATGGTAACGCCCATGGATACCAGCAAGGCCCGTGTACGAACAGATGTAAAAATGGCTTATGACAAGGAAAACCTCTATATGATTGCGGTTTGCTACTTGCCGGTAAAAGGCCCGTATATGGTGGAATCTTTGCGCCGTGATTTTAGCTTTGGAAAAAATGACAATTTTATTTTCTTTCTCGATCCCTTTAATGACCTGACCAATGGTTATACTTTTGGAGCCAATGCGGCCGGCGCTCAATGGGATGGTACTCTGTATGAAGGAGGTAAGGCTGATCTTAACTGGGATAATAAATGGGTGTCTGTTGTAAAAAATTATGAGGACAAATGGATATTTGAAGCTTCTATTCCTTTTAAAACGATACGCTATAAAAAAGGAATTACTCAATGGGGTGTCAATTTCAGCAGGCTGGATATTACAGCAGCTGAAAAATCATCTTGGGCCCCGGTTCCCCGGCAATTTCCCACCGCATCTTTGGCCTATACCGGCCAGTTGATCTGGGACCAGGCACTTCCTGATCCCGGTTTGAACTTATCGCTTATTCCATATGCCTTAACCGGAATATCTAAAAATTATGTAACCGGTGACAAAGCAGCTTTTCGCAAAGAAATAGGAGGAGATGCAAAAATTTCTATGACATCTTCTCTCAATTTAGACCTGACGATCAATCCTGATTATTCCCAGGTTGAAGTGGATAAGCAGGTTACCAACCTCGACCGGTTCGAATTGTTTTTCCCGGAAAGAAGACAATTCTTCCTGGAAAATAATGATCTGTTTGGAAATTTTGGCTTTACCAATATCCGTCCTTTTTTTTCCCGCCGTATTGGTCTGGGAGTTCCTATAAGTTTTGGCGCCAGGCTCAGCGGAAATATTGACAAAAACTGGCGCATCGGGGTTATGGATATGCAGACAAAAAAAGTACAGGAATCAGGGTTGCCTGTACAGAATTTCAGTGTTGTGGCTTTACAACGAAAGGTTTTTGCCAGATCAAATATCCGCATGATCTTCATTAATAAGCAATCGCTGAATTATGAACCGGGAAGAGATAGTACCAAACCACTATACTCGCAATACAACCGCAACCTTGGCGCTGAGTATAATCTGGCATCATCCAATAACTTGTGGACTGGCAAGCTGATGGTTTTAAAATCTTTTTCTCCCGGATCTGATAAAAACAGCTGGACCCAGGCTTCTTTACTGCAATATAATAGCCGCCATTGGTTGCTGGCCTGGCAGCAGGAATATGTAGGTAAGCAATATATTGCTGAAGTGGGTTATGTGCCCCGCAATAATTATATCAAGTTAAACCCAACTATCAGTTATCTCTTTTTTCCAAAGAAAACAGGCCGGGTATTAAACCATGGTCCACGGTATATCGGCACTTATTTTTATAACAGCGCAATGGCAAAAACAGATAATGAAAATGTGTTGTTGTACATTTTTAATTTTCGTGATCAAAGCGTTTTTGATATTTGGGTGGCAAACAATTACACAGAATTATTGCAGCCTTTTGATCCTACCAACAGCAATAAAGATTCTTTAGCTGCCGGCACCCGGCACCGGTGGAAAGCATTTGGTATTGATTATTTTTCAAGGCCGCAGCGACTCTTTACTTACAATATTTCTACCCGGGCGGGCGGATATTATGCAAATGGAAACCGGTATAGCGCATCTGTGGATATAGGATATCGTTTTCAACCCTATGTAGGAATTGCGTTAAGCACAGTGTATAATGATATTCATTTGCCCGCACCATGGAATAATACAAGATTCTGGCTGGTGGGTCCACGGATTGATATGACATTTACGAACAAGCTTTTTCTCACCACATTTGTCCAGTATAACAGCCAGCAAAAAAACATCAATCTCAATACAAGATT
>JBPPMM010000502.1:0-7047 GCA_051306075.1 Chitinophagaceae bacterium
CCTTCAAATTCAAAACAGATAAAAATTATTTGAAATTGATGATTACCTGAACAAGATCTTATTTGTTTTCTCAAAACAATTTTTGCGCCTCCCGGCTTTTTACTAACCTAATTTCTTCACTGTACTTTTAACTTATATAAAAAACAGTATTTTACAAACTAAATAAAGAAATTGAGGGAAGCCTTATTCATAAAAAAGAACCGTGACCGATGGTTGAAAAATCAACACGCACCATCCGAAGACGCTGATGAAATGGCGAACGACTTTACCCAGTTGGTTGATGACCTTGCTTATGCCAAAACATTTTATCCTTCGGGGAAAGTAACGAAGTACATAAACAGTGAGGCGGCTAAAATATATCTTGCTATTTATAAAAACCGAAAGGAAGAATCAAACAGGCTGATCGATTTCTGGAAATATGATCTGCCACTTACTATTCGAAGGCATCACCGGGTGGTCTTATTTTCATTTATTGTATTTCTTATATTTTTTAGCATAGGTTTTTTTGTTTCAATGCAGGATGAAGGAGTGGCGAGAAGTTTTTTTGGAGATAGTTATGTTGACCAAACTTTAGATAATATTGAAAAAGGAAATCCTTTTGGTATTTATGAATCGGGTAATCCAATTCTTAGCTGGCTGCACCTCATGATCCATAATATCCGGGTTTCTTTTTTGATGTTTGCCTCCGGAATTTTTGCAGGTATTCCCAGTTTAAATTTCCTGGTGAAAAATGCCGCTATGGTCGGAATTTTTGACCAGTTCTTTGCGGCAAAAGGCCTGGGGCTTCAATTTTTCCTGGTTGTATTTGTTCATGGTACACTGGAGCTGACAGCTATCATTATTTCCGGCGCGGCCGGTATAGTTTTGGGAATAAGTTTTTTGTTTCCCGGAACCATAAAACGGATAGATGCCTTAAAGAAGGGGGCGAAGGATGGAGTTAAAATTATGATTGGACTGATGCCGGTTTTTGCACTGGCTGCATTTTTTGAAGGCTTTATCACCCGGTTGTATAATGACCTGTCTGTATTAACAACAATTATCACTTCCCTTTCAGTTGTTTTTGTAATCTGGTACTTTGTTGCTTATCCTATCAGGCTTGGGAGAAAAATGGCAAAAGTAATTAATGAGGAGAAACTATAAGTGCAAAAAACCGGAAGCAAATATTTTCATATGATGCCGGGAATAAAAACGGTAATATTCCTTTTTTTGTTTTGCCAGAAAGTATCCCTGCCTGCGCAGGAAAAAGTATGGCCTGATTCAACCATTGAATTAAAATACCAGCTCGATTCAATAGTGCCCGTGGATGCCCCGGTTGATAGTGCGGTGGCAGAAGATTATTCCGATGAAGAAGAGGAGGACGAGAAAACAGAACAGGAATATTTTCTTCGCAAAGAATTTACAGGTGGCTTACCCGATACCCTGTCCTTTCGCAGGTTGGGAGATAGTGTAAAAAAAGCGATGCGTAGAGACGATGCCTTTTGGTATGCGAATGAAGTATTTAAGAAAACTGAAAAAAAGAAAAATGGTTCAGGTGTTCTGGCACACCCTGTTTTTCAGTCCATATTGTGGTTGATTATTATTGGAGGATTTATTACGGTTTTAGTTCTTTATCTCGCAAATAGTCATACCGGATTATTCAGGAAAAGTAAGAGCCTGGCTGCAGAGGATGAGGACGCAGCATTGGATGATATTTTCCAGATTAACTATCCACAGGAAATTGAAAAGGCGACCAGCATAAAAAATTACCGGCTCGCTGTACGGCTTCTTTTCCTGCAGCTTCTCCGGAATCTTGCTAACAGGCAAATCATACAATATCGGCAGGATGGCACCAACCAGGATTATATGATGCAGCTGAATTCAACCCGCCTGTATCCCGCTTTTTTTAAACTTGCCCGCAATTATGAATATTGCTGGTATGGTCAGTTTGAAATCGATAAAGAAAAATACGCAGTAATAAAAAAAGATTTTGAAATATTTGAACGCGGTTTATAATAAGTGAAAAAATTCCTTCCATATATTCTCATAAGCCTGGTATCATTGGCCATTATTTTTTTATTCTTTACCAGCGAAAATAAAAGGAACCGCCAGTTTGATGGGCGCATAACTTTTCGGAAGAAAGATAAAATTCCTTATGGAACTTTTGTAGCATATGAAGGATTAAAAGCCATCTTTCCCTCGGCAAACATCATGACCAGTAAGCAGGAACCCGGCTACTGGGATTCTTTATCAAATTATGATACCGGCCAGGCCCTGATCGTGGTTTGCCCCTACTTCAATGCCAGCAAATATGAAATGAAAAAACTGGTTCGGTTTATGGAAGAGGGGAATGATGTTTTTATAAGTACCATGCGCTTGTCCTATGAGGTTACCGAAATATTAAAGTGTGATGCCAATTCACCGGAAGGTCTTTATTATTATTTTGAACAAACAGAAGGGTCCGATTTACTTTCCGTGTCGCTGGCCATACCACCATTTCATAAGCCATCAACATATACCTATCCAGGTAAGAGGTATGATTTTTATTTTTATAAACTGGATACGGCGGTGGTAACTGTTTTAGGATATGATAAAAATGATAAGCCCGATTTTATACACCTGAAAGCAGGCAAAGGCAACTTGTTTGTCCACCTGGCGCCGTTAACTTTCAGTAATTATTTCCTGCTGCATAAGGACAATATTTCTTATTATGAAAATGCATTGTCTGTTATTTCTCCCAATACAAACAAAGTGGTATGGGATGAATATTACAGCACGAAAAAGCAGCCAGGGCAAAAAGAATCAAATTGGTTAAATGGGTTTTTGAAACATCCCTCGCTGAGATGGGCTTTGCTTACCGGCTTACTTGCATTATTGGTGTATGTATTAATGGAAATGAGAAGAAAGCAACGGTTTATCCCTATTATGGAAAAACCAATTAATGATTCTTTGGAGTTTGTTAAAACTATCGGGCGATTGTATCATGATAAAGGAGATCATAAAAATCTAAGTAAAAAGATGGCCGCCTATTTTTTGGAGCATGTTCGAAGCCGGTATAAATTGCCCACCTCGGAATTAAATGCAGATTTTGTAAATAATCTTCATTTAAAAACCAATATCAGCCAGGAGGATATTAGTGAGATCATTTCTTTTATCAACCGGTTAGATACCTTCGATGTGGTCAATGAAAAACAATTGTCTTCCTTTCATAAACAATTAGAAAAATTTTATAAAAATGCATAGCCGTTTTAAAGTGTGCTTCCTTTGCCAGGTTTGTCTGTAAGATAAAAATGCAGGGAGAATTCTTTGAGTAGTAAAATAATTGAATAATATGGAAGAACAAATATTTCAGCCCCGGACCGATCTGACTGCCCTGAATGAGGCCGTAACCGCTATTCGTAACGAGATAAAAAAGGTGATTGTAGGCCAGGATGAAATGGTGAAATTGATTATTGCCGCCTTATTGGCCGATGGGCATGTGTTAATTGAAGGTGTTCCCGGGGTTGCAAAAACGTTGACGGCAAGATTAGTTGCCAGAAGTATTAACGCTGGTTTTTCCCGCATTCAATTCACTCCGGATCTCATGCCATCCGATGTTTTGGGTACTCCTGTATTTAATTCTAAAGAAGCCGTATTTGAATTTAAGAAAGGCCCGATCTTCAGCAACATAGTATTGGTTGATGAAATCAACAGGGCTCCTGCCAAAACGCAATCTGCATTACTGGAAGTTATGGAAGAACGCCAGGCTTCTGTAGATGGCAAAACATATCCAATGGCGGCTCCCTTTATTGTGATGGCTACGCAAAACCCGGTAGAACAGGAAGGTACTTACCGTTTGCCGGAGGCACAGCTGGACCGGTTTATTTTTAAGATCGTAGTTCCATATCCCGATGAGATGCAGGAGTTAGCCATTCTTACTCAGTTTCATCATATGGGTAATATGAAAGTGAATGAAATGGTTCATCCTGTTCTAAATGGTGACCAGATTAATAGCCTGCGGCAGCAAATCAGGAATATTCTTATCGAAGAAAAATTATTGCAGTTTATCGCCCGGCTGATTCACCAGACCCGCAATCATAAATCGATATACCTGGGAGCGTCTCCCCGGGCTTCACTGGCCGTAATGAATGCATCCAAAGCAATAGCAGCAATGCAGGGAAGAGATTTTGTGCTGCCGGAAGATATTCTTGAAGTGGTAATTCCTGTGTTGCGCCATCGCATTATACTGGCTCCTGATAAGGAAATGGAAGGTGTAACAGAGGAAGAAGTGATCAGGCAGATCATGCATTCCATGGATGTGCCGAGATGAGCATATAGCTATTTGTATTATTTGAAACACAGATACCTGGATTAAGGATTGATATGATAAAATCTTTCTACTTCAATACTATCGTTTACTACTTTGCCGGTCTGGCCGCCGTAGTATTTGTAGCCAGTTATTTTCAACCGGCCCTTTTTCGCATTGCTGTATTGATCCTGCTTTTATTGGGAACAGCCATAATTATTGACGGACTTTTATTGTATGGGAAAAAAAAGGGATTGTCGGCTGAACGAAAAACGACAGACCGGTTCAGTATCGGTGATCCGAATAAAGTAGTCCTCCGGGTTTTTAATCATTATGCATTTTCTGCCCGAATTGAAGTTATTGACGAACTCCCCGTTCAGTTCCAGGCAAGAAAATGGAAGCGCAAAGCAAAAATAGAAAGTGGTGAGCAACAGCAAATCGAATATTTTTTGAAACCTCTTAGCAGGGGCGAATATGTTTTTGAAAGTATAAATGTGTTTGTTCACGGCCTTTTACAATTGGTTAAACGTCGCTATGTTTTTCCTGCCAGGCATATCGTAAAAGTTTATCCCTCCTACATACAAATGAGGAGGTTTCAATTGCTGGCAGTCAGCAACCGGCTGCAGGAAGCAGGTGTAAAACGCATTCGTAAGCTAGGCCATAGCATGGAGTTTGAGCAGATAAAGGAATATGTACGGGGAGATGATTTCCGGACCATCAACTGGAAAGCAACGGCCCGTAAAGAAGCCCTGATGGTAAATAACTTTACAGACGAACGCAGTCAGCAGATCTATTGTATTATCAACAAAGGTCGGGTAATGAAAATGCCATTTGGCGGCATGACCTTGCTGGATTATGCAATCAATGCCTCGCTTATTCTTTCTAATGTGGCCCTGGTAAAACAGGATAAAGCAGGGTTGATCACTTTTGCGGAAAACCTGGATTCTTTTGTTGCAGCTGATAAGAAAACAACTCAGATGAACTTGTTGCTTGAAACATTATACAAACAGCAAACACAATTTTTAGAACCTGATTTTGAAAAATTATTTTCAGTGATACGCAACCGCATCAGCAACAGAAGCCTGCTGATTTTGTTTACCAATTTTGAATCGGTGGAAAGTTTGAAACGGGAAATGCCGGCATTAAAGCGCATCGCACGGTATCATTTATTGCTGGTAGTTTTTTTTGAAAATACCGGGCTGAAGGAGCTAACTGAAAAGAAAGCACTCAAGCTTGAAGATATTTATATAAAAACCATTGCAGAAAAATTTCTGTATGAAAAAAAGTTAATGGTTAAAGAACTTCATATGAATGGAATTCTTTCTATCCTGACCAAACCAGAAAATCTTACTGTCAATACAGTAAATAAATATCTTGAACTAAAAACAAGAATGTCGATCTGAAACAGGAATGATCTGTAATTTTCCTAAGCACCTTTTGCTAGTTTAGTTTTTTACCATCAATGATTAATCACCCCTCTTTAATTTTACCGGTTTCGTATTTCACTCTTCGACTACGACATTTGCATTATGAATACCCCGAATAGTTTTGAGGAAGGTAAAGTGATATTGATCAATAAGCCACTGCGCTGGACTTCATTTGACGTTATAAGAAAGATCAGGAACCTCATCAAAATTAAAAAAGTGGGGCATGCGGGTACTTTGGATCCGCTGGCCACGGGTTTGCTCATTGTATGTACCGGTAAGTTTACAAAAAAAATAAATGAATATATGGCACGGGAAAAAGAATATACCGGCACATTTACTTTAGGTGCTACCACTGTTTCTTACGACCTGGAACAGGAGCCTGTTAATTTTATGCCTTTTGAACATATAACCCAGGAGCAGATCAGAAAAGCAATTATCCCTTTTACTGGTGAAATCATGCAGGTGCCTCCCTCTCATTCCGCCATTCAAATAAATGGTAAGCGGGTGTATGAACTGGCACGCCAGGGAAAAGAAGTGATCATAGAACCACGGAAGGTAACGATCAGCGAATTTGAAATATCAAAGGTTGAATTGCCATTGGTTTATTTCCGGGTAGTTTGCAGCACGGGCACTTATATCCGCAGCCTGGCCCATGATGTTGGTAAAGCATTGGGTTGCGGAGCTTATCTCAGCAGTTTGTGCCGGACCCGCATTGGTGAGTTTAGAATAGAGGATGCCATGACGATGGATGAATTTGAAGCCGAAGTATTAAGAATAAATAATAAAACATAACATTTCTCTAATCATAATTTGAAACAGGAAAAATAAAAAAGTCGCCTCTATTACTTAGGCGACTTTCTGAAAAGGTAATAACAAATCAAAACCCTTTTTTCTCTTTTGCTTTCTGCATGGGATTGATACCCTGGCTCTGGCCCCTGGCGGCTGCGGCTTTTTGTTTAAATATGGTAAACCTCGATGGCGGAGTTGTTATATTCCAGCTATTATTAGTTGTATTAATATCCGAAGTTTCACGCAGCGGATCCAATTGTATAGCAGACACCTCTTTTTCTTTTACAAATGTCTTTACTACTGTGTTTTCGTTATGTCTCCATACCTGTGCGGGTAATCTGTCTATTTCTTTTGTACCATCTTTATATGTCCACTCAATAATAATGGGCATCACCAAACCACCTTTATTGCTAAAAGTAAGTTCATACATGCTGCGGTTTGCATATTTTTCTTTTTCATCAGCTGATAATGGCTCGCCTTGCCGGGCGGGAATTTCTATTTGGTAAACACTGCTGTCGTATGGCTCAATGCCTCTCGAATATCTCCAGTAAAAATCACGCAAGGTAGAGT
>JBPPMM010000548.1:0-3733 GCA_051306075.1 Chitinophagaceae bacterium
ACATAGGTACAGGAACAGGGTTGCTTAGTCTTATTCTTTCACAACAAACCAAAGCAAGAATAGATGCAATTGAAATAGACCGGGAGGCGTATGAACAGGCAAAAGAAAATATTCAAGCGTCTCCCTTTTCCTGCAACATAGATATTATTCACACAGATGCCAGGTTTTTTGTTAGCCAGGAGAAATATGATTGTATCATTAGCAACCCGCCTTTTTATGAAAATGAATTAAAATCTGTCAGCTCAAAAAAGAACAAGGCCCATCATAAGGAAGGATTGTTATTGGAAAATTTATTGAGTATTGTTAAAGATCATCTGAACCCAGGCGGATCGTTTTATTTATTATTTCCCTATAAAAGAAATAGTGAATTAAAAAATCTTTTTGCAAAAAATAACCTTGCTATTTCTTGCCAAACTCTGGTCAGACAATCGGTTAATCATCCATATTTCCGGATCATGTTGGCAGGAAAACATAAAACAGAAAGGATAGAAAATGTTACCAACGATGAGTTGACGATAAAAAATGAGCTCAATGAATATACTCCTGAATTCATCAACCTGCTTCGGGACTATTATCTTCATTTGTGAGTTGCCTCTATAACTATGCATTTATTTATTTTCCTTCTGCATAATCCTTCAGATATGTATACGGATTTGTCAACTCTCCATCTTTCACCATGGTGGCCCGCTCAATGATAACAGAGCCACCTTTAACCAGGTCGTCCAATACATATTTTATCAATTGTTCACCAAAATACCGGGAAGCATCTCTTGGCAATTCATTGGGTAAATTACCAACCGCCATGATATCAATGGAATTGGGCAGATAAGGAGCCGTTTTTTTTAATGTGGTTTTATCAATTCCATAGATAGGATCTTCAATAGTGTGATCTCCGGCATTGATAGGAACGGAGCCATCCACATCGTCTGTAATATCAGCAATAGTCTGGATAATAAAATCATCGGCCTTCACATCTTCCTTTTCAAACAATCTTGGCACTTCCTGCGTCCAGTAAATGCCATTCAGCAAAATATCGGTTTGAGAAGCATAGGGCAAAAACTTGCAGGTATATTCTTCCGGATGTTCATGAAATTCGATGCGGCTGTATTTGCCTGTTAACCGGTGCATGTACAGATCAGCACCTTTTAATTGAGTGTAGACGGGATAAGAAAAACGCCGAACCAGATAATCATCCGGTTCCACTTCATGAATGCCCATCAGGTTCATGATCTCCAATAATCCATGAGCCACCCGGCCTGAACCGGCCACCACAATTTTTACATTGGGCAACCGCAACCCAAAATAATTATGAATCAGCTCACGGAAACTTCTTTGTTTGTAAACCCGGTCCAGCTGGAACAAACCTGTCCGCTTGCCATAAGCCATAATACCATTATGTGCTCCCACTACACCTGCAAAAAAACCAAAGCCAATAATGCGCTGCCCGTCGTCATGCTCCAGGCATTCGTAATCTATTAACCGGATATCCTTATCCAAAATAGCCCGAAGGAGTTTTTGATTATAAGGTTGTTTTTTACGGGTATGTGAAAAAAACAGGTAGGTTTTTCCTGGTATCAATTGATCAACGGGCACTTCTTTTATACCCATTAAGAAATCGCATTCATTCAGATCATTGCTCAGCTCCACCCCTGCCGACAAATATTCTTTATCAGAAAAACACCGGTTTTCCGAAGGCTGAACAATTATTTTTACCTGGGAAGAATTTTTATGTATCCACTTGCACTGGGCCGGAGTTAATGCCACGCGGTTATCAGCCGGAACTTTCCCTTCTTTAATAAGTCCTATCCTTGTCATTTTATCCAATTTTCAATTACTAATTTCAGAAAAAGTGCTTTTCCGGAGAATGCTGCATTTAATAATCACTTCCATCAATTGATTTTATTAAGACAAAACACGGTTCACTTCGCATTGCTGCACAACCTGAAAGTAAAAATAAAGGCTTAAACAGAAATGTAAATTATATTTTAATCTCCGGGGCTGCGGCAAATGAATTATTTTTGAAAGTCCTGACTCAAATAAAAAAAAAAGAGAAACTGGTAAATGATAGAAAATCATTTTTTATTTGAAAGGCTAGCCATTAAAGAAATTAATTATAATGAAGGCGATAAAGAAATTGTTGAGAATGATAAGGAAGGTCATCTTCCCCAAAAAGAGTTGTTGTCAATAAATCTTTTTTGAGAAAATTGTGGATCTTATTCGCAGGCAATTAATCGGAAAGCAGTAATATTGCAGCCCTAGAATAAAATTTTTGGTTGTTTTTAAAAGCCCGGGTGGCGGAATTGGTAGACGCAGCAGACTCAAAATCTGCCGTTCGCAAGGATGTGCTGGTTCGATTCCAGTCCCGGGCACAAAGCTGAAGCACATAGCTTCAGCTTTCTTTTTATATTTTCTATTCCATTAATAAATCGTTTGATTTAACAGTTGATTGGTTACAATGTTCAGGCGCTTTTTCTTAGCTATTACTGATTAAGAGAACTATTTTCTTCGATAATAGTTCTTCGATCTGTTACCAGGAGAATACCCTGACATCCCACTCGTAATCCGCCAGCTGATTAGGTGGTTGAGAGAACACAAATTATTTCGCCTACTATAATGATGCTTGTGTTTTTAGTTTCTCTAAAGCATCATTATTTAATCAGAATATTTAGAAGGGCAATATCCAAGTGATTTATAGCTATCTTGGTAAAAATTAAAACCATGAAAAACAGGCTTACACGAGGATTTATTGCAGGTGCCACCGGCGCTATCATTCTGGCAGTGATCATGTATTTATTAAAGGCGATGGGTATGGGCGAGCCAGGTTTTGTACTCATGTACCGTGGAGCATTCGGCGCTCATCCGCCAATGGACCAGGCAGCCGGTGCAATTATTTTTATTATAAGTGGCGGCATCTGGGGAATAATTTATGCGATGCTGATAAAACATGCAACTATCATAAATGGAATGTTATTTGGCTTATTACCTACCATTTGGTTGTGGACGGTAGTGAATACATACCTCGGCAAGCCGCTTTTTAATGGATTTGAAGTGAAAGGCCTGCTTATGCCCATTCTTTTTAATGTTGTTATCTGGGGAAGTTATATGGGTTTGCAAATGAGAAAACGAAACAGGATACGGGTATAAAATTCAGGCACCGAAAAAATTAATAACATATGATTTTTAGCTTCCTCCAATCCTGAATCAATTACAAATCCGTAATAGGTTTGTATTTGGGTACCAGTGTTTTCATAATCATCCATGCTACCAGGTAAGCAACTCCACAAATGGCAAACATGATTGTATAACCGGTCCCTATATGTCCCAGTGCCTTGTAATGATCGAATAAGGCACCGCCGAGTTTGGTTGTCAATACTCCGCCAATACCACCCGCCATTCCTCCAATGCCAATTATAGATCCTATTGCTTTTTTGGGAAACATATCAGATACCGTGGTAAATAAATTGGCACTCCATGCCTGGTGTGCAGATGCAGCGATACCAATAAGAATAACAGGTATCCAAAAACTAATATCTCCCAATGGCTGTGCAGCCAGCACCACCAGTGGAATAAATGCAATCATCAGCATGGCCCTCATCCTTCCGGCATAAGGTTCATATCCCTTTCTTATAAAATAAATCGGGAACCAACCTCCACCTATACTTCCAAACATGGTTAGACTGTACAAAACCACCAAAGGAAGCATGATGGCCGTACCACTCATTCCATACTGATC
>JBPPMM010000669.1:0-2055 GCA_051306075.1 Chitinophagaceae bacterium
GAACTTACCTGGAATGTAAATCAGCCAGGCCGATGGAGAAGACCCGAGCTTGTAGCAAAATGCAGGAAGGAAGATACAGACTGGAAGCGGTTTTTAATGAACCGTCCGTTTGAGGAATGGGATCCCCGCAAATACCTTGAGTTCCGGTTATTCTGGCCTTATTCCTCCGGCATGCCGGGCCAATGGATGAGCCACCAGATTGATACAGTTCACTGGTTTAGTAAATTACAACATCCGCGGAGTGTTGTTGCCAATGGCGGTGTTTATATGTGGAAAGATGGCAGAAGAAATTGGGATACTACAACAGCTGTTTTTGAGTACGGACCGCAAAACGATTCTTCAACTGGCTTCCAGGTTACCTTTAGTTCCCGCATGCATAATGGTGATGAAAGGCCTGCTGAGATATATTATTCCAATGGCGGCGAACTGAATCTTATCACCAATAAAGTTTCTCCGGCCGGGGGGTTGCAACAAAATTTTGCATCCGCTATGAATATGAAAGCAAATCTTTTGCCCGAAATGTTGCTGGCAGATGCCTCCGAAAAAGTGATTGCATCTGCAAATACCGGCGGCGACAAATTAACCAGCAGCCATATGCGAAATTTTATGGATTGTGTACGCAGCCGAAAACCTACTAATGCACCCGTAGAAGCTGGCTATAGCCATTCAATTGCCACCATCATGACCAATGCTGCTATAAGAACCGGAACTAAAGTGACATTTGATGAAGCAACACAGGAAGTAATGGCCGATGGCAAAGTATTCAAGTATTAATTGTTGATCATGCATAAATACCTTTCCGTTTTTTCTTTGATAATTTTATGTGCTTCGGTCTTTTCACAGCAACCTGCAGGTTTTGAAATCAGAGAAAATTCCAAAATGAAACAGGTGGATGTTTATTTCAATAATAAATTATTAACTGCTTATTGTTATTATGATTCCAGCCGAAAGCCAATTCTTTTTCCTGTGAATACGCCGGATGGAATTACTGTTACCAGGGGATTTCCTTTTCAACCGGAACCAGGTGAAAGAACAGATCACCCGCATCATGCTGGAATCTGGTTAAATTACGAATCCGTAAATGGACTGGATTTCTGGAATAATTCAACCGCAATATCACCGGAAAAAAGATATCAGTACGGCTCCATCGTACACCAGGGTATTGTCAATAAAAATGCAAAGGGCAATGAGGCTTCCCTCACAACTACAGCCAGGTGGATACGGCCGGATAATGTAACATTGTTGAATGAGAAAACTACGTTTCTTTTCCATGTAGATGGGAATACATTTATCATTGACCGGCTATCCACTTTAACAGCTGCAGACACAACTGTTTTATTTAAAGATGTGAAAGATGGTATGCTGGCCATACGTGTGGCAAGAGAACTTGAATTGCCTTCTACAGAATCATCCAGTTATATTGATGATAAGGGAAACATTACGGAAGTGCCGGGCTCCGGAAACAATGTTACCGGCATGTATTATAGCAGCAATGGATTGAAAGGCGATTCAGTTTGGGGCACTAAAGGAAAATGGGTGATGCTAACCGGGAGAAAGGAAAATAAGAAAATTACAATAGCCATTATAGATCATCCTTCCAACATTGGGTATCCGGCGTACTGGCATGCAAGAGGCTATGGTTTGTTTGCCGTTAATCCATTGGGCAGAAAAATATTCAGTAAAGGCGCTGAGGAACTTAATTATTCATTGAGCCCTGGTCAATCTCTTACATTCCGCTACAGGGTAATCGTGCATTCAGGATCATATTTATCTACGGGACAAATGGATAAACTTAGTTATGATTTTGATCAACTAAAAGATAAATAAGTTTAAAGAGGAGGTTCAATTTGAGGATTTTTCCACCTGTCAGTGAGTGAGCAAATCGAAACCAAATTAATTTTCAGAATTCAGGCTGATGATGAATTCAGTGCCTTTCCCGAACTGGCTTTCCACTCTTATATCTCCTTTGTGCGACTGGATGATTGAATAAGATGCCGGCAATCCCAGCCCGGTGCCATTTTTTTTCATAGTAAAAAAAGGCTCAAAAAGTTTATG
>JBPPMM010000676.1:0-8370 GCA_051306075.1 Chitinophagaceae bacterium
GAAAAGCTGGGTACAATTGAAATGCCGTTATTGGTAAGGCTGACCGAACCTGAAAAAAAAGGAGCAGTACTGGTTGTACTATCCTTTACTTGCGAATAAGAGAGGTGAGCAAACAGGAAGATGATAAAAACTAATAAAACTGTTTTTTTGTGCATCGTGTTTAAATAATTTTTTAATCATTTCAAGATGCAAAGGAACTTTACTCAATGCCATTTTTATAACGAAGTTCAAAGCGATCATTACGATTTTCAAACAATTTAAATACGGAAAAATTTTGCCTGCCTATCCAGAATAATTGACGCAACTAAAATGCAGGGTCAACTATTGAAAAAGGAAACGAATATCGTTCCGGACCGAATACTATGCTTGTTGTATTGATATTAAGACCAACCCCTAAAGACTTATTCTTTTCTCTGCTGATCTTTTTTTTCATTTTCTGATGGCTTTCCCTCTTTCTTTAAATAATCAGATGGAATGGTGGACATATTGCCATCCCGCATGGCGCGGTAGTGCGGAGATAATATTTCAATGCCAGTCTCATTGCAGCAATCCTGGATATTTTGATGCAATTGGGAATAGATTGTGGCCAGGTTATTAGCTTCTTTTGTATATGCGTTTACCTGGTAAGAAACATAAAAATCATCCAGGCTGGTTTGCAATACAAATGGCTGCGGGTCTTTCAATACAAATTCCGTACGCAGGGCGGCATTGACCAGGGCCTGGTTCATTTCTTTCCAGGGTATGTCATAGCCAATAGTAACGGTAGTGTGGATGATCAATCCCTTGTCTTCTGGTTTTGTATTACTTGAATAATTTATAGTGTTGCTTAATAAAACAGTAGAATTCGGCACGGTGATATCTTCGTTCTTAATCGTTCTTA
Organism: Chitinophagaceae bacterium; assembly: GCA_051306075.1. Taxonomy (GTDB): domain Bacteria; phylum Bacteroidota; class Bacteroidia; order Chitinophagales; family Chitinophagaceae; genus Terrimonas_B. The sequence goes on from JBPPMM010000676.1 coordinate 881, forward strand.
TACGGGTAACCAACATTGTCTTTTCAATCACATCACCTGTAATCTCGCCGATCTTTATACGGTCCCCGATTTTAAAAGGCCGCATGTAGGTGATAACAAGACCGGCAACCATATTTGAAATAGCACTGGATGAACCCAATGAAAATAATACACCTATAAAAACGGAAACCCCTTTAAAAATATCTGAACCTGATCCGGGTAAATAAGGGAAAATAAGAACCATCATAAAAGCATACAACAGGAATTTTACAATGTTCGCTGTGGTTTGAGCCCAGTCGGGATGGAAGCCGGATAATTGAATATGTCCCCGTTCCACCTCTTTTGCAAAATATTTTAAACCCTTGATGGCATACCGAAAAATAAAATAGATGACAAGGATGGTAAACAAGCTGGGTAAAAACCCAAGTATACCCCATAAGGCTGATTTGGCTGGCGTCAGTATCCATTTTAACAAAGTGCCTGTCCAGGTTTTTGTTTCAGGAAATATGCTGAACAATAAAGGCAGTGCAAGATATACGGCCAGGATAATAACCAGGATGCGTATAACATTATTCACCCTTAAAATAAAATGTTGATGCTGGTCTGCGGTGAATATTTTAATATTCCTGATTTTTAAACCGGTAAAATATTTTTTTTCATTTTCAACCAGGAACCGGGTGATCCTTTTAAATATTTTGTTGATGGAAAAAATTAATAAACTTAAACCCAGGATGATCAAAAGCACCAGGGCTATCCGTTTTACCCAGTTTCGGAAACTATTCGCATCTCTTTCATCTGCAATAGCTTTTTTTATTACAGTAAGATATTCGTTCGCCAGTTGCCTGCCGTCCTTATCCATCCACAGCGCATCCAGATTGGTAACCGATAAAATGATGATCTCTTTATTATAAAGTATGTCAACCCCATTTTCAGTTTCATTAATTTTTAAAGAATCTCCGCGATAAAAGGGTTCATTATATAAATTCTGTATTCGCTGGGAAATGGCAGCAGCCCTTTCTGCCGCACTGAACGAACCGGTCTTTGTGAAAATATAAAATAAGGTATCGTTAAAAGGAGCTACAGCATAACCCGTTGAATTTTTCTTAAGCTCGGTAATCCTTTGCAACTGGCCGGCCTTACGAACAGAATCCTTGATCGCAATTTCTTCCAGTTTCTCTTCCAGTTCCCTGGTTTTTCTTGCATTACCCTCTGATTGTTTTAATTCCTCCTGCAACTGAATCCGGATCATTGAGTCAATATGCTGCTGTTGTTGTTGCTGAATCAGCATGGTTTCCGCCACCCTGCGCAAAGAATCATTTTGCAAACTATCTGCAGGCGGCGGTTGCTGGGAATATACTGCTGATTGGAACATGAAAAGTATAACAAGTAAAAGGATAATTCTTTTACTTACATAAGTATTAGCCTGGTTCATTGTTGTCTGTTTTTAAACATGGGTAAAACAACAGGTACAAAGTAATACTTTCTCAAACATCCTCTTTCCTGACTTTTAGTATTTACCTGCTGAATCCTGCTGGCAAGATAGGCCAAACCTCTCAATGCTTTTAAAAACTGCGTGGATACGCAGGATAGAAACAAGGGCATTTGAAAATGCAGGTGAAGATTATTAGAGACATTACTATTTGAAGCGAAATCTGATAGTAGCATTAATAGGAAATCAAACCTTATGTATATCCTGGTAGCAATTGGCCAGTTGAATGGTAAACACGGTTCCGATATCCATGTTCGATTCAACCGCAATGGTACCTTTGTGAAGTGAGAGAATGCGCCTGGCCAGGGTTAGTCCTAAACCAAACCCCGGTTTCAGATGCGCAGAATGGGTTCGGAAGAAAGGTTGAAATATATTCTGGATATCTGCCTCTGAAATTACATCGCCCTTATTGGCTACTTTCAGAATAATATGGGTTTTGCCAAAGACCCCGGTTATGGATGATTGATTATTATCTGAATATTTACAACCATTCTCAATAATGTTTTTTAGTACAATATAAAGCAGGTTAGCATTTCCAAACACCGTAAGCATTTTTTCATCCTCAGGAAAAGCTTCCAAATCCAGGTATACTTTGTAAGATGTATTTTGTTTTTGAACATCAGAAATTACTTTAAAAAGCACTTCATCCAACCTCACCTCATTGAGATCAATGCTGCCATGGGATCCGGCCTTAGCAATGTCAAGCAAACTGCGTGTCAATAACTGTACTTCCCGGATATCTTCATAAACGCTTTGCAGCACATCTCTGTAATCTTCCTCCGTTCTGTTTTTTTGCAAGGCCACTTCTACCTGGCTGGATATAGAGGTGAGCGGCGTTGATAATTCATGAGATGCATTGGATATAAATCTTCGCTGCATTGCGAACGAATCCTGCAAGCGGTCAAGCAAACTATTGAATGTTTGTGCCAGGTAGGTCAGCTCATCGCGGGCATCATTTATTTTTATCCGCTGCGAAAGATTATTCGAACTGATCATGTTTACTTCCCTGGTGATTATTTTGACCGGCCTGATAATATTCTTTGCGAATATGAGCCCGGTAAAGAATGAAAGCGCCACGGCGAGAAATAATGCACCTAAAAGAATTTTTTTTAATTGCCTCAGAAATTCTTCTCCATCTATATCAGATGAAGAAACGGCGGTTATAAAATCCTTGTTATTGCCCTCGTAATACAAGGCCACTGCTTTTTTATTTTTATAGGTAAAGTAGTATTCGGCATCCATTTTTGCCCGGCTGATAACTTTTTCATTGAGAAATAACGAATCACCCGGAATATCTGAAAACATATATCCCGGAGCATTATTGAACTCTGCTATGGTGATGCTTTTTTTATATAGGGATGCCACTGCAGCCGTATCCATTCGCCGCAGAATGGAATAATCATCTCCCTGAATATCCGCATATACTTTTGAAGTACTTAAAGCACGATTTTTTAAACGTCTCTTAAATGTATCTTCTCTTTCTTTTACGTTTAAAAAATAAATGGACAGACTTACAATAGCCAGAATGAGGGTAACCAATAAGGCAAATAGCAAGGCTATTTTATATTTAATGCTCATAAAGCTTACTTCTCTTTCATCATATAACCCATCCCCACTTGTGTATGAATAAGCTTGGGCTCAAAATCTTTGTCAATTTTTTTTCTAAGAAAGTTTACATACACATCAATCACATTGGTTTTGGTATCAAAATCCAGTTCCCAAACCCGTTCTGCAATGTCGGCCCTTGATACTACCCTGTTTCTGTTGCGCATCAGGTATTCAAGTAATTGAAATTCTTTGGCGGTTAAATTGATAGGCGTTCCTTCTCTTGTTACTTCTTTGCTGTCCACATTTAATTCCAGGTCAGCCACTTTTAATATATTACCCGAAGGCAATTGTTGGTTCATGGTTCTTTTCAGCAGCGCCCTGATGCGCATCAATAGTTCTTTAAATTCAAAAGGTTTTATCAGGTAATCATCCGTACCGGCATCAAATCCTTCTATTTTATCATCAGTTTCGCTGAGAGCAGTCAGCATAATGATGGGTACATGCTGATTACGACTTCTGATCGTTTTACATAATTCGTACCCATTAATACCGGGCAGATTTATATCGGTAATAACCAGGTTGAAATTGCCCGATTCAAAAAGCCGTAAGCCAATCTTTCCATCATAGGCTGTTTCCACGTGATAGTTTTGTTCCTTCAATCCTTTTGAAAGGGTATCAGCTATCTTCTTTTCATCTTCTATTAATAATATTTTTATTTCTTCCATATATCATTATTCTCTTTAGTGAGTGGTATTTCATCATTGATTGTTTCCAGTTTGGGCCGGCCATAAACTATAGAGCCTATCATCATAACCACACTGGTGATCAGTATCACAAAAAACAAAATTCCTTCATTGAACTTGGACAATTTATAGAAATCAGGAATACTATAAAATAACAGAATGGTGATTAATCCCCTGGGCATAAAAAAAAGCTCAGGAAAGATATGGGCATGGAGAAAAAAGCGCAGATAAATATAACGGACAACAAATAAAATGACAACCAGCAGGCTACCGGCCATTATCACTTCTTCATCCCATAAAATCCGCAGGTCTATTGTAAGGCCAAATATAAAAAAGAAGAAAGTACGGATCAGGAAACTGCTCTCTGCCGTAAGTGCATGCAGGAGTGTTCCCACATCACTAACCTGCCGGAACGATATCCATTTATAAATTCTATGGAAAAATGCCAATTGCCAGTTACTTACGATCATACCAAAAAGCAAAATGATGAATAAGGCAGGAAGATTAAGCATTTTACCTCCTGCATATAAAAATATTAATACGGCAAAAACCAGGAAGAAACGAATCTTAGTGGTTATCCGGGTCAGCATAAATATAATGAGCAAGGAAAGTATGATACTTAACAGAACAGCCAGTGCTACTGAACCAAAGAATATGGCAATATTTCCCGGATGCAGCAAATTGCCTGCGATCATATAATTGAAGAACATGATTCCCAGGATATCCGAAAAAGAAGTTTCGTAAACCAGGAACTCTTTTTTTATTTCCTTTAAATGAGAAATGCTGGGAATAACGATGGCGCTGCTCACTATAGAGAGAGGCAGTGCATAAATAAGGCAACGGAGATAATCTTCGCCGAGATAAGTATATAGCAATGCCGAACAACCGGCTGCCGATAAAACTAAAATGATCAGTGCCGATAAAAAAGCATTTCGTATCAAGGTTAATTTCTTCCGGCTTACCTGGAGATCGAGCCCGGCTTCCAGCATAATCATGATCAACCCAATGATGCCGAATAATTCCACGGCCTGGGCAGGTACACGAATAGACCCGGCCCGGTAAAAAAATATTTCCCGGACTGCCATCCCCGATAAAATAAGGAGTAAAACAGAAGGAATTCCGGTTTTTCTTGAAAAAAGATTAAAAAGATAGGAAAACATAACCAGCAGGCAGGCCGCCAGAATAAACATATATGTACTCACTCCCTGCATGTTACAAAAATAGCCGAACCGCCGTGGTTTTAAGCATTTATGTTTCTTTAATCCCCTTTTAATGTAAATTTTAAATGATGTTAATCTCCGTTGTTTATTATTGTTCCATTATGTTTCTCCCAAATTAAATTTTTATGACAACCTTCCAGATATTTAAAAGAAACAATGGCAGATTCTATTATAAAATCATTTCTGACACGGGTCATAATATTATGGCCAGTGATGGTTACGAAAGAAAAAGGGATTGTATCCACGCCATAGAGCAGGTAAAAAATACTATAAAAAACCGCCCGAGTATCCATATTGAAGAAATGAAAAATAACCAATACCGGTTTACTCTTATTGGCAATGATCAGTCGATTGTAGGTTATAGTATGCCTTTTAATTCTGAAAAACAATGTACTAAATGGATCAAGCTGATGCAGGAATATATTCCGGCGTCGGAAATCATAGAATTAAAGAATTACAGGTAATGACAACATTCAAAATACAACAATCCCAAAATGGATCGTTCCACTTTCATTATGCCCTGAATATCCGGTTAAAACCGGTTATACTATTTGGGACAGATGAAAATAGTATTGAAGATTGCCTGGACAATATAAATATGATTCAAAAGCAAATTTTTCTTCCCCAATACTTTTCATTTACCTGTAATCAGACCGGATACCGGTTCACTTTGTATTCAACGGAAGGAAGCGTTCTGGCTTACAGCAGGTATTTTCCAACTCAGAAAATAATGAAGCGGATGCTATCCATTTTACGAAAACACATATCCTATGCTAAAGTGGAACGAAAAATAAATCCAACCCAACCAAATTATGTTGCATGATTTAATTTCCTTTTAATGCTCTTTTAATTTTGTATTCCTAAATTGTTCTTATACTAAATCACACATACGCAAAACGTAAAAAAGATTGAAAGCAAAAAAAAGTCTGCCGGCTTTTTATTTAATTACTTAAACTATTTTACTATGATGAAATTTGAAACATACAAAGGAAACAACAATGAGCATTATTTCCGACTGACAGACAATACTGGTAAAATCCTTTTATCCAGTGAAGGCTATAAGCAAAAAGAGAGTGTAATGAACGGAATAGAATCCGTAAAGAAAAACCTCCCTATGCCAGCTGCAATAGAAAAAAAAGAATCTACGCATGGCAAACATTTTTTTAATGTAAAAAGTACAAATGGCCAGGTAGTAGGAACCAGTACTATGTTCGACACTCCCGAACTTCGTGATCAATGGCTGTACGAACTTCAAAAAGAAGCTTCGCAGCTGATGGTAGAAGAAACTACCAAATAATCCTGCCGTTAGTCTTATCTAAAGCATTCGCCCCAGGCGGATGCTTTTTATTGTGTGTATTCCTATTTGTCTCAGGTATAACTTCCCCGCATCTTTATTTGCAGACCTTGTATCCCTCCATCGGAGGGGCTGCAGCGATTTCGCATAAAATATCTTCAAAGGGGGTGGGTTTACTTTTTCGACAGTGTGGAATGCACCCTTTTTGTTTTTTATAAAGGATATTTTTTAATCTTTACAATACAATAAGAGTTGTACAAATGAAATTTCGAAATCATGCCAGTGATATAATGATGGCTGCAATTGATGCCGTTCAGCCCCGGGCCCTAATGAAAAAGAATTTGCTCCTGGATAAAAAGGGACTTCATATAAACGAATATATCGTTGACCCATCCTCAATACAAAAATTAATTGTTATTGCTGCCGGTAAGGCGGCATCGGCCATGGCGGCAGAAGCTGAAACTTTTTTAGGCAAACAGATTTCATGTGGCCTTTGCATCACCAAGTACCATCATTCGCTGCCATTAAAAAAATTCAGAACGATAGAAGCAGGCCATCCCCTCCCCGATGAAAACAGCATCCGGGCCGGGGAGGCAGTACTCGGAATGGTCCATAATCTTTCCCCGGACGATATTGTCCTAATCTTCCTCAGTGGCGGAGCCTCTTCATTATTAGCTGATATTCCTGAAAATTGCAGCTTAGCAGATCTGCAGGAAACATCTGAAACCCTCGTTAAAAGCGGCGCATCGATTGATGAAATAAATATTGTAAGAAAACATTTGAGCAGGATAAAAGGAGGTCAACTGGCAAAAGCAGCTCAGCCAGCCCGGGTGTATACCTGCCTGATCAGTGATGTTGTAGGTGATGACATGAGCAGTATAGGCAGTGGTCCAACTGTTCCTGACAACTCATCATTCCATGATGCTTTTAAAGTGCTTCAAAACTATAATGCGTGGCAAAATATACCGGCAACAATCAAAAGCCATATTGAGAGAGGAATAAAAGCTGAGCTGGCAGAAACGCCTAAACCCGGTGATCTCTTTTTTCAAAATACCTTTACAAAAATCATCGGCAACAACCGGCTGGCATTATTGGCCGCAAAAGGAAAGGCAGAACAGCTGGGGTATCACGCAATAATTTTAGCCGAAAACATTACAGGGAATACGGAATCGGTATCCCGAAAATTTATAAATGATTTATTACAATATAAGGGTCCG
>JBPPMM010000706.1:0-2505 GCA_051306075.1 Chitinophagaceae bacterium
CCATAGCAGATTTGTTACTTGAAAGGGAAAACCCACCCCGCCTGAGTAAGGTACAAAAGGCCTATTATTATCTGCGACCTTATATCCCTTTACGTTTACGCCAATATATGCAATCTAAAAGACAGATAGAGGTTCCTGAACGCTGGTATATTACTGACAGACTGATTAAGGAATACCTGAACCATACAGATTCTGAAACGTTCAGAAAAAGAAGGGAAACAATCTGGCCTCATGGGAACAGGGCAGCGCTTGTCCTGACTCACGACGTAGAAACAGAGGAAGGATTTGACTTTATTCCAAAGGTTATTGAGGTGGAAAGAAAGTATGGATTTGTTTCATCCTGGAATATTGTTCCTCACCTATATCCAATTAAAAAGGAAATACTCGACCTCATTCGTGAAAGCAACCATGAAATCGGCATTCATGACTACAATCATGATGGAAAGCTTTTTTTCTCTAGAAAAATTTTCAACCGCCGCAAACTGCATATCAACGAAGCCATTAAGAAATTTCATGCTGTCGGATTCCGTAGTGGTGCAGTGCACAGGAATCTTGACTGGCAACAGGATTTTGACGTACTGTATGAAGCTAGCACATTTGATATTGATCCCTTCCAGCCTATGAAAGGGGGAACTCATTCTATATGGCCTTTTCAGGCCGGCCGGTTTATTGAACTTCCATACACGCTGCCCCAGGATCATGTTCTTTGGATTCAATTGCAACAAAAAGATAATAGCATATGGGAGGAAAAGACAAATTGGCTATGCGAAAATAACGGACTTATTCTCAGCATTACACACCCGGATTATATTATGATGAACGACAACTTTAGAAAATATGAGGATTTGCTTATTTTCTTTAAATCGTGTAAAAAATTATGGCACGTTTTACCAGCTGAGCTCGCCAGATTTTGGAAAGAAAATTATACCTGAAAGCTTAATTACTTTATTAGGGTAACACATCAAGCGGTTTTAATCTAAGGAAAAAAGAATTGCCTGCCAATAAGAGTTGTGAAATACTGCAGAAGATAAATCATTAGTGCATTAATTATAAATAATACAGTAGTAAAAGAAATTATTTAATACGAAAAATAACAATTATGAAAGTTCCATTTATTGACCTCAAACAAAATTATTTATCTGTGAAGAAAGAAGTGCTCATGGAATTGAATGAGGTACTTGAAAATACTCAATATATCCTGGGTCCTAAGGTGTCTGCTTTTGAAAAAAATTTTGCAAAATTTCATGAAGTTGAGATGTGCTATGGGACCAGTTCAGGAACGGCCGCCAATCATCTCGCTTTATGGGCATTAGATGTGGGCCCTGGCGATGAAGTTATTCTGCCGTCAAATACTTTTATTGCTACGGCATGGGGAGCCACTTTATGCGGAGCCACTCCCGTATTTGTAGATTGTGATCCGGGTTCTTATAACATTAATCCAGATCTTATCGAAGCTAAAATTACTTCAAGAACAAAGGCTATAGTAGCCGTTCATTTATACGGTCAACCAGCAGATATGACCAGAATAAAGGCAATTGCAGAAAAGTATAATTTATATCTGGTTGAGGATGCGGCGCAGGCACATGGGGCTGAATATAATGGCCAAAAGGTGGGCGGTTTGGGGAAAATTGCTTCCTTCAGTTTTTATCCCGGTAAGAACCTGGGAGCTTATGGAGAAGGAGGGGCCATTACCACTAATGATTCTGCATTAGCTTATAAAATAAAAATAATTCGGGAACATGGCTCAGAGGAAAAATACCAGCATATTATGCTTGGACATAATTATCGGATGGAAGGAATTCAGGGTGCTGTTCTTGGTGTAAAATTGAAATATTTAGAAAAATGGTTTCATGAACGAAGAAGGAAAGCCGGATTATACAAGAAATACCTTGGAGATATTAAAGAATTAAGATTGCCGCAAGAGTCAGCAAATGTAAAACATTCGTATCATTTGTTTGTTGTAGTGGCTCAAAAAAGAAATGCACTGCAGGCGTTCTTAAAGTCGAGGCAGATTGAGACAGGACTACATTATCCAATACCACTTCATTTGCAACACTGTTTTAAATTCTTAGGTTACCAGAAAGGCGATTTTCCGGTTAGCGAATTTATGGCTCAATCTTCCCTTTCTCTTCCAATATTTCCTGAGATTACGGAGGAGCAGATTATTTACGTTGCTGAGCAGATCAAATCTTTTTATTCTTTGGTTAATAAAAGCAATAACCGGATACCATTTACAGAAAGCCCCCGGAGAGATAGACAAGACCTGAATGAGTTTTCGAAAATTTCCTGACAGTCAGTTTTATTTATTAGTATTTTTTAAAGTTTAAACTCATTGCCATGCCACTAACCGCCATCAACCAAATAATAACATCTCATTCAGAACCATCTAAAGAACAGTTTCTTTATGGATTAAGCGAGGCGTTTAATAATAAAACGAAAATGGGCATCAGCCGGAAACAATTGGAGGAATTTGGATTTAAGCACCTGGCCATGTTGCCCGGCAAT
>JBPPMM010000127.1:0-5156 GCA_051306075.1 Chitinophagaceae bacterium
CGATTGTCCTTTTTTTTAAGATAAAAGATAATTGTACTTTATTTCCATTATCTATTTTATAAACTCCTGTTTCTTTCGAGCCATAATATAGCATATTAATGCAGGGTGCATATACTACACCGGCAACAGGAATATTGGAACTCATCAAAGCAATATTCACCGTAAACTCACCGGTTCTTTTTATAAATTCCTTTGTTCCATCCAGGGGATCAATCAGCCAGAAATATTCCCAGCTTTTACGGTCAGTGTAACTAATAGAACTCCCTTCTTCCGACAGAATAGGTAAACCCGTATCCTCCAGTTGTGAAACAATAATCGAATGGGCTGCTTTATCTGCTAAAGTAAGGGGTGACTTATCGCTTTTCATCTCCACGCCAAAGTCCCCGGAAGCATACACTTCTAATATCGCTTTTCCTGCCTGTAGCGCAGCATTTTTGGCTAACTCCAGCAAATGTGTTATATCAATCATAGTTAGTGTAAATTGTATTCTGTTAGAAATTATATACTGATAATGGGCTCTACTAATTTAATAATCTTTTGCACTGATTCTTCCACCGTTTCGTCGCCAGTCAGTACCTCTAAATCAGGCAAAACAGGCGGATCATAGGGAGCACTGATGCCGGTAAAATTGGGAATAATACCTTTCCTTGCCTTGGCATACAATCCTTTCACATCACGCTCCTCACATACTTCAACGGAACAGTTTACATACACTTCAGTAAACCGGTGCTCTCCAACAATATTTTTAATTGCCAGGCGGTCGTCTCCGCATGGCGAGATAAAAGCACTGATAACAATAAGACCTGAATCCAGCATCAACTTTGCTACTTCCCCTACTCTGCGCATATTTTCTTTGCGGTCGTCTTCTGAAAAACCTAAATCTTTACAAAGTCCATTACGTACATTGTCTCCATCAAGTATAAACACTTTAAAGCCTTTAGAGAAAAAATAGTGTTCCAGGCGAAGGGCTAATGTTGTTTTGCCCGACCCTGACAGGCCTGTAAGCCAGATAAGCCGTGGCTCCTGCATCATTAATTTTTTGCGTTGCTCGTGGGTAATCTTAGAATCGAAAGGAAAGATTGTATTGACCATAGTTATAAATTGTAATACCATGAAATAAAAATAATGCATGCCGAAGCATAAAGTAGTGTAAGCGGAAAACCTATTTTGAAAAAATCTTTAAAAGAATAATTACCCGGTCCGTATACCATTAAATTGCATTGATAACCAATCGGCGACATAAAATCGCAAGATGCAGCAAAAGCAATAGCCACAAAAACAGGTGTAGTACTAATGTGCAATTGGTTGGCCAGGGAGACGGCCAGGGGGAAAACTAAGGCTACTGTAGCTAGATTGGATATAACAGCAGTTATTAATAATGTAACGGCAAACAGCAGGGATATAGCTGCAACCGGATGAGTACCGCTTATACTCAATACTCCTGTTGCAACCCAATGCGCTGCTCCTGATTTAGAAAGGGCCAGGCCAATAGCCAGGGAAGCTATTAACAAAACAGCCAAATCAAAATCAAAAGCATTTTTTAAGTCGTTAAATCGAAGCGTTTTAATAGCTACGAATACCAGTATTGCCAGCGATGTAGCAATAAATAAATCTAAAACCCTTGTAATCCCTAAGACCAATAGTGCCAATGCAACAAAAGGAGCTATTTTATCCAGGAAGGTTTTTTTTCTTCTAACCATTTGTATATCGTGCCGCTTAAGCAGGAATAAGTCAGAATGATGGGGATGCATTTTATCGCCTCCCAACAGCAGCACTAAATCTCCGGCATTCAAAATAGTTTCTCCAACCGGACCAGAAATTCTTTTACCCTGCCGGTGAAGCGCTATAATAGAAGCATTGTATCGCTGTCGGAAATTTGATTCCCGGATTTTTTTTCCAATCAAATTAGAGTTAACAGGAATAATTGCTTCTTCATAGTGGTGGTGCCGGTATTTATTGAGAGTAGTAGTATCTGGCAAGTTTAAACCTTTTACTTCTTTCACCAATTGCGCTATGGCGCCAGTTCGTCCGGAAAAATAAAGCCGGTCGTTTCCCTGCACTTTCTCTTCCGGCGATACCGGAAAAATTGATTTACCGTTGCGTACGATCTCGAAAAGGTAGATATCTTTTAAATTACGCAAATGCGTTTTGATGGGTTCACCAATCAATATGGAGGAAGGTTCTACCACTGTTTCAACTACGTATTCATTCATGTTTTCTTCCATTTCTTTGGTAGCGCTTTTTTTATCGGGCAATAAAGTGTAACCAATAGTATATAAATACGTTAATCCCAATACGGTTACAATCAATCCCATAAAAAGAAAATCTTTATAGCTTAACAACGTTAAGCCAGCTTCAGCAATCAGGCCATTTAACAAAAGATTGGTAGAAGTGCCAATTACCGTGATCATGCCACCCAGTACAGTTGCAAAACACAAGGGTATCATGAATTTAGATGCAGGCCATCCTTTGAGGTCCACCCAGTCTTTTACATACGGTATCATGAATGCTACAATGGGTGTATTGTTGATAAAGGGAGAGCAGGAGGAAACGAACAGCATCAGGCGAAGTAAAAACTGTTTGGGACGCAGATTTTGTTTAAAGAGATAATTGAAAAAACCATAGCCAAACTCTTTTTTAAATCCGGTAGAAAGTATAAGTAATAAAAAGATAACAATAACCTGTTTGTTGGATAACCCCTTCAATACTTCTTCGGGTTTGAGAACGCCAAAAAACAGAAATACAAAAACAGCCATTAAGAACAGGACAGATGGCCTTGCCTTATTGCTATATAAAGCAACAATCAGCAAAACAACTGTAGTTAATACTATAAAAATCGACATTTTGATGGTTAAAACTATTTTACAAGCAGCAAAATTGTATCATAAGACGTGTATCATAAGACAAACACTTTCTCATTATCAAACAAAAACTTTTGAATAAAAATATAACTAACCGACTATTAGTTAATTAAATAAATAGCAGATTATTTCTCATTTATTTTAAATATTGGAAAAGTAAAAGCTTTGTACCCATAAAATTGCAGTCCGCAACTCTGACATTGCTCTTATCTAACATTAGGTGCGGTATATGGATTTGTTCTCAAAGCTTTTCGTATAGTTTCTTTTTTACCTAATTGTATAGGAAAGATTACTTATTTTTTTAAATTAAACAAATTTTTTTCCCTTAATCTAAATCTGCTCCATTCACTTTGTTTTTCTCTTTTCAAATACTTTTTATTTAATTAGGGCTTCCGAAGGTGTATTTCCGATATTGCAATAAAGTCCTGACGATTCTTATGCGCACTAATTTCATAATAGGTGCAACAGGAGTAACCGCAAAAAACTTATGTATTTAAAAAAAGACAACATACACGTGTGAAATGTAATTTTTTGGAATTTTATTTAGAGGAACTTCTTGCTTTATTATATCGCTCCCGGATGAGTTGAAGGCATAGAATTGTATAAAAAGATGTTGGTGAATATGGGGCAGCTGGGGGTTAAATTATTGTGCTACAATTTTATGGCAGGTATTGGCTGGTACAGAACAACAACTAATATACCAGAAAGGGCTGGAGCATCAGTCAGCGGTTTTGATGCTGCCGTTGCAAATGACCAACCTTTAACAGAATTTGGTGAAGTAAGTGCGCAAAAGATATATGAAAACTATCAATATTTTATTATAAGTGTAATACCTGTTGCAGAACAGGCAGGTGTTAAGTTGGCACTGCATCCTGATGACCCACCTGTATCACCTTTACGTGGTATTGGAAGGATTTTTATTGATGCGGATGGCATACGAAAGGCATTGTCTTTAAGTAATAGTCCATCGCACGGCCTCACCTTTTGCCAGGGAACCTACACCACCATGGGCGAAGATGTAGAAGCATTGATTGAAGAGTTTAAAACAAGGATATATTTTGTGCATATCAGAGATGTTAAGGGTACAGCAGAAAATTTCAGCGAAACATTTCATGATAATGGCCCCACCGATATGTTCCGGATGATGAAGGCGTATAAACGAATTGGTTTTTCCGGCCCTCTTCGGTCAGACCATGTACCCACGATGTGTGGCGAAAGTAATAGCCATGCAGGGTATGAATTGAAAGGAAATCTTTTTGGCGTGGGATATATCAAAGGTTTGATGGATGGATTATGAAAAAGGATCAGTTCTTAAGATATGAACTTGATAAAACTCATATGAGTAGTAATCCTTACCAGCTAAAAAATAATTCCTTTTCAGTCAAAAATAGTATACTATCATGTGCAATTTATTATTGATACTCCTTCAACTTCTATGTGGTGCGGGCAGCTGGGCATGACCGAAGTGTATTCAGCCGTTCTTCAGGATGAATTTAAGACTAAAACCAAGTCGCAGAGAGAAGACAAAAAGCAAATAAAGGAAGCATTAGAAAAAGCTAATAAAGTGCTTAGTAATGCCCGAAAATTGCCCTTGCCTAATGAGATTGGGCCTTCTGACTATCGTTCAATAAAAGGCGATTATGAAAAACGAATTACGAGTTTGGAATCCAGGCTAATTGAGCCGTCAAAAGAAACCAACAGCATAGAACCGCTTCTGAATAAAGCAATTACAACACTTTCTTCTCTTGACATGCTATATGAAAGCCGGGCAAGCGGGAAATAATTGGTTTGATATATCCTGAAAAACTCGTTTTTGACGGATTCCAATATCGAACCGCTAGGATGAACGAGGCTGTTGAGGTAATATACAGTATGGATAAGGGTTTCAGCCTAATAAAAATGGACAAACCGAATCAAATTTCGATCTGTCCACTCAGGTGCCCAAGACTGGATTCGAACCAGCACGCCGTTTCCAGCGCTACCACCTCAAGGTAGTGCGTCTACCAATTTCGCCACCTGGGCATTTCCTTTTCTTTGCTGTTAAGGATTGCAAATGTAAGCGGATTATTTTTTCAGAACAATTCTGAAAGTAGTTCCTTTTCCTGCTTCGGATTGTTTTACAAATATTTCCCCTTTATGATACTGGCTGATGATACGCTTTGATAAACTAAGTCCAAGCCCCCACCCTCTTTTTTTAGTTGTAAACCCTGGTTTAAATACCCTGGCAATATTTTGCTTACTTATCCCCTTTCCTGAATCTGCAATATCAATATATATAGCCTTTTTCTCATCATT
>JBPPMM010000167.1:0-7396 GCA_051306075.1 Chitinophagaceae bacterium
TTATGCCAGTGATGTGCTTGCAGGGTTTATTATTGGTGTTTTATGGTTACTGATTTCTCTTTCAGTGCTCAACAAGCTGGAGCAATACGCTAAAGACAATGCTGAAACGCTGGATTCTGTTAGTGGGCATACAAATTTTACTTCACCTGGTAAAGCATTAATGGTTCCTTTGCCTGTATTTGAAAGGGATAAGTTACCAATCCACAATTGGCTTCTTAAATGAAGAATGAAGTCTTTCTAAATTGCAGTTATAGCTTTGCGAAACTATAGAATGGTTTTCTCCATACAGATTACTTAATTTACAGGATAATCTTTCACTTATGACAGATGCCGGGAAGACGTACAAAGTAAAAGTCAATGGACTTATTTTCTCATTAACAGAAAAAGAGATCAGCGATGCCAACCTCGTACAAACTGCATCAAACCGATTCAATCTATTAAAAGATAACCGGAGTATCAACGCCCTTGTTTCAAAAACTGGTGCCGGCGGAAAAAACTTATTGATCGAAGCAGAAGGTGAATTATTTGAAATCGAAATCCAGGATGAACTGGACCAGTTGCTGGAGCAAATGGGTTATAATTCGGTAACCAATAAGCATATTAAAGAAATAAAAGCACCCATGCCAGGTCTTGTTTTAGAAATTGCAGTAAAGGATGGGCAAGAAGTAAATGATGGCGACAAGATTATTATCCTGGAAGCGATGAAGATGGAAAACAGCATCCTGATCCATACACAAGCGAGGATAAAAAAAGTAGCCGTCATTGCCGGACAAGCGGTGGAAAAAGGACAAGTATTGGTTGAATTGGAATAAGAATAAATCAGGAAATAACGGACGAAACATGCAAAAAATTTTAGTTGCCAACCGGGGGGAAATCGCATTGCGTATTATGCGAACCTTACATAAAATGGGAATAAAATCGGTGGCGGTATACTCTGATGCCGACCGCCGGTCCCCGCATGTATTTTATGCTGATGAAGCTGTTTATATCGGACCATCTCCTTCTAATCAATCCTACCTTAATAGTGATAGAATAATTGACTGCGCATTGGAAACAGGAGCCGACGGCATTCATCCGGGCTATGGTTTTTTAAGTGAGAACGCTGAGTTTTCACAAAAGGTAAATAATACCGGCATGCAGTTTATAGGGCCGGGAGCTGATGCAATGCGAATAATGGGTTCTAAGCTGGCAGCAAAAGAAAGCGTAAAAAAATATGGCATTCCTATGGTGCCGGGTACAGAAGGCGCCATAGAAGATATCGAGCTTGCAAAAGAGGTTGCGGATAAAATTGGTTATCCAGTTTTAATTAAAGCTTCTGCAGGTGGAGGAGGTAAAGGCATGCGGATAGTGGAAAAAGCAAATGACCTGGAAGAACAAATGCAAAGAGCTGTCAGCGAAGCCCGATCTTCTTTTGGGGATGGATCAGTTTTCGTTGAGAAATATGTCAGCTCTCCGCGGCATATTGAAATACAGGTACTGGCCGATCAACACGGCAATATTGTTCATTTGTTTGAGCGGGAGTGCAGCATTCAGCGGCGCCATCAAAAAGTGGTGGAAGAATCACCTTCATCCGTACTTACTCCTGAATTAAGAAAAAAAATGGGTGAAGCAGCCGTAATGGTTGCTAAATCCTGTAACTATACAAGCACGGGTACAGTCGAATTTTTATTGGACGACCAGCTTAATTTTTATTTCCTGGAAATGAATACCCGCCTGCAGGTAGAGCATCCCGTTACTGAAATGATAACAGGTATAGATTTGGTTGAAGAGCAAATAAAAATAGCAAGAGGTGAGAAGCTGGGTTTCACGCAGGATGACCTTTCTATCAATGGCCATTCCGTTGAGCTAAGAGTGTATGCTGAAGATCCATTGAATGACTTTTTACCTTCAGTAGGTACGCTTACTAAATATATAAAACCGCAGGGAGATGGTATCCGCGTAGATGATGGGTATGAAGAAGGAATGGATATTCCCGTTTATTATGATCCTATGATTGCTAAATTGGTTACCCATGGCAAAAACAGGATGGAAGCCATTCAAAAAATGAAAGCAGCGATCCGGGAATATAAAATCGAAGGTGTGGCAACTACTTTACCATTCGGAAGTTTTGTGTTTGAAAATGAAGCTTTTTTATCTGGAAGGTTTGATACACATTTTGTACAGGATTATTATACTCTTGAAAAATTAATGGACAGTCAAAAATCTAATGCCGGCTTTGCAGCAGTTATTGCATTAAAATATTTCCTGGATAAAAAAAATGAAATAAAACCAGTGGAGCCTGTGCCAACAAATTGGACTCAGCGGTTATTTGAAAAATGATTTGCCAGCTAAGATTACACAAGGATGGAATAAAATTTACAGCTCTTTAGTTAAACACCAAATCGTTTAATTTGACTTCAAATGAAAAAATTGAAAACCGGCATATTAAGAAAAAAATTGGAAGAGGGAAAACTGGGCGGAGGGTTGGATAGAATTGCCAGCCAGCATAAAAAAGGAAAGCTGACGGCATGGGAACGTATTCAGCTTTTAATGGATCCGGGTTCATTTGAGGAGATTGGAGCTTTGGTTATTCATAGAACCAGGGATTTCGGCATGGAAGATCAGCAATTTTATGGTGATGGTGTAGTAACGGGTTACGGCACGGTTAATGGCCGCCTGGTATATGTTTTTGCACAGGACTTCACCGTGTTTGGCGGAGCTTTATCGGAAACCCATGCAGAAAAGATCTGCAAAGTAATGGACCTGGCAATAAAAACCGGAGCTCCAATGATTGGGTTAAATGATTCCGGGGGCGCAAGGATACAGGAAGGCGTAAGATCATTGGGTGGCTATGCAGATATCTTTTACAGAAATGTATTGTCTTCGGGTGTTATTCCGCAAATATCAGCTGTCATGGGGCCTTGCGCCGGGGGCGCTGTCTATTCACCTGCTATGACCGATTTTACGCTGATGGTGGAAAATACCAGCTATATGTTTGTTACAGGTCCCAGTGTAGTAAAAACAGTGACCAATGAAGCAGTGAGTTCTGAAGAATTGGGTGGCGCTTCTACTCATTCCACCAAATCCGGGGTAACGCATTTAACAGCAGCCAATGATATGGAGTGTATAACCCAAATAAAAACATTATTGAGTTATATGCCGCAAAACTGTGAGGACACTACTCCGAAGATTTCATACACAATGAGTGATGAGACGAGAGAATTATTGGAATCGATCATTCCCGAAAGCAGTAACCAGCCTTATGATATGCGGTCCGTTATTTCCGGTATTTGTGATGAAGGATCCTTTTTTGAAATTCATAAAGACTATGCGGGCAACATCGTTGTTGGTTTTGCAAGGCTTGGGGGCAGAAGCATTGGAATTGTAGCCAATCAACCCATGAAGCTGGCCGGAGTATTGGATATCGATAGCTCAAAAAAAGCTGCCAGGTTTACCAGGTTTTGCGATTGTTTTAATATTCCCTTACTGGTATTGGTGGATGTACCGGGATTTCTCCCGGGAACCGACCAGGAATGGCATGGCATCATTACCAACGGGGCTAAATTATTATATGCATTCAGTGAGGCCACGGTGCCGAGGGTTACCGTGATTACCAGGAAAGCATATGGTGGAGCTTATGATGTTATGAATTCAAAACATATCGGGGCCGACATGAACTTTGCCTGGCCAACAGCCGAAATTGCTGTAATGGGTGCCAAAGGAGCCAGTGAAATTATTTTCAAAAAAGAAATTATGGAGGCAGCTGATCCTGCCAAAAAATTGGCTGAAAAGGAAGTTGAGTATGCAGAAAAATTTGCTACACCCTATCTTGCCGCAGAGAGGGGATTTATTGATGAAGTGATAGAGCCTAAAGACACCCGGATCAAATTGATAAAGGCTTTCGCCATGTTAGAAAACAAAGTGGCTAAATTACCCAGGAAGAAGCACGGCAACATTCCCTTATAGCCAGCGGTTATTTATTCCATATAATTTAAAAGCCAGTTTGCAGGCTATATAAAAGAAAATCAGAGGCCGGTTGGAATTTCGTCTACAAAGGATATGCGGATGCGTTGTTTGATTAAAACCGGATTTGATTAGTTGTCCTTTAAGCAAAAGGTATAAAATATAGTATTAAAAATTATTAAGAAGAGAAAAGTTTAATTGCAAATTAAAATAGAAACATAAGTTTGAATACAGGTAAAACTAATACGAAGTGTGCGGGATTGATCCGCACACTTTTTTAGGGTTTGGGCCTATTCCGGTATGTTTTTTATAATTGGTCTGATGCAAGAAACAGGTAATTAATTTTTGGGAATGTCGCCAACTATTTTTAAACAGATTTATCCCTTGTTAACTTTTATAATTTCATAGATTTGATTGGAAACAGGTTGTCTGTTTGAGCGGCTATACTATCATCAAAAACGAAAAGCGAAATACATGAACTGGAATTGGAACTGGACCTGGATCGTTGGAATAATTTATCTTATAATTCTTTTATTTATTTGCCTCCGTATTATTTTCGATACCCGCAGTAACAACAAGGCCATGGCCTATCTGCTTTTCTGCATTTTTGTTCCTGTTATCGGCATTGGCTTTTACCTTTTATTTGGAGTTAATTACTGGAGAAATAAATTATACAATAAAAAGAAGGCGCAAGATGAAAAGATATTGGCTAAGTTAAAAAAAGAGATCAACCCTTTTTCCGGGGAAACCCTGCAAAAAAAAGACCTGGCCGGTACAGACAATTCAGAATTAAGCACGATGTTGATCCGGGATCTTCAAAGTCCGCTTACCCGGAAAAACAAAGTAAAACTGCTGGTGAACGGGGAGGAAAAATTTCCCGAAGTGATGGAGGTTCTGCAAAACGCTAAACAACATATTCACCTGGAATATTACATCTATGAACAGGACGAAATTGGTAAAACCATTATTGAATTATTAATAAAAAAAGCGAGAGAGGGTGTAGAGGTTCGTTTTATATACGATGATTTTGGAAGTCCCGCTATTAAAAGTAAAATAGAAAAACGGATGCAGGAGGCAGGCATTCAGGTTCATCCTTTTCACAAAGTTCATTTTTATTTGCTGGCCAACCGTATGAATTATCGTAATCACAGAAAGATTATAGTAGTGGATGGGCAAACGGCTTTTGTAGGCGGCATTAATGTCAGTGATAAATATATAAATAATAAACCCGGTCAATTATTCTGGCGGGATACTCATTTGCGTATGGATGGTCCGGGAGTTTATTACCTGCAATATCTTTTTATTTCTGATTGGAATTTTTGTTGTCCTCAAAAATTGAAACCAGCGGATCTTCATTTTGTACCTAATAAAACAATTAAAGAAGATGTGTATGTACAGGTGGCAGCAAGTGGCCCTGATTCGGACCAGCCTTCAATTTTGTTTTCAATATTACAGGCCATTTACCTGGCAAAGGAAGAAATATTAATTACCACGCCGTATTTTGTTCCCGGTGATAGTATGATAGAAGCCTTGCGGATTGCTGCCCTGAGCGGTCTGTCTGTAAAGTTGCTTGCACCGGGAATTTGCGATTCGAATTTCATCAACGCAGCTTCCAAATCAAATTATAACCAACTACTGCAGGCAGGGGTTGATATCTACCTGTATCAAAAAGGGTTTGTTCATGCTAAAACCATGGTGACTGACGGCATGCTGTCTATTGTAGGAACAGCAAATATGGATCACAGGAGCTTTGAATTGAATTTTGAAGTAAATGCAATTGTGTATGACAAACCTTTTGCAAAGGAAATGCGTAAAGTGTTTTTTGATGATTTAAAAGAGGCTGAAAAAATTGACCCAAAAGCCTGGGCGCAGCGATCGGGTTATGAACAATTTCCTGAAAAGATTGCCCGCTTATTTTCTCCGATCATGTAAGCTGTAAAATCTACGGAAGAGTAAAGTTTTACGATGGTTTTTTGCACCTGCTTTTTATAATGACCAGTTGTATATTACCGGCCTGAAGGCTGGGCTGGATTTACAATTAAAAATTCCGGGGGTTCAGGAAATTGCCGGATCAATTCAAAATACTTTTGTTTCAAAAAGCGTTTGAACCCTCCAACATAGCCGGGCTTTGCAATCCTGTCGAGGTCCAATGGTATGGCTTCTATCAGGTCGTTTCCGATGTACATCATCAATTGCATAATGAATAATTATAAACACAAAACAAGTCCTTTTCTGTTTTGTGTACAATATCATAACTACTCTTTTTTCGCAGGTATGTATACGGGATTTCCCGACGCAAAAAAGCGCAATTATTTAGCGCTTTTATCATAATTCTCAACATTTAATCCATTCATAAGGCCGGTTAAGGCCTGCTAACAACTAATTGGTTTCATCCGGATACCTCTTTATTTATTTCTAAACTTAAAAGAGTATGTAGATTTGCATACTCCCCAGGAAAGCTTGTCCACCCATTTCTGAAAGCTCTATTAATCGTGCCGTTCATTATTTTTTCAAACCAAAATCAATCTATTATGAGAAAAATTTTCATTGGTTTATTCATTGCCTGCCTTGTTGCATGCAATACAGCCGAAAAAACATCTCCGGAAGCGACAAAAGAAACAACTGCTGCGAAAGTTGATATGAATATGCAGGGCTTTTCGCCCTCCTATTCTTCCTCCTTTGAAATGGGTGATCCGAAAAATGCTGAAACCGTACTGGCTCTTTGGAAAGATTGGGACAATGGTAACCTGGAAACATCCAAAATGCGATTTGCTGATTCGGTCAGCATGTTCACCAGTGACGGTACGGTCATTGCAGGCACCAGGGACAGTGCTTTAGCCAGTGTTCAAAACTACCGCGATATGTTTTCAGAAATAAAAAGTACAGTACATGCGATTTTTGCAGTAAAAAGCACAGACATGAATGAAGATTGGGTTTGCATCTGGGGAACTGAAGTCAATAAACTGAAGAGTGGCAAAATTGATTCCGTTCAATTGCAGGAAACCTGGCGCTTTGATAAAGCAGGTAAAATCAATCTTCTTTACCAGCATGCCCGTGTAGCAAAACCCCAAAAATAATCCAGCTTATTTTTCTGTATATCGGTTTGCCTTCATTATATAGAAAGAGGCCGCATTCGAAGCGGCCTCTTATACTTTTACTTTTTCTTACTGATATGAAAAATGCAGCTGGCTATTTGAGCCTGGTTGCCCGGGCAGGCCTTTTTTCACCGATGCACTCGCCGGTAAGCCGTTATTATTATATTGGTATTCATAAACAAATTTGTCTTCCGGTTGCAATTGGGCATCAAAATGATCTTCCACTTTTATGTTATTTTTTGAAACAGCCTGCCAGAATAAAGTGAGGAGCTCCCTGTTTGCGTACAGGGGATTGTTTTTCTGATCATACTGGTAAGTGATATGGCCGGCACGTTCCATATATCCCGGTTCGCCAATTC
>JBPPMM010000198.1:0-3567 GCA_051306075.1 Chitinophagaceae bacterium
CAGTTGCAGCGACAGAAAATCCACTTCTTGCAAGTGATAGAGTCCCGATTGGAATAAGATGAGCTGATATTAAAGGCCTGGTAATAGAGCCGCATGAACCTGGTAGCGGAGGTGTTTGATGGGTTACAGTAATCTGCATTGTATCTTTTGAGAACAATAAACCAGCATCGGTTACTTTTAATTCAAACTGGTAAATGCCCAGTACAAGGTTTGTAAGTTGGGTAATTTCATTGCCTGGATTTAAAATACTGAACGATGCCGGGCCTGAAATTTTTGTCCAGGCATAACTCGCTATATTATTATCCAGGTCAAAGGAGCCACTGCCATCTAGTAAAGCAGTATTTACCGGTAATGTGACTGTTTGATCAATGCTTGCATCAGCTACTGGTGGCCGGTTTGGATGTGCCGGGTCTATTACCATTACCTGCATAGTATCTTTTGCGGAAAGGCCTTCTTTATCTTTTACTTTCAATTCAAACTGGTAAACAGCAACAATCAAATTAATTACAACTGTTTTTGATACCGATGCATTAGCAACAGAAAAAGAAGCAGGACCTGAAATTTTTGTCCAGAGAAAACTGCTTATCGTCCCATCCGGGTCACTGGATAAACTGCCGTCCAGTGAAACACTGTCGGTTGGTAAAGTAATTACCTGGTCAAGTCCTGCTAAAGCGATGGGTGGTTTGTTACCTTCACTGCATTCCTCACATGAAAATTCTTTTTTGCAGGAAAACATTATTGAAAAAAAGAAAATGTGGCAAACGAGTTTTACAAGTGTTTTCATGATTTAAAAATTTAAAGCTCCAGCTTCCACACTTTGTTTGTTTGGCCACCTCCGCTGACACTGCCTCCTCCGAAATATATGCTGTTTCCAACTGCAATGATTGCAGGATAACCTATGTCCGTATCAAGTACTCCATCTGACCACGAGCTGTTTGAAGCATTGTATATATGAACAGTATTGCCAAAGAACACCAAAGCCTTATTGTTCAGATTAACCGATGGATAGCCTTCAGCAAAGAAATTTATTTCTTTTACCGACCAACTATTGGTATTGCTATTATAGACATCTATTTTCCTTGGCGGGGGTATTGAATTCCCCGGGGCCCCTACTATAAAAAAAGCTTCGTTGCCTATTGTAAAAGCGGTAATGAACCCTGTTGCTTCACTTAATGTTGCTACACTCCACGTATTGGAAGAAGCATCATAAATGTCAACGACAGCGCTTGCTCCATTGCCATTCCATCCTCCTGCAAAAATGATTTTATTATCTACCGCAACTACTTTTGCTTCAGTCCGGGCTTCACTTAGTGTGGCTGATGACCAGGAATTGGTTGACACATCATAAATATCTACTTTGCCTGAAACAGTAGAATTCGGACCTTGCGTACTTCCCCCGGCAAAAAAAACTTTATTGCTAAGGGCACCCACAGCAGGGCTCACTCTTGGTTCACTAAGTTGAATAACAGACCAGTTATTGGCAGAAGCATCATAAACATCCACTTTATCAGACCAGGCATTGTTAACCGTATCCGCTCCCCCACTGAAAAAGATCTTGTTGCCCACAGTAACTGCAGGCTCATGGCTCCTATTATGACTATAGTAATTTCTTGCTAAATCATGTGTTGCCCAACTCTGCGTACTTGTATTATATATATCTACCCGGTTTGATTCATACCTGCAATCATACCATCCCGGCATGTCTTCGCTTGAGTCGTACCAGCACCTGGGCACAATATAAAAACCTCCTGCAAAAAGTATTTTATTACCTGCTGCTCCCGCGACTATATTGTACCGTGCTTTAGATAAAGTGTCAATTGGAACCATGTTTAAATTAATAGTAGAGGGGGGTGACAGCGGAGGAGGAGGTTGTGGCCTCGGAGTGACAACAGAGGAAACGGGCATTTCTTTATTGCAGGAAACAAAACTTATGCAGCCTATAAAAATAAGACAAAATGAATACGGCATTATCTTTTTCATGATGCATAGTTTTTTATGATGTTCAGGTTAACTCCTGCCTTTGTATTTTCAAAGACAGGAGCGGTTAATGGTTCTGATTAGAAAAAAAATCATTTACTTTTTCAAAAATTTTACTGTACTTAAAATATTCTGCGCCACTTTTTCACCCTGCAGCAAGCCTTTATCACAGGATGCCTGGTAATGAATTCCACCCAATACCCGGCTGTCTGACATTTCCTTAGCCATCGCATTAAATGAATTATAATCACGGGCAGGCATACCTAAATAATGATAAGTATGAAGTGTAAACTTGAAATTATCTCCCAGTTCATTAGTAAGCATGGCTGCAAAAGCTGCACCATTAACCGCATGTGCTGAGGGAAATTCCGGATGACCCGGTGTATTGAACAATGCATTCCAACCTGTATGTCCCATTACATCGCGGATATAATTTATAGGACGCACCAGGTTATAATTGTATTTATTTACAAAACAAATGGTAATGGCATCAAAAGAAGCGATTCCTGTTTTTGCATACGCAAGTGCGGCAACATCAAGCATTGATCCGGCTTTGAACAGCACCTGGGATAATATAGCTACAAAATGTCCGCCACCGGGATAGCCGGGTGCATCACGATGGTAAAAAGCCTGTGCAGTTTGTGCAGCTGTAAGTGCCTGCGATTTATCATACACATCTTTTACCATGGCAAAAAATGGCGAAGCAGGATCAGTGGAATAAGGAGGCGGAGGCTCAAGTGCCGTACCATTTTCTACACCGGGAACAATAAGCCTGATCTGACTTGAATAAGGATTAAGTGCTCCCGGAAAATTGGGCGGAGTGCTCACCCAAAGTCCTGGCCCCACCGGTGGTACATATGGTGGATTAACATTGGCCGATCCATCAGTTGCAGCCCATGCAAAAACTCTTGTAGCAACTTCTTTTCCAAATGCGATAGAACGATCAAGAGTTGAGGCGTTTGCTTCCGTTGCAAATATTGCCTTCAAATTATTTTCCAGGTTATCAATATTACCTTTGTTTGCAGTAGAAGTAGTTGGGAAAAGTTTTCGGTTCATTTCCGCCAATGCAGCATTGGCACTGGCCGCCCAATGATATGCTTTACCAGGTTCGGTTTCAGGCATCGCAGGAAAACCATTTAATTGACCAGCGAGTGATTGATAAGCTGGCATGCCCGGTACTACAGATTCATAAGTGGCAATACCACAATAAGCCATTGCACGGTTTGCAGCTTGAGAGCCGGTGCCTGCTTCTAATGGCACACGCAGCATGTCGAGCTGCATATTAAGCCAGCGAACAACTACATCAGCAGAAAAAGTTTTTGTTTGTTTTAAATGGCCCTGGTCTTTATTATTGCTTTGCGTTTCTTTCTGGCATGAAAGGTTGAAAAATGACACAGCAGCCATTAGCAAAACAGCTTGTTGAATTCTCTTTCTCATAAAATAAATTTTGATGATTAATAATCTTTGCAATTAAAATTAACCTGTTGAACTGCCCGTAATTTTTCAATTCGGTTAACTAGATTCAGGATAAGACACATAGCTTATTCAGCTTTGTCATCGCCATACGCCGTCGGTCAACTGCATTGACCG
>JBPPMM010000208.1:0-5995 GCA_051306075.1 Chitinophagaceae bacterium
TGATTTAAAAGGGCAATATGCAAGTGACCAATTAGCCATCATCAATATTCAGAATATCCTGGAAACAGCAAAGATCAACCTGAGCCAGTTGATGAATGTGCCCTATAATAAGGATATGTCGCTAGAAAGAATTGAAGCCGCATCTTATGCTACCCGGTATGAAGAAACACCAGATCAAATATACCGGGAAGCCCTGGAACATTTAGCATTGATCAAAGCTGCTGACCTTCGGCAACAAAGTGCTGCCCGGGCTATTAAAGTAGCCAGGAGTCAGCTTTTCCCAACTTTACAATTTAACGGCTCTGCATTTACCAATTATTCCAGTGTAGCTATGCAAAGTAAATATGTCAATACCACAGATGTTACCTCCTCCGATTATGTTTTAATAAATGGTTCACCATCCCCGGTTATTTATAAAAGAGATAATTTCAGTGCAGGCAAGATCAATTATAATGATCAGCTCAATAATAATCTCTATACTTCAGTTGGGTTTAATTTGAATATTCCCATTTTCAATTCATTGCGGCAACGAAATCGTATTAAGCAGGCAAGGATCATTTTAAAAACCAGGGAACTTGCTCTTACTACCACCAAGACACAATTGAGCCAGGCTATAGACCAGGCGTATATAAATATGAATTCGGCTTCGGACCGGTATAAAACAACCCTGGAACAGGTGAATGCTTTTAGTGAATCATTCCGTGCTGCCGGTATCCGCTTTCAGCAAGGCGTTGGAAATTCTATTGATTACCTGACGGCAAAGAATAACCTGGACAGGTCTAATATCAATTTAATCATTGCAAAATATGATTTTGTATTGAGGACGAAAATCCTTGATTATTACCAGGGCAAACCGTTGTGGTGAAGGAGACCGTAAATAAATTTTAAGGATGATCAACGGGTTTCATGGATGCATTTATAATCTTATAAATTTTACCATCTGCCTTGGTAAGGAAATATAATTCACCGGTATGATCCCTTCCAAAATGCAGATCTACCCGGTTGGATCCGCTGAGTTCATGAAGCGTTTTATCCATGCCATTAAAAGTTACTTTCCATTCTTTGATGGTAGCCCTGTTTCCCGGCTTTATTTCACTCATATTCACATAAAATAAACGGCCCGTGGGTATATCGCCAAAGAAGTATTTTCCTTTTAGCAGGGGTATTGCATTACCCGTGTATTCATATCCGCCGGAAATAGCCAGTCCCTCATCATGATCATATTCCACTACAGGGTAGGTAATGTGATGAATACTGTCATCTTGTTTTAATGGAAATACAGATTCTAAATTGCTCCTGGGTTCATTTATAAAACTTCCCTCTCTTATCGGCCATCCGCAATCTTGTCCCGGTGAAACAATATACAAGGACTCCATATTTTTTTGCCCGATATTACAGACAAGCATTTGGCCTGACCGGCTCCAGGTGATCCGGTGCGGGTTTCTGAAACCATACGCATATATTTCACCCAGAGCTCCCGAATTATTTTTTACAAAAGGATTTTTTTCCGGGATACCGTATTTCCCGTTCTTACTGTTTCTTCCGGCCGGATCAATACGAAGAACAGCACCCCAGATTTTTTCTTTGCTATGCGTCAGGAAATCATATCCATTTTCTACGGCACCACAATCGCCGACGCCGATATATAAAAGTCCATAATCATCGCTTCCGGGTTTGCTTAACGGATTGAAAATAATCTCCTGGAAACCATGAATAGGACTAACCATATTGGCCCTTAGTAATTCCCGGCCTGCACCATTAAACGGAAAAACAGTAGGAGCATTTGTTTTCCACTCTGTCAAAACCCATTGTAATGCATTTTTTATTGTATCGGCATAGCCAAAATCAGCCGTGGAGGAACGACCCGGTTCTGTGTGTGTGGTATACAATAAACCGTTCTTTAAAAATTGCGGATGAAAAGCAAAACTTCCAAATCCACTTGCCAGCCCCGGTTGATGGATGAAAGCAGGTTTAAGTTTCGACATATCCATGTAAACAGCAGGCTTACTATTTTGAAGGTTATATAATTTCCCCCGAAGATCAAGAATAAACA
This sequence comes from Chitinophagaceae bacterium, assembly GCA_051306075.1. GTDB lineage: Bacteria > Bacteroidota > Bacteroidia > Chitinophagales > Chitinophagaceae > Terrimonas_B. Next base: position 2,054 of record JBPPMM010000208.1, read on the forward strand.
GTCCTCCATTCGATGGCCGGTCTTCCATTTTTGTTATTCGTGTTAATGGCATTTGTCCGCTGTCACTTGATGGTGGAATTTGTGCTACCAACTCAAGACCAGCTACCAATCCTGAAAAATGAATCGGATCCGGAATTGGATTTTTTATTGACCCGGGCACTTCAGGAATGGAACTCACGGATTCTTGTTTCGTATTTACATAAGCAATAATGGCATTGATATCTTCATCAGCCAGGGCAGGAAATGAGGGCATTACCGTGTGATAGGTTTCAACTAACTGCTGCGCTCTATTATCGCCGGAAGCGATTACCACTTTGGGATCTTTAATAAAATGCCGGATCCATATCAATGAAACATTTCCAATTAACCCGCTTAAATGAGGGGCCATACCATTCTGTCTGAAATTATGGCAACCACTGCAGTTTTTATTGAATATCTTTTCTCCTTTTGCAATGCTGGTTGAGTCTGTAGCAATAAGATCTTCTCCTGCAGTATTTCTGATTTTGCAGGAATATAAAAACACAAGAACGGAAATGGTGACCAGTTTAACTAAAAGTTTGCTTTTCAATTATCGTAAAAATTATAAATGACATAAATTATAAACGTGATAAGGTAAGTCCTCCATCTATCATGATCACCTGCCCGGTTGAATAAGGAAATAATCCGGTAGCCAGGCTACTCACTGCTTTACCCACATCATCAGGCTGACCCCAGCGATTTTGAACACATAAACCCTCGCCGATCAGCCGGTCATATTTTTCTTTTACACCCGCTGTCATATCTGTATATATCACACCGGGGCGAACCTCATACACCGGGATATCAAATTCTCCGAGACGTACGGCAAACAACTGCGTAACCATACTCAACCCGGCTTTGGATATACAATACTCGCCGCGGTTTACCGAGGCAACGGTAGCGGAGATGGAAGATACATTGATGATACATCCTTCGAATGAGGCATCCTCTTTTTTTTGTTCTATCATCCAATTGGAAACATGTTGCGAGAGAAAGTAAGCCGATTTTAAATTGGTGGAGATTACTTCGTCAAAACTTTCTTCACTTGTCTCCAAAACGTCCTTTCTTTCCCTGGGCGCCATTCCGGCATTATTGACCAGGACATGAAGCTTTTGGAAATGATCCTTTACCTGTTGAATAATTTTTTTTCTTTCCCCGGTCAATGAAATATTACCCTGGCAATACAAAACATCTGCCCCGGTTTGTCGCAGCCTTTCTAAATCTGGTTTTACGGAATTTTCATCACGAACACCATTTACCGCAATATCAAAACCCGCTTCAGCAAGATGTTTTGAAATACTATAACCAATTCCACGGCTGCCACCTGTTATTAATGATACTTTTTTCATAAAAATATTTCAACGACAGAACTACTTTTTTTTATCGTATGTACAAATCGTTTTATGCCCTATTACCCATTTTATAGTTCGGGAATATCAACCCAGCATCGCTTATTCCAGCTTTCTATTCCTTTCTCAGCCAGTTGTACACCTTTAGCTCCTTCCATAAGATCCCAGGGAAAAGGTTCATCTTTTACAATATGTTTTAAAAACCCTTCCCACTGTACTTTAAATGCATTATCCGAAGGTTCCTGTTCAGGCACCCGCGACCAACCGCCAAAAAAATCAATGGGTTGAGCTATATCCGGATTCCAAACCGGCTTTGGTGTATTGCCATAATGCTGAATGGTACACTCCCGTAAGCCGGCAACTGCAGAACCTTTTGTTCCATCAACCTGTAATGTAAGCAAATCATCACGCCTAACTCTTACTGTCCATGATGAATTGATATGTGCAATGATTCCATCTTCCAGTTCAAATGTAGCATAGGCCGCATCATCCGCTGTGCATTGATATGGCTTTCCTGATTCGTCGATTCGCTCTGAAATATGCGTAGCCCCCATGCAGGATACCGCTTTTACTTTTCCAAATACATTGTCGAGTACATAACGCCAGTGGCAAAGCATATCAATAATTATTCCCCCATCATCTTCTTTCCTGTAGTTCCAGGAAGGGCGTTGCGCAGGTATTGAATCACCCTCAAATACCCAATCTCCAAATTCACCACGCACCGATAATATTTTACCAAAAAATCCCTGCTGCATCAATCGTTTTAATTTAATGATTCCGGGAAGCCATAATTTATCCTGGACCACTCCATGTTTTACTCCGGCATTTTTGCATAACTGGTAAAGCTCCATCGCTGTTTTTGTATCAATGGCGATGGGTTTTTCACAATAAATATGCTTTCCTGCTTTGACGGCCTGCTTTACAGCATCGGCCCTTCTTCCCGTTACCTGCGAGTCGAAATAGATGCTGTTATTTTTATCGGCAAGCACCTCATCCAAATCAGTTGTCATTTTTTTTATCCCGGATAAAGCACCCAGTTTTTGCAGCTTATTAATATCACGGCCAACCAGCACCGGATCAGGCATTATAGTTTCACCGGGGCTCAGTTTTACGCCGCCTTGTTTTATTATTTCAGCTATGGAGCGTAACAGGTGTTGGTTTGTTCCCATTCGGCCGGTTACTCCATTCATGATAATACCAATTTTATGTTCTTTCATTGTCTATGATTTTTCCTGGTAAGCTTTAATTATTTTTTTTAAAAATGTTGCCTGGTCTTGTTTCCAGTATTTGTTGGAAAATATTTCTACTTCATAAAATCCATTAAAGCCTGTGGCTTCTACCCAGGACCTGATGGTATTTACCGGTATACATCCGTCTCCCATAAGGCCCCGGTCATTTAACATGTCTATTGTGGGTGAATTCCAGTCGCAGATATGAAAAGCAAATAAATGCCCGTTTTCTCCGCAACGTTTTATTTCGGATTCAAGATAAGGGTCCCACCATAAATGATAAACATCCACGGCCACACCAACGGATGGTGAATTTAATATTATTGCCATTTCATTTGCTTGTGCCATGGTATTGATAGCCGATCGGGTATCTGCATACATAGGATGTAGTGGTTCAATTGCTAATTTAATACCTGCTGCTTTTGCATCCGGGATAATGGCTGCTATACCATCCTGTATTTGTTTTCTTGAATCGGATAATGATTGCGAAGGATCGGCTCCGCATACCAAAACCACCATGGGTGCGCCGAGTGTCGCTGCTTCTTCTATGGCTTTTCGATTATCATCTATGGCTTCCTTTCTCTTATTACTGTCCGTGGCAGGAAAAAATCCACCGCGGCAAAGCGAAACGATGGTCAGCCCGGCATTCCGTAACATGTCGCCTGTCGATTTTATATTTTTGTTCTGCAGTACATCACGCCATACGGTTATTCCTTTTATTCCCTGCTGCGAATAATTTTTTGCTGCTTCCTCTATGCTCCATGGTTTAGTTGTGATGGTATGCACACATAATTGAGAGAGATCATTTATTTTTTTTGCACTCATGGAAGGCAATTGAAAAAGGTATAATATTTTTCCTTATATATAATTCGTTGCAGGTACAGGCATACCTCCCGCATATGGTAATCGCCCCACATGCTGGATTCATTGTTAGGTATCATGCTTCCTTCCGGTATATGATCCCATCCATTGGGCCGGTGATATATGGAATGCAACAATAATCCCTCGTGTGATTCTGTAAAACTTAAATAGGGCTCAACCAATAAAGTCTCAACAACTTTAAGACCGGCCTGCCAGTACCGATCACCTGATGAATCGTTTTCCTGTTGCAGGTATTTGCCTAATCTTAATAATCCCTGCGCTGCAATGGCAGCAGCAGAACTATCAACGGGTTCATGTGCATTAAATGGGTCAGCGGGTTTTTGGAGATAGTCTCCTAGTTTATAAAGGTTGGGTGCACCGGTATCCCAATAAGGAATTCCATCCGTGCATGTATGGTCTATATAAAAATCACAGGTAGCTTTTGCGCCTTTTAATAGCAGGGATATTATTTTGTTTTTGCCACC
>JBPPMM010000233.1:0-3461 GCA_051306075.1 Chitinophagaceae bacterium
CCTAGTTTATAAAGGTTGGGTGCACCGGTATCCCAATAAGGAATTCCATCCGTGCATGTATGGTCTATATAAAAATCACAGGTAGCTTTTGCGCCTTTTAATAGCAGGGATATTATTTTGTTTTTGCCACCAACTGATTCCAATTCTTTTTCATCATAGCTACTCACCCATTCCAGTTCTTCAGCAAACCCGCAGATAGCCCAGGCAAGCCCCCTTGTCCATGTGGTAAACCCGGTGTAACCCTGTTGTGAATTAGGGCATCGATAATTCCCATCCTTTACATTGAATATGCTTTCATGGGCCGTGCGTCCACGAACATCATAGCTGTCACGTCCCTCACCATAATAAATGGAATAATCTGCGGTAGCCTTTACATGCTGCATGGTTCGGGTCAGTAAATTAATCCTTACATCACCTTCAGCCTGCAACACATGTCCCAGGCAATGACTGATCACCAATGACCGGCATGACCGGATAGTATCAACAAATAATGAATGAGGTCCGTTAAATGAATGAATAAATCCACCGGATGGAATCGTTGTCCAGCGGCTGGCTTGCACTGCTCCTGAAATCTTCAAAGCCAGTTCATAAAAAGATTTTTCCCATTCATTGAACGGGATCTTTTCTTCCCTCATCAAACGAAGCAGGTTGCCATAGGTACTGATGTTATTGAATCCATGATCATGAACACCGGAATGACTGATATGAGCCGCCATCAGGTCTACCGTTTTTTTTCTTGCAGAATCTAAAAACCATTTTTCACCAGTCGCATCATATTGAAGCAGGGCCGAACCATATTGAAATCCCTGGGTCCATTCCGTCCATCCCCTGGTGGTATACTTTCCTTTTATGGTAAATACGGGTGAACCTTTTGCGGGATCATAATTATTTTCAATAAGCTTAATTTTTTGTCCGGAAAGTTGCCAGAATTTTTCCAGTTTGGATGCAAGCGCATTTGCTGTTAGACCTGAATTAATGTTGATCATTATTATTTATTATTATTCCTGGTTTTGGTATTTGTCATTTCACAAAAAAATAAATGACTGCAATAATTATAAATATACTTTTATCCTCTGAAGAAATGAGCCTGAATTAAAAGTTACTTTTGTTTTTTCCCTTTTATCATTCTCCATGTTAATAATGAAAATAAATTATTTATTGTAATGGGTATATTTTATATAATTTAAATAAAAATAAGATTCATTGGAAAGCACCACTGCTCAACATATAGAAACTCCACCGGGAAAGATAAAAAAATGGAAGATTCAAGTGGCGGCAACGGCCTTTCTCAGTTTATTTTCCCTGGTGGGCATTATGTTTTATGGCCTGCCTTTTTTTTATGATTTCTGGATAACAGAATTTGGATGGTCGCGGGCGACAATTACTTCTGGTAATGCGGTGGGTAAAGTGCTGGTAGGTCCCGTGTTTGGGTTCATTGCCGGTTGGCTTATAGATAAGTTTGGTCCCAGGCGATTAATGCTTTTCGGTATCATGATGGGCGGACTGGCACTTATCGGTTTAAGTATGATGACATCCCTCTGGCAATTTTATTTATTTTACCTGTTTAATGCATTGGGCTATTTATTCGGTGGCCCGTTGCCCAACCAGGTATTAATCTCCAGGTGGTTTGATAAATCCCGTGGCAAGATCATGGGAATAGCTTACCTGGGAATCGGGGTGGGTGGTATGTTGGTTCCGCAGATAGCAAGGGCACTCAATTTAAATTTTGGCTGGCGCGGTGGTTTATTATGGCTGGGAATATTAATGATTGTTATTGCATTACCCATGGTTTGGTTCGTAAAGGAGAACCCCGAACATCTTGCATTGCAAAACAAAGCGGGTGCTCCGAAAACTCCTTTCACTTCAATTTTAAAGAAAAGATCATTTTATCTTTTGTTAATAGGCAGTATGTGTTCCATCGCTGCTGTTTCAGGTACCAGCCAGAATCTGAAATTATTTCTTAGCCTTGATCTGGCGTATACGCAGGGAGCGGCCGCCAATGTTTTATCAATAGTGCTTGGCTCCAGCATATTGGGGCGTTTACTAATGGGGTGGCTTGCAGATAAGGTTCAAAAAAAATATGTGATGATCCTTATTTATTCAATGGTCGCCGTTTCTATCCCGATGTTATATGCGGCTGATTCCACCTGGGTAGTTTACCTGTTTGCTTTTTTCTTTGGTATGGCATTAGGCGGAGATTATATGATCATACCTTTAATGGCAGCTGAATTATTTGGTGTAAGGGTTATGGGCCGTGTAATGGGAATCATCATAGCTGCGGATGGATTGGGAGAAGCATTTGGTCCTATGATGGCTGCATGGATCAGGGACCAGAGCGGAAGCTATGTCAATGGATTTGCATCGTTGATCATTCTTGCCATTGTCGGAACTATAGCCGTGGCTTTTCTTCCTGGAAAAAAAAGTAACGCAAATAATGAGTAAGTTGTTTTATTAAAAAAATGGATGACAAACAATCAAAACGTGAATTCTATATAATGAAAAATATACTTTGTAAACCAAATTAAAATGGAGAATGAAATTGAAAATCTGTACAGGGATTTATTAAAGCCTTCAGAAGAGCTGGTTGCAGATATAGCAAAGGTGGAGGGGGATATTATGATCCTGGGAGCCGGTGGTAAAATGGGACCATCCCTTTGCCTTCTTGCCAGGCAGGCGATTGAACTAGCCGGTATAAATAAGAAAGTAATCGCTGTATCCCGTTTTTCGGAAGAAGGATTGCAACAAAAATTGAATAGTGAAGGAATTGAAACGATCTCTGCGGATTTGCTGGAAGATGAACAACTGCAATCATTGCCCGAAATAAAAAATGTACTCTACCTCGCAGGAACCAAGTTTGGAACAAAAGGCAATGAATCATTTACCTGGGCGATGAATACCTATTTGCCCGGACGTGTAGGAGAGAAATTCAGGAAATCAAGGATCGTTGTTTTTTCCACCGGCAATGTATATCCTTTAACTCCCGTGTTAATGGGTGGAGCAGCAGAAGACCATGCAACGGAACCAATAGGCGAATATGCCCAATCCTGCCTGGGCAGGGAAAGAATTTTTCAATATAAGGCTTCAATTTATAATACACCCTTATTGATTTACCGGTTGAATTATGCAAATGATGTGACCTATGGTGTTCTTTTGGAAATTGCCAAATCAGTAAAAGAAGGTAAGGCCATTGATTTGAAAATGGGAAATGTAAATGTGATCTGGCAGGGAGATGCAAACGAGATTGCTATACGTTCCCTGCTCCATTGTTCTGTTCCGGCCAGAGTTTTGAATATAACAGGTCCGGAAATTTTATCTGTTCGCTGGCTGGCAACTGAATTTGGAAGGATGCTGGGAAAAACTCCTTTGTTTTCAAATGAAGAACAATCAACAGCCTTGCTCAGTAATGCAGCAGCCTCATTCCGGCTTTTTGGTTATCCCAAAACTCCGGTGAAAAAGGTGAT
>JBPPMM010000288.1:0-2005 GCA_051306075.1 Chitinophagaceae bacterium
CCACCCCATAAAAGTCCTCCTAAAAATCCGTCACCCTTGAAGCCGTCTTCAAATTCAAAGTACATGATACTGCCTTTGTCTTTTTTACTGTCAAAATTTTGAATTTGCTTACTTTTTAATTTGCCAATTAGTCCACCATACATTTCCGGATTGCTATAAAAAGAACAAGCTTGTATAGAAATGCAATTATTGGCGTTAGTCAAATTGTAACCTTCTGGAATTTCTTTGTCTGATAGTTTTAAACTGTCAATGCTTTGTGCATTAGAATGAATTGTCAAAATAAAAACAAGAAAAAAAGTGGTCGGGAGTTTTGTCATATAATTTGTCATTGATTAACGGTCGGTTAATATAGCCGCCAACAATAGGCATTTGTACTGATGGGGACTTCATCAATTTGTGCCCCCGGTTGCCGGGCCTCAAAACCATCAGCAAGAATCCAACACCGGCGGCAAGTGTTTTTAGGATTTGAATTCACTTTAGTGTACAGAAAGTACTCCTCTGAAGCCATAAGCAACCGACCTCGGCCCATCTCCCCAGGATCCAAATGGTCTTGATCCTATAGTGGAATGAGACGGGCCAAGTGCCATACCAAATCCATAATAACCTCCGCCACGATAGCCAAAGCCGCCTTCATTTTCATTTGGCCAGTCCAAATTGGTAGCATTGCCAAACTGGTCTGGCATTCCATCACCATGGGTTCCTTTAAAGAGCCTTCCTTTGCTGCTGCCGACAGTTGCAACCCTTTCCCAAAGGCTGCCCGCCAGATCCATCACCCAATAATATGATGCTCCAAAAAATTCAAGATTTGTATTATCAAGATTTTCTTCAGCTATCCCTTTTTCAAAAACAAGTTCTCCTTCCTGGTTATAATATCGGCTCACTTTTTCGCTTGATGATGTACCCCAGGGATAATCCTTTGACAGTGTATTTAAAGGGCCTCTTGCTGCTTTTTCATATTCTAATTCTGACATGGGTCTGAGGCCGGCCCAGTCAGCAAATGCACATCCATCATCCCAGGAAATGTAGTTTGCAGGTTGCATAGGATGCGACGTTATATACCTGCCATTCTCCAGCCTGATACTGCCTCTTTCCTGGTAGTACAACTTACCACCAAAATTAGATCTGAAAAAAGAGGGCTGATTAGAAAGGGTATTGAGAAAAGAGGTGTACTGACCCTGCGTTAATTCGTATTTCATAATGTAGAATTCGTTTAACCCTTTCGGAAAAGAATCGGTTATTGGTCCCAACATGTCGCCACGGTATTCAGTAACATTTCTATTATCGTAATACAGTGAACTATTTTCTTTTCCAATAACAATTGCCTTTTCTGAATTTACATGGTACCTGGCTTTATTGGCATACTGATAAAATGTACTTTCCCTGTTTTGCATTGAAGTATCACTATCGCCGGCATAAAATGAACCCCAGGGTATCTGTACCATTTCAATTCCAAATACATCGCCGAATATGGTATTGTTAGGAAAGTCAACTCCTTTCAGAAGCGCTACATCCAACTCTACTTTTAATCGCCAGGATATATTTCCCCTGAACCGTTGAGTTGGAAAAATCATAATTCCAGCCTGATGTGGTGGTACATAGAACTGGGGGGCAATATTATTTTGCAGGTAATTATAAACCAAATGGTGGCCGGAAGTTTTTACATATGCATGCCGGTGTGTACGAAGATCATTCTGATGCCGAAGTTTGAAAAACACCCAGGCTCCATCCTGATTCTTTTCATTCTTCCAGCTATTGTTCCAGGTTACTGTAAAGTAAACATACAAAGTAGGATTGTTATCTCTTGGATTTCCGGTAAATGAAAAGTTTGTAATCTGTAAGTCAGAAGCAATTATTTCTGTTTGAAGAAATATAACTACTAATAAAAAACTGAATTTGTACATGATATTAATTTTATGCCGACAAATAAAAATACGGATGTTGAGGGAACCAACAAAAGCCGGTTGGCATTTATGCTGCAACGGATATGCCGATGGCTACCGGAATC
>JBPPMM010000293.1:0-6516 GCA_051306075.1 Chitinophagaceae bacterium
GCTTACCGGTTTTGGATTATTGGGATGTGCAAAATCGGCAAAGGCCAGGTCGGCAAGTGTATCTAAATGTTCTTCTTTTACCTGCAGGTCTCTCAACCTATGCGGTATATTAAGAGAAGAATTAAGGTTGAATAAATACTCAGCAACTGCGTCACCGGTTTCTTCTTTGAGATCCAATGTTTTTGCAATGCGGCGGAACTTATCTTCAAATCCAGCGATATTAAATTTCATTCCATAGGGTATGTTCACTGCATTGGCCAGGCCATGGTGCGTATCCAATAAGGATGAAAGAGGATGCGCTAATGAATGTACTACTCCCAATCCTTTCTGAAAAGCTATAGCGCCCATCATAGATGCGATCAGCATTTTACTTCTGGATTGAATATCGGGTTGCTTTGTTGCCGTTTCTATCGAGTCTTTGATAAGCGATATGCCTTCAAGCGCAATACCATCACAAATTGGATGTGGGTTTTTTGCCAGGAATGCTTCCATATTATGAGTAAGTGCATCCATCCCTGTTGCGGCGGTAATAAAAGCAGGAAGTTCCATTGTTAACTCCGGATCGGCAAAAACAATCTTTGCCAGCAATTTTGGCGAAAACAAAATCTTTTTTTGATGCGTTTCATCGTCTGAGATAATCGCACTTCTGCCAACTTCACTACCAGTTCCGGCTGTAGTTGGAATAGTAATAAAATGAGGCACATCATTGGTTACATACACATCACCTCCGATAAGGTCATCGTATTTAAAAAGATCTTCGCGGTGGTTTATGCGTAAGGCAATGGCCCTTGCCACATCCAACGCAGAGCCGCCCCCGATACCGATTATGCAATCCCTGTTAGTATTATCCCATGCATCTGTTCCTTTATAAACATCAGACTTTACCGGGTTTTTATGAATATCATGAAATACTTCGCATGAAATAAAATGATTATTCAGGTCATCGAGAATGGTTTTGAAAAATGACAATTGGCTCACCGTCGCATCGGTAACAATCAACGGTGCTTTCAAATTATTTTGCTGCAGGTATGCCGGTAATTCTTTTACAGCGCCGGCTCCAAACCGGATCGTGGTTGGAAAATTATATTGATATACTTTATCAAACGCCATTTGTCAATTTTTAAATAGAAACAATAATTATCCATATTTTTTATTCTGGTAAATGGAGCGAAACAAATTTCTTCTGGATGTATCAGGACATCACGAAAGAATAATTGCGGGAAACCACTTACTCAAATGATTTCAAAATATCTTTTCAACTCCCAGTCTGTAACTACTTTTGAAAATTGCCGCCATTCCCATTCTCTTGTACTTGCAAAATGGCTGACAAAGTTTTCGCCAAACAATTCTTTTGCTACAGCTGATCCTTTCATTGCCTGTGTTGCTTCCCAAAGATTTTTTGGAAGAATTCCGTTTTTAGTATCAGCATATCCACTTCCCTTTGTTGGCTGTATTTTTAATTTCATTTTATTTTTAATCCCATACAAGCCCGATGCAAGACATGCCGCCATAGCCAAATAGGGGTTAGAGTCTGAGCCGGGCACTCTTGTCTCTAATCTTGCAGAACCTGAGCTTCCCGCCAATACTCTTAATGCTGTTGTGCGATTATCTATGGCCCATGTAAGCGTAGTAGGTGCCCAGGCTCCTTCCACTAATCGCTTATAACTATTGATCGTTGGTGCATACATCGGAAGTATATGCGGCAGGCAATGCAACTGACCGGCTATATAACTCTCCATTAAAGCACTGATGCCCGTTTTATTTTTTTTATCGAAAAATAAATTCTCTTTGCCGTTACCAGACCAAAGGCTTTGATGTACATGTCCGCTACATCCCGGCAGTGTTTCATTCCACTTGGCCATGAAAGATGCTATAATGCCATGCCGGTGTGCAATTTCTTTTACGCTGCTTTTAAATATAACTGCACGATCCGCAGCTTCCAATATATCAGAATACAAAATAGCAGCTTCGTATACTCCCGGTCCCGTTTCTGTGTGGAGGCCTTCAACAGGCACCTTCATTTTTTTCAAAGAATCAAACAGGTCATGAAAATAATTTCCTTCCTGCGAGGCACGAAGGACTGAATAGCCAAACATTCCCGGTGTCATTGGTTGTGGATTGCGAAACCCGTTCTTATATAATTCTTCCCTGTTATCAACAAAATTGAACCACTCAAATTCCTGTGAGAAGTAAGGAATATATCCGGCTCTTGCAGCCTGTTCACGGATCTTTTTCAAAACTGTCCTGGGACAAACATCTGCGAGTTGATTTTCTTTATTGCTGAAGTCGGCGAGAAAAAAAGGCAAATCATTTTCCCAGGGGATTTGGCGGAAAGTTTGCAGATCAACGGTCGCTAAAGAATCGGGATAGCCTGTATGCCAGCCGGTTACATGAGTGTTATCATAAGCAACATCGGAGGCGTCCCAACCAAATACTACATCACAAAAACCAATTCCTTTTTCTGCAACAGATAGAAACTTTTCGAAACTGATCACTTTCCCACGAAGGATGCCATCAATATCCGTAACAGCCAGCTTTACCTTTTCAGTATTATCAGCGGATAGTTTTTGTAAAAGCTCTTTATTGGTTGTAGGGTGTGTCATGGATCCTGTTTTTTACTGCAAAGTGAAACCAAATATAAGAAAGGGCCAGTATGCCAAAATAAATTAAGGCCAGTTTGCTGTTTAGAGTTGTCATGGCAATTAAAGAAACCAAAGCAATAACAAGGGCCACAATGGGGAAATATGGATAAAAGGGCACCCGGAATGGGCGATCCATCATGGGCTCTTTTTTTCGCAAGGCTATAACAGTAATCATTGAAAGCACATACAAACTCAAAGCTCCGAAGCAGGCGATGGTAATGATCTCGCTTGTTTTCCCGGTTAGTAAAGCGATAATTCCGATCAGCATATTTATGGTCAGGGCATTAGCCGGTGTTTTGAATTTCGGGTGCACCTTTCCAAATAATTGAGGAATATATTTTACTCTTCCAAATTCAAAAGTGGCACGACCGGCAGCCAGGATGATACCGTGAAAAGAAGCTACAAGTCCCATCAGGCCAATGGTGATGAGTAAATGATATAGCCAGCCACTAGTACCGGTTATCTGCGCCAACGCTAAAGGCAATGGTGAATCAGAAGCTTCTGCTCCGGGCGATGGGAAAACAATTTTTTCCCAACCACCTACACCAACAGCTGAAAGGAAAGTAAGAATGCAAAGAATAATCAGCGTTGCCAGCGCAGATCCGAATCCACGAAGTATATTTTTTTGCGGATTAATTGTTTCTTCTGCTACATTGGCCACGCCTTCAATTGCAAGGAAAAACCAAATAGCAAAGGGTATTGCCGCCCACACACCCTTCCAGCCAAAAGGGAATGCATTTAATTCTAAATTTTTTATTTCAAAATGAGGTAAGGCAACACCTGCAAAAAGCAACAATTCAAAAACAGCGAATACGGTAATGATCAATTCAAAAGCGGCTGCTGCTTTTACCCCATAAATATTTAAAGATGTAAAAAGAATGTATGCTGTAATGGCAATAACCGAAACGGGTACCGCAGGGAAAAAAATATGAAAATAAGCACCGATGGCCGCGGCAATAGCGGGTGGGGCAAAAACAAATTCTATGATCTGAGACATGCCGGCAAAAAAACCAAGATCTTTTCCCAGGCCACGATTGGCATAATCAAATACACCACCGGCCTTTGGAATGGCGCAAGCCAGTTCAGTGTATGAAAAAGTAAAAGTGATGTATAAAATAATGATGAAAAAAGTAGCTATCGCCAAACCATAGGTGCCACCTGCTGCCAGGCCAAGATTCCATCCAAAATACATTCCCGAAATAACGTATCCGACACCCATGCCCCAAAGCATCAATGGACCCAGGCTTCGGGATAATTGCGGAGAGGATTCAGCCGGTTGGTGGGACATAATTGGTTTATACTAAGATAGCGGTTTTGTTGATTAATTGAGAGTTGACAGCGGACAGGGTGCATTCCAATTTGTCGCAGGTATAGCTTCCCCGCACCTGCAATTTTCAGACTTTGTATCCCCTCCACCGGAGGGGCCGAAGCGATTTCTCATACAAGATCTTCAAAGGGGGTGGGTTTATTTTTGCGACAGATTGGAATGCACCCAGCGGATAAGAAGACAAATTGTTTATCAACTTTCAATTATCACCTTATCACGCTGCTTCCTGTCTTTTTTGTCTCTTTGCTGCATAGGCTGTTGCTGCTTCCCTCACCCAGGCGCCATCATCCCATGCCTTTTTCCTGGCAGCAAGTCTTTCTTTATTGCATGGGCCATTTCCCTTTACTACATTCCAGAATTCATCCCAATTGATCTCTCCAAAATCATAATGTTTTTTTTCTTCGTTCCATTTTAATGCAGTATCAGGTAATTCCATATTTAAAACTTTAACCTGTTCTGCGCACATGTCAACAAAGTTTTGACGTAACTCGTCATTGGTTTTTCGTTTGATCTTCCATTTCATACTTTGATCAGAGTTGGTGCTTTCGCTATCCCTTGGTCCAAACATCATCAGCGAAGGCCACCACCAGCGGTTGATGGCATCCTGGCACATCGCTTTTTGTTCCTCTGTACCTCTGGATAAAGTCAATAAAATTTCAAAGCCCTGTCTTTGGTGAAAACTTTCTTCCTTGCAAATTCTAACCATGGCCCTGGCATATGGCCCGTGTGATGTCCGGCATAGCATGACCTGGTTTAATATAGCTGCTCCATCCACCAACCAGCCAATAGCTCCCATATCAGCCCACGTCAGCGTGGGATAATTGAAGATGGAAGAATACTTTGCCTTTCCACTATGAAGATCATTGATCATTTGTTCGCGGGTAGTTCCTAATGTTTCCGCAGCGGAATACAAGTAAAGTCCATGTCCTGCTTCGTCCTGTACTTTGGCTATTAATATAGCTTTTCTTTTAAGTGAAGGCGCCCGGGTTATCCATTCTCCTTCAGGAAGCATACCCACTATTTCGCTATGGGCGTGTTGACTGATTTGCCTCACAAGCGTTTTTCGATATGCATCCGGCATCCAGTCTTTAGGTTCGATCTTTATTTCATTATCTATCTTTTGCTGGAAAATTTTTTCGGGATCCTGTACATTCATGAGTATAAAGTTTGTAATACAAATTTACGATAATCGAAAAGGTTGATGTTTGGAGTTGAATGTGTGTTTAAGTAATTGATCCCGGCGGTTAACATTGAAACTTATAAAAAATTATCGCTGTACCTGTAGGCATCAATTAAAGCCTGTTCTCCATCCTTTCCTGGTTTTGAATTGCCGTGCTCCATGCCCATGATGCCTTTGTATCCTCTATTATAAATGTATTTGAAAACATTCTTATAATTGATTTCGCCGGTGGTAGGTTCATTACGGCCGGGATTATCTCCAATCTGGAAATAAGCGATCTCGTTCCATGCCAGCTCAATGTTCTTAATTATGTTGCCTTCGTTTTTTTGCATGTGGTAAGCGTCATATAATATTTTGCAGGATGGGCTGTTGACACCCCTGCAAATTTGATAAGCCTGGTCGGTGGTTCTTAAAAAAAGATTAGGCGTATCACTTAAGGCTTCCAAAACCATAATAATGCCATGTGGCTCCAGTATCTCTGCGCCCCTTTTTAATCCATCTATTACATTACCCACCTGGATGCCAATAGGTAAATTTCTCTCAAAATCTCCGGGTACCACCGTTACCCATTTAGCATTGACACGTTTGGCTGTTTCAACCGATTGTTTGCATCCCTGAAGGAAAATATCAACGTGTTCTTTCTTTCCTGCCGCTAAAGAGTTTGCGCCATTTCCACCTTTTGGTACTACAAAAACGCCCATTTTCATACCTAATCTGGCGAGGGTTTCTCCGATTTTTGTTTGCAGTTCTTCAGTTCGCCCTGTCATTCCATTGTCTTCTATTGAACGAAATCCTTTTTCGTAGGCAAACTTTATCTGGTCAATAAAATCATTACCAGCATTATTTTTGAACATGCCATCATGAAATGCATAATCAAGATTAAATGGTTTATCAGCTTTGGTTTCGGTAGGGGATTCAGTCCCAAATACATTTCCTGCTGCTGATAATGCGGTTCCGGCAAGAAGCCCGTTTCGAACAAATTTTCTGCGGTTCATAATTTAATTTAAGGCTTCAATTTACCCATATATTTTATTACCCAATGATTTTAACAGGATAAAACCAATGCAAACGTTTGACAGCGTTTGCTGAATTCACTTTTATAACCTGTATCCAATTCATTTCTTGTTTATCTTCGAAGCGATGAAAAAGATCGCTTTGCTTGTCCTGGTGGCGAATGTGTTTTGTGGATTACTTGCACAATCTCCGGCGGAAACTTCTTTTATTAAATATGAACAAGCCATTCCCGGTTACGAAATAAAATTTACCCTGGTTCCTATACCAGCCGGTACATTTATAATGGGTAGTTCCTCAAAAGATAAAGCAAGCCAAGATGATGAAATGCCACAGCATGCGGTTTCTCTTAATTC
>JBPPMM010000309.1:0-3624 GCA_051306075.1 Chitinophagaceae bacterium
TTGTTCCAGTATTCTTTTTTGTTTATGCAGTGTAGCAGTTCGCCAGCGGTAAACGCCATATAATAGTGTTGCCAAAATAATTCCCATCAGCGTTCTGAACCACCAGGTTTGCCAGAAAGGCGGTGTAATGACGATGTCCATGCTTCGCTCAGCCCATATACCATTGCTGTTGGCGGCCTTTACCCGGAAAATATACTTGCCGGGGGGAACATTGTAATACATAGCTCTTCGCTCTGAACCAGCTTTGATCCAGTCATCATTATAATTCTCCAGCATAAAGAAGTGGCGGTTATCTTCAGGACTTCTGTAATCAATGGCAGCAAACTCAAAAGAAAAAGTATTCTGGTTGTGTTTCAGCCGGATTGTTTTTGCCTGCGAAAGAGGAACAGGCAAAAGATTATTTTTTTCAGTTTGGGATCGCTTTTTTGTTAAACGAAAATCAGTAAAAACAATTTGCGGTGGCTTTACTTCTTTTGTCAATTGATCTGGAAAGAGAACAAAATAGCCGGAGTATGTGCCAAAGAATAATTTTCCATTGTTTCCTTTATAAAAGGCACGTTCTCTTAAATCGCTTCCATTTATACCATAACTTTTTCCATAAATCCGGGTTACAATTCGCTGCTGATTTAATTGTGAAATTCCTTTTGAGGAACCTATCCACAAATTACGTTTTTCATCTTCACCAATTGAACGAACAAAACTGAATTCGGTATGAGTAGCTGAATCACTAAAAGGCCTAAACCTGTCATTTGTTCTGCTATATTGAAAAACACCTTCATCCCCTCCGGCCCAAAAGATACCTTCACTATCTTCACAAAAGGAGAGGATTCCCTTGCCGTTTAGATAGGTCCTGATATTTCCGTTTGCAGGATTAAGCTGATGTATATCGCCTACCATTTGGCATCCGACCCAAATTTGACCCTGCCTGTCTTCCAGAACTGCGCTAACGACATTTCTAAAAGGTGTACCAGTTTCAGCAGGATGAAATATGTATTGTTGAATCGAATTGGTTTCACGGTTCATCCGGTTTAATCCTTTAGTCGTTCCAATCCATAGATCAGATTGCCTGTCCTCATATACGGCTAAGATCCAATTATCGCTAAGACTATTGGTGTCTTTAATATCGTGACGATATCGTATAAAAGTTCCTTTATTGTTATCCAGTAAGTTCAAACCATCCTGAGTGCCAACCCAAATATTACCTTGCCGGTCTTTTTTTATTACTTGTACAGAATTATTGCTCAGTGATCGGGGATTACCCGGATCATTCGCAAAGCGTCTGATTTCGTTTTCAGCCCGATTGGATTGTAACTGCAAACTATTTTCTGTTCCTCTCCAAAGGTTTCCATCTGCTTCTTCGTAAATCGCATTGACAGGACCATCGATGCTCTCGTAATAAGGAATGCTCTTTCGGTGCGGATTGATTCGGTAAAGACTACCTTCGTCCCACAAAGTGCTTATCCAAATAACACCGTCCATCGATCTGTAAGCCGTCCATGCAGTTCTGGCTGTAAATGCTCCGGCGGTATCTTTTTCCAATTCATAATGTTTCATTTTTTTGGTGTCGGGATTATAATAATTCAATCCCGACTGCGCTGTTCCGATCCATATAGCCCCGGTAATATCTTCAGTTATAAAAGTGATGTAATCTTTGTAGGGTTCCTTTTTAAAGAATGGACGACTGAGTTTTTCCGGATGTGCCGGATCATAAAGATGGCGGTGAAAAGATCCGTTTACTCTATCCATGGTGTGTAATCCATCGCCGGCTGTGCCTACCCAAAAGTTGCCCTTACTATCTTCAAATATAGACTTCACTTTATTATTGATCAGGCTGTGCGGATTTTTGGGGTCATGCTGGTAGCGTGTAAATTTTCCGTTTTTTTTATCCATCCGGTTTAATCCGCCTTCATCTTCTTTACCCGCATATACACTGCCTGTTCCGATCCATAATGTATTTTGCTTGTCTTCATAAATAGCGACTACCGCATTATTGCTGATACTTGTTGAGTCGTTAGATTGATTACGATAAATTAAAAAACTTTCCTGTTTGCGCATCGAAACGGTCCAGACCATTTCCCCCACCCACCCAAAGAACTCCTTCATGATCTACTAAAACGGCCGATAGCCAGTCAGCACTAAGGCTTCCCGGATCTTTTGGATCATGACGATAATATTTAAAAATGCCGGTACCTGGATCAAACCGTACAAGCCCTTGTCCAAGTGTCGCTATCCAAAGGATACCTGACTTATCAATACAAATTGCTTCTAAGGCATCAGTCTTAATAGAATTAGAATCGTCCGGGTTGTTATTATAAGAAGTCATCTGGTAGCCATCGTCTCGGAAAAGACCTGATTTAGTGGCAAACCACATATAGCCTTGGCTATCCTGGATAATGCCGCTAACATGCTTAAATGTTTTTCTTTCAGGTGGGAGAACTTTGTTAAAGAATATTTCTTGTGAGGTGGCAGGGCAAAACTCCATCAGCATAAGCAAAAGAGCAAAATAGAATGGAGGTTTTGTTTTCATTGAATAATCTTTTAAAGTATTGATTTATCAAAGAAAATTGGTGATCTATTTATTGCAGTTTGCCACCGTTATTGACAAGTTCATTTATTCCATGATTGGTATTTTCAATAGCACTTACATACAGTTGTCACCATGCATCAGTTTGGTAATATGTAAGTATCCCTTTTTCATTTTGCAGTTATCCTTTGCATTTAATCTGTGTGACTCTAAAGGTAGTTTAATTTTAATATTTATAAATCATCATCTTATTGATTAAATCTTACGGGAAGGGTTAATTCTTGTGGGCTCCACAAACTACATATTAATTTCACCTTTAATTTTGGTCTCAATTTTTCCACGGTGTGAGCAGGTGAATTGATCTTTAACCCCCTCGTAAGTATGTTGTGAAATATTGATCTTTCCCGAAACTCCCGATTGTTCCCTTCTTGCGGCCCGGTTCACCCTATCACCCAAAATATCATACTGGAATTTTTTTATTCCTACCACTCCGGCCACCACAGGGCCGGTATGAATGCCGATGCGTAATTCAAAATAAGGTTTACCTGATGCTACTCTTTCCTGTTTGATTATTTCAACTGCCTGTTGCATGGCAATGGCGGCTTCAATTACATTTTGTGCGGTTGCTGAATTTTTTTCCGGAAGACCGCCGGCTGCTATATAAGCATCACCTATAGTTTTTATTTTTTCCAGCCCATATTTTTGAATGATGACGTCAAAAGCGCTGAAATAGGTATTGATCTCTTTTACGAGTTCCTGTGCCGTCATTTTTTCCGCTACATTGGTAAACCCTTTAATGAACAATACCGTTACTTCATCAAATGATTTGGCGGTGGTATGCATTCTTTCCGAAGCAAAATCATACAGAGACAGATCTTTACAGGGCAGTGGAAAATTGATTGTAGCGATAGTGTCACCTGTTTGAGATTGTGCGTCATTCCATAAAAATATACCCCACATTGTCAGCAAACGAAGGAGAAGAGATGTATAGAGGTTTATTCGCATCTTTTAAAACTAAATTCTATCTGGATGAAATTAAATTAATTGAAACGGGTATATATTTAAAATTACTCACTCTGTTCTGAATTTAATTTGCTCAG
>JBPPMM010000386.1:0-2851 GCA_051306075.1 Chitinophagaceae bacterium
GAACAATCTTTTTTTGTAAAAATAAATGATAAGACTTTCGGTTCATCGCCTTCAGGTTATCTTATCCTGTCAAAATTGAAGGATAGCACTTATAATCTGAATATTGGCTTTCCCCAAAATAAATGGCAAGCTCAGCAATTTTTGATAAATGTGAAAACAAAAGACAAAGGATATTTCCTGAAGAATTTTGGAGAAAAGGGATGGGGTTTGGTTGATATGGAAACTCTGAATATCCAGATGCCTGAAGAAAGTCAGGCAAATGATAAAAGGCTGAATTTGACGCCGGGTGAAGTGTCGCCATTTACACTGATACTTTCAAAGGCAGCAAATGATCCTTCGCTTTTAAGTAAGCCAGACTTTGCTTCTGCAAATAAGAATGAAAAGAAAGTAAATCCTCAGTATGCAGTAGTCAAAGAAAGCTCTTCCATTACTAACACGGCTCCCAAAAACACGGATGCACCCGAGGTATTGACAAGTCAAAAGAACGATACGGGTTCAGAAAAAAAGGATACCCCTAAAGAAACCATTTCCTTAAATGTAGCGAAGAGGGAAGTAAGTAATACTGTAAATCCGGAAGTAAGGTCGCCAGGCAATTTGCCATATGAAAAGTCTTCAATTCAAAAAAAATCGGAAAGTTCTACTACTGACGGGTTGGGGATAATGTATGTGGATCAGTATAAGAACGGCCAAAAGGATACGATCCGGATATTCATTTCGAATCCTTTTGCATTAAATAATAAAACCAGCGCCCAGTCTTATGAAGAAAAGAAGTTTATTGATTTTAATGAGCCATTGAGTGGAGTTAAATCAACCGGTGAAGAAAAAATCGAAAAAAATAATTGCTCAATAATTGTTTCTGATGCAGATTTCCAAAAGCTACGAAAAGTGATGGTAACCCAAAAGACAGAAACCTCACGGATCCTTAGAGCAAAAGAAGACTTTGGAAATAAATGCTATACAATTGAACAAATAAAAAGTATGGGAAATTTGTTCCTGAGCGAAGCAACAAAATTCCATTTTTTTGAGGCCATATATCCATTTAGTGATGATAAAAGCAATTTTGCAGCTTTGCTAAAAGATGAATTTAAAGACACCTATTTTGTCCACCGGTTAAAAAACCTGGCCAGATAGCAAACTGTATCAGTGAAATTTTCTGCATTCGATTAAGCTCAACCTAATATGCCTCGTTATTTTATTGAAGTCTTTTATAAGGGCACCAAATACAGCGGTTTTCAAACGCAGAAAAACGCTAACAGCATACAGGAAGAAGTTGAAAAGGCGTTCCAGATTCTTCAGAAAGAAAAGGTTCATATGACCGGTTCCTCCAGAACAGATGCAGGCGTTCATGCTATACAAAATTTTTTTCATTTCGACTATGAAGGGTTGATAAATCCTCAGTTTGTTTACAAAGTCAATGCTATTTTGCCTGGGGAAATCGTGGTGAGAAACCTGGTAAAAGTTGGGGATAGCAGGCATTGCCGGTTTGATGCAATAAGCAGAGAGTATAAGTATTTCATTTACCAGTCTAAAGATCCTTTTCAAACGGACAGGGCTTACTATTTCCCCTATAAAATAGAATTGGATAAAATGAACCAGGCGGCAGAATTAATCAAAAATTACAAGGATTTTACTTCATTTTCAAAACGCAATACCCAGGTAAAGTCCTTTGAATGCCACGTGCAAAAAAGTGAGTGGTACTTTCAGGACGGAAAATTAATATACCATATTAAGGGCAACAGGTTTTTAAGAGGTATGGTCAGGGCATTAACTTCTACCATGCTTAAAGTTGGTCGGGGCAATATAAGTTTGCAGGAATTTATACAAATAATAGAGGCAAAAGATTGTACCCGGGCTAGTTTTGCCGTCCCTCCGCACGGGCTTTTTCTTATTAGTGTACATTATGATTTTGCAATTAAGTGACGAAGGATTTTTTTTATCTTTTGAAACCCTTGATCACAGCCTATTCTACTGATTTCAAAATATATAACTCTAAAAAAGATTTGGTAGAAAAAAATACGTCGTTATCTTCGCCGCCCGTTAGGATAAAAAAAAGAAAATCAGTTCTCTGAGGTTGTTAAAATAAGGTTGAAGTGGCCAATATATTTTGAATAAAAGTTTGTTGGAAGTATCACATCCCCTATCTTTGCAACCCGTTATTTAAAAACGGTTTAGTTCTTAATAGCAGAAAAGCAAAACAACTCCAGAAATATCGGATTCATACCGACAAAAATTTTGGTAGTAATAAATCGGCCCTTACATTTGCACTCCGTTTGAAAAAACGGTTGGCAGGTAAAGCCAAAAGATCTTTGAAAGTTGGGAAACAATAGCACTTCTCTTGCCCTGAGTGGCAGGAGAAACAAAAGGTAAGTCAAGCAAATAACATTTCGAATTGACACATTAATTTTTTAAAGATTAATACTGTCAGTATCAAACAAAACATTTACAATGGAGAGTTTGATCCTGGCTCAGGATGAACGCTAGCGGCAGGCTTAATACATGCAAGTCGAGGGGCAGCATGACTGTAGCAATACAGTTGATGGCGACCG
This sequence comes from Chitinophagaceae bacterium, assembly GCA_051306075.1. GTDB lineage: Bacteria > Bacteroidota > Bacteroidia > Chitinophagales > Chitinophagaceae > Terrimonas_B. The sequence goes on from JBPPMM010000386.1 coordinate 2,547, forward strand.
GCAAACGGGTGCGGAACACGTACAGAACCTTCCTTCGAGCGGGGAATAGCCCAGAGAAATTTGGATTAATACCCCATAGTATATTGATAAGGCATCTTATTAATATTAAAGATTTATCACTTGAAGATGGCTGTGCGGCTGATTAGGTAGTTGGCGGGGTAACGGCCCACCAAGCCTGCGATCAGTAACTGGTGTGAGAGCACGACCAGTCACACGGGCACTGAGACACGGGCCCGACTCCTACGGGAGGCAGCAGTAAGGAATATTGGTCAATGGACGCAAGTCTGAACCAGCCATGCCGCGTG
>JBPPMM010000402.1:0-2360 GCA_051306075.1 Chitinophagaceae bacterium
GGGAATATACTGTGCACCGATAAAATTATATCCTAAATCGTTGATGAGCGTTTTTTTGATTTGGTTCATCGTGATGGTTATTGGTTTTGATATTTCAGTGGGTAACCTGTTACCGGCTATCCAAATGGCTTGTTTTGAAAATTACTCCACGGTCACACTCTTGGCCAGGTTTCTTGGCTTATCCACATCACATCCTTTGGCAACACCAATGTAATAGGCCAGTAATTGAAGCGGTATTACACTCAGCATAGGAGCTAAAATTTCATCTGCCGCAGGAACAATCATAACATCATCTGAAAGTTCGGTTGAGTGCTCATCACCTTCTGTGATAACAGAAATAACTATTCCTTTACGGGCTTTTATTTCCTGCATATTGCTGACCACTTTTTCATGGTAGGAGTCCCGGGTGGCAACAAAAACAACAGGAAGCGTTTCATCAACAAGTGCTATGGGGCCGTGCTTCATTTCTGCCGCCGGGTAACCTTCTGCATGGATGTATGAAATTTCTTTTAATTTCAAAGCTCCTTCCAGGGCCACCGGAAAATTATATCCCCTGCCGAGATAAAGAAAATCCCGTGCGTCTTTATATTTTTCAGCCAGCGCTTTTATGTGTTCACTGTTTTTAAGAACCTGGGCACATTTTTCAGGTATCTCATGCAATTCATTCAAAAGGTGTAAAAATCTTTCCTGCGAGATGGAAGATTTCAGGTGAGCGATTTTTAATGCGATCATCGTGAGAACTGCCAGCTGACCAGTAAAGGCCTTTGTGCTCGCTACACCTATTTCTGGTCCTGCATGGGTATAAGCACCGCCGTGCGACAGTCGGGCAATGGATGATCCAACTACATTTACTACCCCCAATATAATGGCTCCCTGGGCTTTGGCTGTTTCTATTGCTACAAGCGTATCTGCTGTTTCACCACTTTGGGAAATGGCAATGATCACATCGCCTTCCTCTATAACAGGATTCCTATAGCGAAACTCTGATGCGTATTCTACTTCCACATTAATACGGCAGAGCTCTTCAAAGATATATTCAGCCACCAGCCCGGCATGCCAGCTGGTACCACAGGCAATCATAACAATTCTTTTGGCCTTTATAATCTGCTCGGCATATTGCTGTATACCGCTCATTTTGATCGTTCCTGCCTCGGCATCCAACCGGCCGCGAAGACAATCATAAATCGTTTGCGGCTGTTCAAAAATTTCCTTTAGCATGAAATGGTCATAACCACCTTTTTCTATTGCTGCCAGTTCCAGGTCAAGCTTTTGTACATAAGGTGTGATCTTTTCATTTCCCAGATTTTTTAAAATAAGCTCGTCTGGCTTTATAATGGCCAGTTCATAGTCGTTAACATACACCACTTCCTTTGTGTATTCCAGCATAGGCGATGCATCTGAGCCAAGGAAATGCTCGCCTTTGCCAATACCAATCACTAAGGGACTACCTTTCCGGGCTGCAATAATTGTTTCCGGATCTTCCTCATCCATTAATAAAATAACATATGCTCCAACCACCCTTTTTAATGCTATTCTGACTGCTTCTTCCAATGAACAATCATTGTTGGTTTTAATTTCTTCTATAAAATTCAATAACACTTCGGTATCTGTATCACTCTTGAAAGTATAACCCTTTGCAACCAGTTCATTTTTCAACGGGGCATAGTTTTCAATAATGCCATTATGTATCATAGCCAGTTTGCCGCTTTTGGATTGATGAGGATGGGCATTGCGGTCGCTGGGTTCACCATGTGTGGCCCAGCGGGTATGACCGATTCCTGAATTGGCATGGAGATTTGTGCCTACAATGGAATCTTCCAGTTCTGCTACTTTCCCTTTTTTCTTATAAACTTTTAGCTCATGGCCATTATTCAAAGCGACACCTGTACTATCATAACCACGGTACTCCAGTCGTTTCAAACCTTTAATGATGACGGGGTATGCTTCCCTGGGTCCGGTATATCCAACAATTCCACACATATTATTTAGAAATTTTTGGTGGTAAAGATAGATATATATTTAAGTTGTGCAAACGGTTGTGAATCCCAAAGCAGCGCAGTAACCATTGCCTGATAATAAGTAATGAGATTCTAAAAAGGATTAGGAAGATTATTTTGTCTTTTAGATGTGCTGCGATAATGTAACTGAATTACAATTTGTCTTACACTAAACTTTTTATTCAAAAGCTTTTCAATTTACAATAGGGTACCCCTAAGCATTAATAATGCTACAGAAAAATAAATTAGCAAGCCGGTTACATCAACCAGTGTAGCAACAAAAGGTGTAGACGAAGCAGCAGGATCAGCTCCTAATTTTTTTAAAATGAGTGGAAGCATAGATCCCATCAACGATCCCCAGAG
>JBPPMM010000404.1:0-11069 GCA_051306075.1 Chitinophagaceae bacterium
CGGTATTTCGTTGCCAGAAGATCAGCTGCTTTTAAAAAAATAGCTGCCCTGTTTTCCCAATTCATATTTGACCAACTTTCTCTTGCTTCCAATGCTGCATTGATAGCCTGTTGTACATGTTTTTCATCACCGGCATGAAAATAACCCAGTACATGATTTATTTCATGTGGTGGATGCATGGCTTTTTTCTTCTTCGTTCTTACTTCTTTGCCACCGATGTACATGGGCACCTCTGCTTCCTCACTTTTCAATTCTCTTAAGGTTGCTTTCAATTTCTCTCTTTCTACTGAACCGGCAGCGTAATTAAGAACGGGTTCATTTGCAGGCATTGGATATGAAAAGGAACCAAAATTCATAATAGAATAATTTATATGTTCATTTAATTCAATTATTGGGAAGGAGGAAGCTTTACTAACTATTTTCTTTTTCGCTCATAAGGTAGGCTTTGATAAATCCGTCTAGTTCTCCATCCATTACCGGCTGTATATTTCCAACTTCATAATCGGTCCGGTGGTCCTTGATCATTTTATAGGGATGAAATACGTAAGAACGAATCTGGCTTCCCCACTCTATTTTTTTCTTATTACTGTTAACGGCGTCTTTCAATTCGTTGCGCTTGCGCAGTTCCAGTTCGTATAGCCTGCTTCTTAGCATTTCCATCGCTCTTTCCCTGTTGCCAAGCTGCGACCTGTCCTGCTGACAAATAACAACTATACCCGTTGGGATATGCGTTAATTGAACTTTAGTTTCAACTTTATTTACATTCTGACCACCAGCACCACCACTTCGGGAGGTTTCCATTTTTACATCTGCCGGTTTTATTTCTATCTGAATAGAATCATCTACAAGCGGATAGGAAAATACGGAACAAAATGAAGTATGCCGTCTGGCATTGCTGTCGAAAGGAGATATACGAACCAGGCGATGTACGCCGCTTTCTGCCTTTAAAAACCCGTAAGCAAAAGGACCATCAAATTGTAAAGTTGCAGTTTTGATACCTGCCCCATCTCCCCACTGCCAGTCTAATTCAGTTACTGTCCATCCCTGCTTTTCGCCATACATTCTGTACATACGGGCAAGCATTTCAGCCCAGTCCTGGCTTTCCGTGCCGCCAGCTCCAGAGTTAATTTGTAAAACAGCAGGTAGTTCATCCTCAGGCTCGTTAAGAGTTCCCTTGAACTCAGCTTCCTCAACCAGGTCAAAAGCTTTTTGATATGCTTCTTTGGTTTCTTCTTCCGTAGCATCACCTGATTTCCAAAATTCAAGCAACACGGCAAAATCCTCAACGGCTGTTTCAGTCGTCTCGTAAAGTTTAACCCAATACTCGTTAACCTTAGCGTTTTTGAGAATTTCGGTCGCCCGCTTGTTATCGTCCCAAAAGCCGGGGCTTAGCGTAAGCTGCTTATCTTCTTCAATTTTATATCGTCGGTTTTCGACGTCAAAGAAACCTCCTTATCCCGACCAAGCGGGACCGCAGATCCTGTAATTTTTCTGTTGTCATGGTTGCAAATGTAAGGGAAAGAGATGAATGCGGTTTTGGATAAAATTCTTATAGCACAATACTATACGAAGATTGAAGATTCAATTTTACGTTTGAAAAAACATAACATGATAATGTATTAATCGGGAAAAGATGATTTATCAATTCCGGGAATAATTCGTAGTGCGTTTTTGTAATATATCTTTTTTAAAATATCGTCCGGCAATCCCATGCCATACATAGCCCAGAAAGCATGATATTTTTTATGATAAGGAAAATATTCATCTTCCGTTTCCAGTACACGAAAATAGGTAGCATATTCCTCCGGCACCCAACTGTCTTTCCCAAATAAAATCCGGTCCTGGTATTTTGTAAAGAATTGTTTGGCTGTTTTGGGCTGTCTTCCCAACTCCGCGATTATAGCGCCAAATTCAACAACTATATTTGACATTTCATCCATTAGTTGTCCCAATTTTTCCAAATCGTTCGGATACCAGCCAAAATGAGCGGCAATGAAAGTAGTATTAGGATGTTTTTTGAAAAGATGATGTTGCTCTGCCATCAACGTTTCCCAGGCAGCCGGGTGAGTATCATCTTTTTTCCTGTTAGGATGGGTGGCTAATTCCAGCCATCGTTCATTATTTTCATTCATTGGTTCCCAGAATGATTTTGGATCTGCGGTATGAATCAATACCGGAATTTTTAAATCTCCGGCCTTTTTCCATATTGGATCTAAACGTGAATCATCAACTGTTACCCTTTTCCCATTTATATCCGTAACAGAAAAACCCAAGCTCTTATAAATCTTCAAACCATTTGCTCCATTCTTTACATCCTCTTCCAATTGCTTTGCGGCTTTAATTCCCCAGCCTTCTTCCCCCACTCTCTTAAAATCTACATTGGCAAATACAATAAAGCGTTTAGGAAAATGTTCCCTGATATTGGAAGCTGATTTTTTTATTGATTCCCCGCTTTGCCCGCTAAGATTCACCATCACTTTCATGTTTAGCTTATCCATTTCTTTGATCAGCGAACTCAGGTCCATGTCGGGCATTCCAAACTGGTGATTATGTACATCAATAAAAGGAAACTTTGCCTTCATTACTTTGTGTTCAGGCACCACTAAAGTGGAGGGAGGATTATATTGTTCGAAATCCATCCGCGTACCCGTTTGTGCACAAGCAGTAATTGTTACCAGTATGTAAAAAAATAAAAAATGTTTTTTCATCATCATAAAACTTGTTAGGCATACAAGATAAAGGAAATGATGAATAACATGCAGCCGGTTATAACATTTTCACTTATCCTTTTCATTTTTCCGGAAGGTTTTTTTGGCCAAACAAAATTTGGATAATTCTATTCCATTATTTTCTGGCACTCTTATTTTTAATTTTGCTATCCGAATAACTTTTCTGCAACTTTGTGCCTCCGATAAATAATTTCAAATGAAACTGCAGCCTTTAATTTATCCAGGTTTATTTTCCCTGGCAATTTTTTTATTCTCCTGTAATAATGAAGAAAAAAAAGCCGAAACTGAAATGAAAACATCAAAACTTGCTGAAGAAAATGTAACCTACACAGGTGATGGTGTTACTATGAATGGCTTTATTGTGTATGATGAGAATAAAGAAGGTGCTCGACCGGCAGTTCTGGTTATACATGAATGGTGGGGCTTGAATGATTATACAAAAAGCCGTGCCAGGCAACTTGCCGATTTAGGATATATAGCTATGGCAGTTGATATGTATGGCAATGGAAAGACAGCAGACAATCCCGACTCTGCAGGTAAATATGCAACTCCTTTTTATAGTAACCCACAAATGACCAAAGCCAGGTTTGATGCAGCGCTTGAAAAATTAAAATCGTATTCCCAAACGGATGCCACCAAAATAGCAGCGATAGGTTATTGCTTTGGCGGAGCACAGGTACTCAACATTGCCAGGTTAGGTGAGGATCTTAAAGGCGTTGTAAGTTTTCATGGAAACCTGCTTGGCGTCCCACTTGACAAAAATAAATTGAAGGCAAATATTTTGGTTTGTCATGGTGCTGCTGATCCTTTTGTGCCGCAAAAAGAAGTGGATATGTTTAAGCAACAAATGGATTCGGCAGGAGTAAAATATACATTCAAGGCCTATGATGGGGCAGTACACGCCTTTACCAATCCAAATGCAACGGCCATGGGCGAAAAGTTTCAGATACCGATAAGATATGATGCGGCTGCCGACAGTGCATCCTGGAATGATATGAAAGAATTTTTTGGAAAAATATTCTAAAAAAATTCTTTCTCTTTTCAAACCGGGAACTTTAGAACTGTTCCCGGTTTTTTTTTATTTAATTTCATTGTTACTAAAACGATCAAATCATGGCAGTACTTATTCTTGTTGCTATCATCCTGATGATTGCCTTTTGGATTATTAGTCTTTATAATGGCCTTGTAAAACTTCGCAACAGGAGGCAAAATGCTTTTGCTGATATTGATGTGCAATTGCGGCAGCGTCACGACCTGGTACCACAATTAGTTGAAACAGTTAAAGGCTATGCCTTGCATGAAAAGGAATTATTATTAAGAGTTACAGAAGCAAGAACTGCGGCCATGGCAGCCGGTTCTATAGACGATAAGATCAAAGCGGAACAACAACTGACTTCAGCTTTGCAGGGCCTTAAAGTTCAATTAGAGGCATACCCGGATTTGAAAGCCAATCAAAATTTTCTGCAATTGCAGGAAGAACTTAGTGATATAGAAAACAAACTAGCCGCTTCCCGTCGTTTTTTCAATGGAGCTACCACAGAATACAACAACGCAGTTGAATCATTCCCCGGTAATCTGATCGCAAGGAATTTTGGTTTTCAAAGAGAGGTTTTCTTTGATCTGGGTACTGATAGTCGCAAACAAATGGATGAGCCGCCAAAAATTAAATTCTAAATACGCCACAGAGAATTTCTTGCTATGCAATATATTGGATTAACCAGCCAGATAAAGAGAAATAATTTTAATTCTGTTTTATTGCTCATAGCGTTTCCCGCCTTATTACTTGCCCTTTGTTATTCCATTTTATTTTTTGCAGGCGAACAGAATATTGATCAAACCAACCAGTATCTCCTCCAGATCTTTCCTTTTGTACTAGCAGGTGTTGGTATATGGTTTCTTGTTGCATGGGCTGGTCATAATGTGTTTATTAAGTTATCTACGGGAGCGAAATCGCTGGAAAGAAAAGAAAACAAACGGGTTTATAACCTGCTCGAAAATATTTGTATTTCCCAGGGAATGAAAATGCCCCGGCTTAATATTATCGACGATGATTCGCTCAATGCATTTGCCAGTGGAATAAATGATAACTCCTATTCTATTTCATTATCGAAAGGCATAATCAATAAACTAAATGATGAAGAATTAGAAGGAGTACTGGCTCACGAACTGACACATATCCGGAACCGCGACGTACGATTGCTTATTATTTCAATCATATTCGTGGGCATTTTTTCCTTTATAGCAGAAATGGTGTTTAGAGGAATCCGGTTTGCTGGTGGCCGTAAAAACGACAGGGATAGCAAAGGCAGCGGCGCCATTATTCTCATTGTTATTGTAATAACAGCCATTGCCTACCTGATTTCTTTACTACTTCGGTTTGGCATCAGCAGGAAAAGAGAATACCTGGCCGATGCGGGTGCTGCAGAAATAACAAAAAAACCTTATGCACTCGCCTCCGCTCTGCGCAAAATATCCGAAGATCCTATGATAGAAGCTGTGGAGAGCCGGGATGTAGCTCAATTGTTTATTGATAATCCTAAGCCTTCGGTTCATAAATCCGCATCCTGGGATAATTTATTTGCTACACATCCTCCTATTGAAAAGAGAATTCAATTACTTGAACAGTTTCTTTAAATTTTTCCCATAAAAAAGGGACGTTTTGCAACGCCCCATATTCAACTTCACAGCTGCTGGTTATTCTACATCTTTATGAACTTATGCTTTATGGAAGTACCATCTTCTCTTTTTGCAACCAGGAAATAAACCCCGGAAGGTAGTCGGTCAAGATTGATTTTAACCGTTTTAGTATTGATCGTCGCCTGCATCATCAATTGCCCCTGTGCATTTGTTATGCTGATTATATTTCCTATCCACCGGTAATCATACGACAAGTCAAGCATAATTTCACTTGTGGCAGGATTGGGATACAATTTTGGTTGATTCCAATCCGGCAGCCCATCTGTGGGTGGCACTTCACCGGTAAGTGGAGGAAGTAAGCCTTTCGAAGAAAGCAAAGATCGCCTGGCGCCACCTGCTTCAAAAAAGATCCGCATTCTTTCCTTTTGTCCCTCGGTAAAGAGATTAGTACAGGCGTCCTGTGTCAGATCCATATAATTCATATACATATCGCCATTCGTTCCATTATTGCAGGATAAACGGATTCCCGATGGACATCCGGAAGTGAAATTTCCTTGTTTTGGTGTATCACTCACCCAATCGTCACCACAATAACTATCACCCCAAATATGTCTTAATCCCAGCCAGTGACCTACTTCATGAACCGCTGTTTTGCCCATTTCATATCCGCCCCGCTTATTTTCTCCAAATACACTATATGTTATTACAATTCCATCTTTTTCAGGTGGACCGCCCGGAAACCCCGAATATCCAGCCACACTTCCCAGGTTACAAACCCAGATATTCAAATAACTTTCCGGATCCCAGGCGTCGGTGCCGGCACTTGCTGAAAATTTAACCTTATCATCGGTATTCCACTGCGAAACAGGTGTGTACTTCCGGGTAATACCCCTTGTTCCTCTTTGCTGCGGATCGGAAGTTGCCAATTGGAATTCTATTCCGCAATCTGCTGCTATTGACTTATACCATTGGGGGGTATTGACCGTATCTGCATGTAAGCGGCGAAATCTCTCGTTGAGTACTTTTAACTGGCTATAAACTTTTTCATCGCTGATATTTTCCTGCGCTTTGTTATATAGGATATGAACCACTACAGGAATTTTTATTATGGAACCCGTATGCGGTTTACCAGCAAGATTCATAGCCCGGGAAGTTATTTTCCTCTGAACAAAATTTTCAATTGCATCAAGGCTGTTCTTTAAAGACTGGTTATTGTTTAGTTCACTTACTTTATAGTCATATGAGGAACATACACGTTGCGCAGACAGGTGAACTGTGGCGGAAATAAGAAGGGTAAAGATAATAATCCTCATAGCTCTGTAAATCGGGTAGTTAGATCAAACATGGCAATAGAAACTCACCACGAGCTTTCATGAGAATTGGAAATAAGACAAAAAGATTCAGAAATAGATGGTGTTCGGGGGATATGAATTCAAAGGGAGGATACCGGAGATTATCAGTTTGCTGTAGCTGAACTCAAATATAGAGTCTTTTTAATTAAATAGCAATCAAAATCTTATAGTATTTTCCCTATATGATAAAATACAAGTTGCACGTTTAACATTAACATATAGATGTCGCCCCTATTTTTGCAGTTACAAACATAAAAACATCTATAAAAATCATAATGAATAAAATTTTGTACCCAATTTGGTTATGTATTTTATTTTTTTCCTGTAATGATAATGATAGCCAGTTGAATTCAGGGAACGATGGAACTTCTTCACCCCCACCAAAAAATGTCAGTTATTCCATTGTAAAAACATATCCTCATGATACATCCTCATTTACGCAGGGATTAGTCCTTTACAACGGAAATATTTATGAGGGCACCGGCGAATATGGCCGGTCTCATTTACTCCAGGTTGACCTTTCCAATGGCAAAATTCAAAAAGAACTTGCCCTTGATCCAAAATATTTCGGAGAAGGCATCACCATCTTAAGAGATACAATTTATCAACTTACATGGCAGGAAAAAACGGTTTTTGCTTATACTTTATCCAATTTTAAGAAAGTAAAGGAATTTACAATTGATACACAGGGCTGGGGAATTACCACAGACGGCCAGGAATTGATAGTAAGTGATGGTACCAGTAACCTTTACTATTATCAACCTTCTACTTTTCAATTATTAAGAACCCAATCAATTACCGAAGGCGGAAATCTTTCTTACAATTTAAACGAACTGGAATATATTGACGGGTACATATTTGCAAATCAATGGCAAGCTCCCTATATTTTAAAAATTGATCCGGGAAGCGGAGTTATTGTTGGAAAAGTGGATCTCACGGACGTGTGGAACCGGGTGAAAGCAAAGGATCCGTTTGCAGATGTACCCAACGGCATCGCATACGATTCCGTTTCTAAAAAAATTTATATCACCGGCAAAAAATGGCCTGAACTTTACGAGATTGAATTGAGTAAATAATTTCATTTTCCAATCACGTAAATAATAGAACTACTTTTCTTTTTCTTACCAAGCGCTTTCAGATTAGAAATTAAACCATTAAAAAAGGCAGTGGCCCAATTTGGTTTGCCATTTTTGTATTTACTGCTAAGGAGGGAAATATAAAAACTGTCGTAAAACATGCGCTTGGTTTTTAAAACCTTCAACCCATTTCTTTCAATAAGTACTTGCATAGCCTTAGGAGAGAAATGATATAAATGCCTGGGCACATCATATGCTGCCCAGTATTCATTGTATTTCTTTGCGTCGTAGGCAGTATAATTAGGAACAGCAATAAACAACTTCCCTTTTTCCTTCAACAATTTTTTTAACTGTTGTATGTATACCTGCAGGTCATGAACATGCTCCAAAACATGCCACAAAGTGATGGCATCATAATGTGCCGCTGGTAATTTATGGAACAATGAGGTATCGGCCAGCTCAATATTATAAACCTCATCTGCAACTTTTCTTGCGTCAGCATCCGGTTCCAGGCCCGTCGTTTCCCATCCGTTCAATTTCATTTCATTTATAAAAGAACCAATTCCGCTTCCTGCATCCAGCAATGTTCCCCGCCGTAAACCTGTATTTTTTTCAATGAGTTCCCTTTTTGCTTTAAGTGTCCTTTTTCTTACAGAATGATACAGTTTATTGATTACTCCGGAGGCGGTGTTGGTATGGGATATATAATTTTCCGATTTGTAATAGGGAGTTATTGCCTCTGTGCCCGGTGCATCCTGCGTAAACCGGAGTGTGCAATTCTTGCATTCTGCAACCTCAAATACCTCACCACTCACTGTAAAGTCTTTTACCTGCAATACGTTTCTAATTTCGGTTGAAAGGCAAACCGGGCAATTGGTATAGTGAATCCGTTCGTTCATATGGATATCAGTAATGCAGATTGAAAGAAAAATAAGAGAAATTAAATTCACCCATGAAATTATCGTGGAATTTTATAGGTCGTGTTTTCTTTCTTTGGAGTCAGTTTCTGCTGGTTTGCAGCTGATGAACTGTTAAATCCTTTAGTGGAAAAATATATAGCTATAAAAATAAAAGCAAGCAGACCAACAATCAACGCAATGCCCCACCAGTTTGATTTTTTTTCATCAGTGGGCGCCAGCCATTCCATCATTTGAGTAGATGTTTTTTGTTCCTCTCCAACCCTTACTTTATGCTCTGCATTTTCCCGCATCACCTTTATAGCCGGAACAGAAGTGCCCGCTTTCATATCCTTCAAGGAAGCTTCAAAGCGAATTTCTCCGGCCATCCCTTTGCTCAATGTACCAATACCACTCCACTGCAGCTGATCACCGGAAAGAACTTTATTTTTTAAATCCAGCGCAAAGTCATTGAACCGGTTTAATGCATCCCGCTCTGATATATTAAGAGTGGCGGCGAGCCATCCCAAAATATTTTTAGATGAATCAGAGTTGCCATGATGTAAAGCAATTGTGTAAAAAGGAGGGTCAGCAATTTTATTTACAAAATCTATACTGGCGGGCTTTCTTTCCAGAAAGAAAGTACCGATACCAGGAATATTCAGTTGCTTATGCAGAATAAAGTATTGATACAATTCTCCGTACATCATTAATTCTTTTGATCGAAGGTAAATATGATTCCGCCGACGAAATTAAAGCCATAAACCGGATATTGATTCCAACGCTGGTATTCTTTATTAAAAATGTTATTGAACTGGGTCCAGAGGCTAATGTTCTTTTTAATCTTAAATTCAAGTCCTGCATTCAGGTCCATGGCTCCTTTCAGTTTTCCGTCATCACCTCCTTTTTTCATGTACCGTGAACCATTCCATGCAAACAGGTCTCCTTTTAACCAAAGATCCTTTATTACCTGCAGGCGCAGCGCCGTATTCAGTTCCAGCGGGATTAATCCCCAGGCTTTTTTCTGATCCAATAAGCCGGTATACTGATTAAAACTTAAACTGGTTATAAGGGAAAATTTCTCTCCAACATTATATCCAAGTTCGCCTCCCATGTTCACTACATTTATCTTCTTTGCATTGACAACCTGGAACGATTTTCCATCGCCGGTCTGTGAAGTATCATTTATAAATAAAGGCTGATTATTCAATTTATTAAAGGCCACTTTTGCGCTATAGGTAAAATGGTCACCGACAGATCCTTTAAAACCTGCAAATCGTTCTTCAATCCAGGTATTTAATAAAGAAGATGGAGTCCATAGCCAGGGATTTTGCGAAGCTAGATATTGGTAAGTTGTTTTACGAACATATCCTGTCCATCCGGCCTGTAATGTAAACCGCTGATCATAGGTTCCCGCCTCTGCCAGAATGTTAGGAAACATTTTGAAAGTACCATTATCCCAGGAAGGACGTATACCGGCCTGTAATCTTAAAGTCGAACTTTTATACAAAACTGCCGGGGAAATATACCAGGATGTATTATTGATAGCCGATTTGCTATTTAAAGAAAGCCTTGTAAGATCAAATGTAACTCCCAGGTTAACGGCAAAATCCTGCCCTATATTTTTTTCCAATGGCAGGTTTACCACAGTATTGCTCTCGTTATTTTTCAGGTGATCAGAAAATACATCAATCCTGATTTCCGGAGAATAATCTATACCAAACTCTGTTTTATTAATATTGTGCAAACCTACCCGTGCCGACAAAGTTTGAAATCGCTGACGCAATGAATCGGTGACAAAAGAAAGTGATTCCGGCTGGTAGCCATACTTATAAGTTCTTTCCTGCTTCATGGCCAGGCTTCCGTTCCATTCCAGGTTTTTTACTGTTTTATAAAATGCACTCAACTTAACCTGGGTATTTGTAAAATCCTGAAGATCTCTTTTACCCTGCGAAGAAACGTGTTTAGCATATATATTACCTCCTGATGTATTCCCATCTCCAAAAGAAAACCCGGTTTGTAAAAAGGGTGTTCTCAAACTCCCGAATCCAATTTTTATATAATTACTGTTGATAAATTTTCCGGTAGAATCAACTTGTAATGCCAGGGGCTTTAATGTACCGGGTTGATAAGCAAAAAGTAAATTGGGATTTGGAATTTCATATTGCAACCTTGGCTTGGCTGTATCGGCTGACGGCGGTGTAGCATTAAAATTTATTTTGGCTGCATCTTTTAATGCCGGTTTAAAAGTAGAAGTAATATCAATTGCCTTCGGTTTGGTAGTATCCCTTTGCGAATTGGACACGGCAAAGGATAATAACCCACAGGTAAATAAAAACAATTTAGATATTAATTCTTTCATCTTACTCATTTATATAG
>JBPPMM010000417.1:0-2015 GCA_051306075.1 Chitinophagaceae bacterium
TGGTATTTATACAATTACTCTACAGGCACGCGCATGGAATGGTATGGATTTTATTACTTCAGTGTCCAATGCTACCATTGTAGTTAACGCAAGGAATACTACTGAAAGGTATTTTGACCCTGCACTTGGAGATGACAATAACACTGGCACTTCACCTGCATCACCCTTAAAAACCTGGAATGCGTTAAGCGCCTGGCTAAATGGTGCCAACAATAGAAGCGCATATATAAAACGAGGGGAAACAATGCTTGTAAACGCTACGTTGACGACCAAAAAATCAGGATTGAGCATTGGTGCGTATGGCACTGGTCCTAATCCTGTTTTGCTAGCGGACGCTTCCATTGGTAAAAATAGTTTTATAATGGCAAATGGTACTAATGCCGCTATTATCAATCATTATTATTCCGATTTAGACTTTGATCAAAATAGTAGTGCTGGCGCTGCTTTTTTTGGGTATTCGGACAATTCAGGGAGTTTAAGTAATGTGATTTTTGAAAATTGCAATTTGCAAAATGGCTATGACGACAGTCTGATTTTAACTACGGGCAGCGGACCTAAAAATTCTATCCTGTTATGGAATTGCAATTTTGACATGAATCAGGGTGCCAAACAAAATTTTATACCCTACAACACACCTTATTGCGCCGTAATGGGTGGACAACAAGTAGGGGGCAATGGCAATGCTAATTTAGATCATCATATGTATATCAATCAATGCAACCATACGCTCATTCGGTGGGTAGATTTTGGAACAACGATAAGTCGCAATTTTTGTTTAAACATGAATGCGCCTGCTTATAACAGTGATGTATTTTATACTTTAATAGATGGCTGCAATATTACAGGAACCAATAATGGTATTGATTTTAGTAATTCTAATAATGATAATTCAGGCCATTTTAGCCATGTCATTGTGCAAAACTGTGCCATTCACGATTTGACCACAAGCACTCAGGGTTTTGGAGTTTTTGGATATTCTATAAAAGATATATGCATTCGATATAATCGATTTTATAACAATCGAATAGCTGATATACATATCCTGGATGCGGACAATACATATTTAGCCTATAAAAATTGGTTTTATACTTCGGCATCTTTTCCCAATACGTCCATAAATGTGGTCAATGGTCAACAAGGAAGTTTTACTGAAAATGTTTTTGTTACCATGGCAAGCGCTAACAGTCTGCATTTTTCGGGGGATTTTAGTAACACTACCAACTGGACTATAGATTATAACGAATATTGGCATCCAAATATAAACAGTGCATTTTATGAGGCAAATAGTATTACATTACTCAATTTTACACAATGGCAGAATCTGGGATATGATATTAGTGGACTAAACAAAAATCCTTTTTTTCCTAATCCGTCTGCCGGAAATTTTGGACAACGCCCAATGGCTAATTTTGATTTTACAATACATAATGGTTCCGTTTTATTTGCCAATTTAACTACTGCTAATCCCCCTAACTGGAGTATTTTATATAATTGGGATTTTGGAGATGGGAACATCTCTACCTTAGCTAATCCAACACATAACTATCAAAGCATAGGAACCTATTTAGTTGCTTTCGAAGCTATAAATAGGTGTGGTACAAGTACCAGTATACAAAACGTAAACAAAGATAGCATTCTTAGCACTCTGGAAGGAGAAAACAACAAGGGTATTAGGGTTTATCCTAACCCGGTTACTTCTTTTGCAACAATATATTTTTTGAACGAAAGCGTACAAGTAGAAGTTTTTATAAATAATACTAAAGGAGAATTGATGGATAAGCAAAAGATTGTCCAAAAGGAACAATTTCAATTGGATTTTATTACGTATCCGGTAGGTATGTATATAATCACCATTAAGGATGATCAAACAAAGCAGATTACCACATTTAAGGTGCAGAAATTAGCTCATTAAAAACGCCACCATCTACGTCCCGCTCACTTGTCAGTCCTCCACCCTCCGCGCCAATAAAGTAATAAGTACCTTAATGTAGAAAATAGAAACGCAAATGACCCAA
>JBPPMM010000569.1:0-2300 GCA_051306075.1 Chitinophagaceae bacterium
ACCGGTCACCAACTTCCTTGCTTTCGCAGAGCAGGGTTTTATTGATGAAGTAGCAATGGCTGCCGGTAAAGATCCGGTTCAGTTCAGATTAGAGCTTTTGCAAAAAGCAAAAGCAAAACCGGTTGGTGCCATCAAGTATAACATTGACAGGATGGAAACCGTGATCAAACAAGCCGCTGAAAAATCAGGATGGGGAAAAAAGAAAGGAGTATCACAGGGATTTAGTGTTTATTTTTCTCATGCTTCTTATGTTGCGCAGGTTTGTGAAGTGGAGATGAAAGCAGGAAAGCCCATCGTTAAGAAAATTGTTGCTGTATCCGATTGTGGCGAAGTGATTAATAAGAGCGGGGCGTTGCAACAGGTTATGGGTGGTATTGTTGATGGATACGGACATGCTATGTTTGGTAAATTAACTTTCAGAGACGGAATACCTGTACAAAAGAATTTCGGGGAATATCGTATGATCCGCATGAAGGAAATTCCTGAAATTGAAGCATATTTTGTTGATAATGGAATAGACCCCACAGGCCTTGGAGAACCAGCCCTGCCTCCTACCGGCGGAGCAGTTGCCAATGCGATCTTTAAAGCAACCGGGACCAGGATAAAAAATCAACCGTTCATGGATGAACCACCATTTAAAACCAGTCCAACCAAAGCATTTTAATGCGTTTTTATTTTGGTCAATTTGTGTGGTATACACTTTAACTTTTTCAGAAAAAATAAGAACCCTCCGGGGTTCTTTTTTTTATATAAGTCAATTTTTATAATGCCAGGAAAAAGTTTAAGAAAAGGATAAGGATAAGGGTAGTTCCAAAATTATGGTAGCCCTGCTTGTTTCTCTACATCAGCCCATGTATTCCAGATGGCTTCCAGGCGGATTTTAAATGCGGAAGAATCTTTACCCTCTTTAATTTGATCAAATAATTCATGCATCTCTCCTCTAAGTTCCGGGTACTTATCAGTAATGCTTTTCATGTGAAGCCAGGATTCTTTATGATGATTAAAGGCGGCGGTAAATTGCGGTGAACAATTTTTAAAGTCCTCTTCATTTATCCCGTAAGCATATTCCAGTATTGTTTCACTTAAGGATATTTTTTTTGAATTACGATTTCTTACTTTTCCAAGGGAATCATCCAATGAGATAATGTGTTGAACACAATCCTTTTCTTTTGCTTTGTTTTTATCAATTGATGCGGACTCATTACAAGACAACAGTAAGACCACTACAATAGCCTGTAATATGTTTTTGTTATTGTCTCTCAAGAATTATAAATAATTTAGTTTTGTTTCCGGGGCATAGCCTTTCTTTCAAAGCCATATATGCGATGAACTTTTTGAGAAATTTCTATTCACTGTCAACCTGGTGCCGGAGTACTTTTTTTATCAAAACAACCTGGCCCAGGTGGTAGTGGACATGTTCAATAACGCCATGAATATTTCTGTAGTAATTGCCATACTTTTCATCAGAAAAGGTTTCACTGAGCATAGCCTCCGGTAATTCTTCTATTAACTCTGCAAATTTTTCGGCATCCGTCCAGGTCTTATTCATCAATTTTTCCCAATCTTCCTGGCTGGTGACAGGTGGCATATCAAAACTATATTTATCACTCGCATTTAGCGATTTTCCCAGTAAAACTTCCAGCACGGCACTAACATAATAATTCATGTGGTAAACGAGAGCAGCGATAGTATTTAAATTATAAATGGATGTAGTTGCTTGTTGCCAGGTCAGATTTTCAAGGCTGTCCTTAAGATTCACATCAGTCCAGTTTCCTCCAAAATGTACTTGCCTGAAATGAACGGCCATTTGTTTTGTCCAATTCATACAAAAGGTTTTGCTTAAGATAGCCAACAAGCCAGGTGACAATCATACCCCCATTTTTCCCTTCGAAGATCTCAATACTACTTCCTGCAAGTCAAAGTTCACAATGCTTTTTTATTTAGACTAATAATTTTTTGGTAGTCCCGGGCCATTGCTCCTTTCCCGGGAAAGAAATATTATGCGTATGATGGTAAGGTTATTTTAACAGCTATTCCCTCTCAGCATTTTTTTTCGTGTTTGACTGCCGAAGCAGATACCAACAAAATATCTAATAGCAATACTTTATTTGATATAAAAAAAGATAACTGATAACCTGCAAATGAAAAGTGGCTGATCAGAAATCAGGCGACTTTGATATTAAAAACAATCTACCGGAAGGTTTTTGTTAAAGGCACAAGTGGGTTTATTTAGGATTGTTAATAACCAGAGTATCACCATAAAAACTTACTTTCCCAGTTGTAATGTTATGTTTGGCGCC
>JBPPMM010000573.1:0-3840 GCA_051306075.1 Chitinophagaceae bacterium
TGGGTGAAGAATGCCTGCACTATGTTAAGAACCTGCATGAACAACCGGGAAGAGATTTTATACGGCTGATAGAAGAACTGCAGGCAAAAATGAAAACTTTTTTCCAGATCGCAATTACTGCGTTGCTCCGGGATGATTTTAAAAATATTGAAAACATCCGCATAGCCAGGGATGATGTGCGGGAATACATCAACGGGCAACTGGATAGCTATATAAAAACCATGCAGGATAAAATGCCCGGAACCAAGCGGGCTATTCTTCAGAGCAATTTACTTCTGCAAAGCCGCGATATGCTGGCAGTTACGCTTCGCATCATTAAAATGTACAGGAAGTATCACGATAAATAATAGTGTTTACAAAGGACGATGAGATTTTGGTAAACTGCAATTTTATACTTGCATGAGCGCACTGTAAAATCCAAAATTTGTTTACATTTAATTATGGCAGCTCCACAAACAACTCAGCTTGAAACTAACCTTGCCTGGAAGGACCTGGCATTGGATAAAGAAACTTTTAAGCAAATTGATGAACTAAAGAATTCGCTCCGGGGTTCTTCTGCAGTTAGCCGCGATACCAGTGCAACAAAAAAAAGTTCGGGAAGTCAACGCATATTATTTGATGGCCAGGCCGGGTCATTGAAAACAAACGCTGCGGCATTAATGGGTAAGGAACTGAATAAACCTGTGTACCAGGTTGATCTTTCAAGGGTGGTTTCAAAATATATTGGTGAAACGGAAAAGAATTTAGATGCTTTATTTGTTAGCGCAGAAAAAAAAGGCTGGATCTTATTTTTTGATGAAGCCGATGCTTTATTTGGTAAACGCACGGATGTAAAAGATTCGCATGATCGCTATGCAAACCTGGAAGTATCTTACCTGTTGAAGCGAATAGAAGATTATAATGGCTTGGTCATTCTTGCATCCAACATGAAGGGCAATATTGATGAAGCGTTTACCCGGCGGTTTAATACGGTGATTCGCTTTCCTTCCCGCAAGCCAGGGTTGCTTGGTAAATAAAGGATATACAGACATCGGCCTTCTGCCTGTCGTGTGTAATTTCAAATTGTATTTTCAATTAGTAAATTGGTGTTATTTGCATCATTCATTTTTATTATGATTTCGCAAATGCTAGCAGTTCGGTGTAGTTTCCCATATCTGCTTTTTTCAATGCATCTATATAAGCAATGCGGGGATCACTTTGTTTTGCAAGGTTAGCAGCACCCCAGGTAAATACAGGAAGTTTAAATATTTTCTCCATCATCGTATCTGCCATCAGTCGGGAGTGCCGTCCATTACCATTGGCAAAACAGTGTATTTGAACCAACCGGTGTTTAAGTCGTATAGTAATTTCATCTTCCGGAAAAGGAGCATGTTGAATCCAATACTTGCAATCATCAAGCAATTGCTTTAACGCAGTTGTAATTTGATGCTTATCAACACCAATGTTTTTATTGGTTTTTCTGAACTCCCCCGCCCATTTCCACACCCTGCTGTACATGCGGCGATGCAGATCCCTTACAAATTTTTCTGATAGAATTTCTTCCCTGTTTATTTTTTTTGACTTCAGCCATATCATGGCTTTTTCAATATTGTGTTGCTCAAATTCATCCAATTCGATGCGTGTAGTGATGTTTTTAATGCGCAAACCTTCCCGCTCATCATCGTCAAGCGGAGTTTGCCCATTGATATAATCAAGATCTAATCCCATAGCCATCCAGGCATTTCGTTTTTAATTTCTTCAGCTCTTTCCTTTATTGCTTTTTCGATTCGTTCTCCTGAGTTTTGCTGATCTTCCAGCAGCATGCTGTGCGAAGTACGATTGACGATTTCCCTTGCCATATCCAAAGCTCGTTTTTCAATCATTTTTTCTACGGAATTCTCCTTCGGAATAAATCCATATACGAGATCCATATTCAAAGCCTTGCCTGCTTCTCTCAGATTTTTTAATGTAATGGAGCCATCTTTCTCTCTTTGTTCTATTTCTTTTACACTTTGAGGAGTAATGGAAAGACGGCTCCCTAATTGCCTTAACGACATTTTTAAAGCCGTTCTTATAGCCTGGATCCATGATCCTGAAGGAATCGAAATTGCCTGCAAATCTTTGAATGCCTCAATTTTTTTGTCCAGCTGTTCGACAATGAGTTTATTATGTTTGTGTTTAGCCATAAGGTTATATCCTTAAAATTAATTACAAATATAAGGCTATAACCATAAAATAAAAATAATAAATCAGGCTATAGCCTGTAGGGGAAATACCAAACAGCATTCATCCTGATTTAGCCGACCAAACTATTAGATTTTGACAGGAAGGCATTGTGTAAATCCCTTTGTTACATATGAACTTGAATTTTGCTGTAGATTTATGCCATCAAAAATTGCGAAATGCAAAGAAGAAAATTTTTAAAGTATGGAAGCATGGGAGTAGCTGGTGCTTCCCTTTTATCATCATACCGGTTGCCCCATTACTTCAATAAAATGACTGGCAGCGAACTTCCCGGAATAGCCGTACAACTTTATACTGTTAGAAAAGAAATAGAAAAAGATATCAGGGGCACCTTGAAACGTATTGCTGATATTGGATATAATACGGTAGAAACGGCTTTCTGGCCGGAGGGCATTACTGTAAAGCAAGCAGGAAAATACTTAAAAGAGTCGGGATTAAATGTATGCTCCGCACATATTGATTTACCTGCTGCCGGTAAAAAAAATAATTTGCTTGAAACAGCCGAAGCGCTTGGATGTAAAAAATTAATCTGGCATGGCTGGCCCGAAGATATTCGCTATGGTTCTGTCGACGGCACCCAACAATTGGTTGCTATTTATAATGACGTCAACCGGTTTGCCCGGGCAAACGGTTTGCAGTTTGGCCTTCATAATCATTGGTGGGAGTTCCGGAATAAGGAAGGCAAAAAGTATATGTATGAAGTGCTTTTGAAATCACTTGACCCGGATATATTTTTTGAGATTGATACCTATTGGGTAAAAGTGGCGGGACATGATCCAGCTGAGATAGTAAAAAAATTCGGGAAGCGGGCTCCGTTGCTGCATATCAAAGACGGTCCTGCCGTATGGCGTGAATCATTGGCCGATGACAATCCTGATCCGATGGTGCCCGTAGGTAAAGGCACACAAAACTTTCCTGCAATTGTAAAAGCGGCCAGTGGAAATACGGAATGGATGATTGTTGAAATGGACAAAACATCAACGGATATTTTTGAAGCCTTAAAAGAAAGCTATGATTATTTAATAAATAACGGTATGGCCAGGAGCGGTAAATCATCTTAACCTTCATATAAAAATGAAATGCTGGTTTAGTATCAGTAAATATTCATGTTCATAACTTTTTCAAAATAACTCCTATCAACTATTTCTCAGAAGCTTGAGAAGGTGCTTAACCTGTGCAAAGTTTCCCTTTTTTTGCCCCTGAGTTTATTCGTACCTTCTGACCAGTCAACATTCTATTGAAAACAAAAGCGCTGCCATGATCGCACCGTTTTTTGGCAAACAGAACGATTCTTCATTTTAAAATTGAATACCATGTTAATCATTGCACATCACAACATCAGTAAGCCAGAAGAATTCTGGACAAAAGCTAAAGAAGTAACACAAAATTTACCGGCATCATTAAAAGTTCATGGTGTATATCCTTCGAAAGACACCCGGTCCGGTACCTGCCTGTGGGAAGCCGATAACGTACAGGAGGTGCAGCAATTCCTGGATAAACATACCGGGAAGATGGCGAAAAACTTCTGCTACGAAGTGAATGTAAAAGACTCTATAGGGCTCCCGGCTATCAAGCTGGAAAAAGCTCGTGCTAATTAAGCTTTTCATTTAATGGAAA
>JBPPMM010000459.1:0-7030 GCA_051306075.1 Chitinophagaceae bacterium
ACTGGCAGATAAAAAGTATGAAGAGTTTCAGTATGACCAGAGTATTTACGTAATTGCTGATGAACATATCTATCACATGAAAGTGCTGAAACTTATTTTACAAAAACTGGGCAAGCCCTATGCAGATGGCATATTCCATCTTGTATATGGCATGGTAGAGCTACCAACAGGCAGAATGAAAACCCGTGAAGGTACTGTGGTAGATGCGGATGATATGATCGATGAATTAAAGAAGTTTGCCCGTGAAAAAACAGAAGAGCTTGGAAAAGTTAAAGACTTTAATCCTGGTGAGTTAAACGAATTATATGATACTATTGCTTTGGGAGCTCTGAAGTTTTTTTTATTAAGGGTTGATCCGAAAAAGCGGATGATCTTTAACCCGGAAGAAAGCATCGACTTTCATGGGTTTACGGGGCCGTTTGTTCAATATACACATGCAAGGATAAAGTCCATATTGCGTAAAGAGCAGGCAATTGGAGAGGGACAAAGTGCATTAAGCAATTTGTTACCAAAAGAAAAGGAATTGATTGTATTACTGGAACAATATTCAACTACCATTGAACAGGCATTGCAGGAGCATAATCCTTCGCTGCTGGCAATATATGCATTCAATGTAGCAAAAACCTTCAATACCTTTTATACCGTTCATTCCGTGATGAATGCGGAATCAGATGAAAAAAAACAATTGCGTTTAAAAATATGTGAGCTCACAGCTAATGTGATTTCTTCGGCAATGGGGTTGATGGGAATTAAGGTGCCTGAGAGAATGTAGCATATTGAATGTTCAAAACAGGCAAATTGATTACGAATATTCTCTTCGTCTCTTCAAAAAAAAAGAAGAAGCATTTCTGCTTCCTCTTTTATGAACTTCATACCTGGTTTAATGATCAATGCTGAATAAATATTTTCTCCGTACTTATTTTCCCTCCTGATTGAAACAGCATTATATAATTGCCCTTTTTTACCGGGGGTAATAAAATCCTTCTGTTATTACTTCCTTTCGTTTGTACCACATTTTGAGTAAACACGGTTCGGCCCAGTACATCTATAATGGTTAGTTTGGCTGTGCCAGTAAATGCTGCTACCCATTGAAGTTGGATATGGCTGAAAGTTGGATTGGGAAATACTTTAAGAGTGCTTTGCTGTTCCAACAATCCTTCCGGATTCATTTTTGTTTCTGCTGCTCCTCCAGTGAAATTTCTTGAAGCATTACCCCCATTACAATCACCTAATTCATCTCCATGCCCAAGATGCGATGCTACGTCGGATGAGGAAATACAAAGAATTTTACTTTTTTTCAGCGACTCCTTGTGACAAACCATTACTTTGTTATTATTATTTCCACATCGCACATCCAGTACAAACACAGTTATTTCATCTGTTGCTTCGTGACCATTTCCATCTATAATCTTTACAGTATAAACAGTAGTAACTGTGGGGCTCACGGTTATGGACAAAGTGGTAGCTCCTGTAGACCAAAGAAAAGTTGGCGTTCCGCAAACAGTAACCGACGGTGTTATTGTTTTGCTTGTTGGTCCATACCACATGTAAATGGTTTGATCAGCGCCTGCATTTATGGCTACATAATTTTCTATTGTTGCCCAGGGACTAAAAATTACATTGGGTCCAACCGGGTTGCCTGTGCCCGGCCCTGCTCCACTGGGTCCGCTGGCATGTCCCCACCAATTGCAGGTGGCATTAACTGCAGTGCCGTTCTCATTGATAAAACCTGTTTGGTTATTAACAACGGAATTGTTTTGAAAACTTTGCACAAGAGTGGCTCCGTTTGCTGCTGCCAGCAATACGCCTGTTTGCCAGTTACTGATTGTGTTATCTGTTGCAGTAAGATTGAGCGATGCTTCTGATGCAACAAACGTTTCAATGCCTGTACCTGTATTTGTATTTATACCTGTAAGAATATTTTTTTCAATGGTTACCGTTGACGAACCATTGGAAGGTTGAATAAAAATCCCTTTTGATTGCGGGGATGTAAGATGATGGATATTGTTGCCCGAAATTTTGGCTAAAGCCCCCCCATTGAACAGAATACCATTCACTGAAGCAGGAGTCAATGTGCCATTAGCCGTAATGTTAGCTATGATATCATCGCTGATAGAAACATCAGGAGAATTATTTAAACGGATACCGTTAGCTGAAGCAGTTTTACCCGTTACCATGATGCTATTGGCTTCGGTGGCGGAGCCAATGATATTTCCTGTATTGCCAGCTATCCTATCATTTATAGTAATACCAGTAAAGCTGGCTTCATCATTGGGTGAAGAAACGTTGATCTTATAAATTTCATTGTTGTGCAGGAGGGTGGCTTCACTGCTCACAGAGGTTCCGTTCAATTCAATACCCGTGAAGGTTGAGTTGCCATCATCAGAAGAAAGGGTGATGTTGTTAATCAGGTTACGATCAATCTCGGCAGACGGGTTAGGACTTACCGGGCAAATTGGATTTGGAGTTAAACTAATAACCTTATAAAGAACCGATCCGGGACCATTAGCACTTATCTGATCAATCTGGTTACCGGCAATCACCAGGTTATCCCCACCGTTATGCCAAATACCGGTAAAAATTGCCGTGGTATATCCAAAAAAAAGAATATTGCTAATTCTGTTATTAGTTATCGCAACAGGTAAGCAGGAGAGATTTGTTATACCTCTGATTGTTGCTGAACCCAAAGTAAAATTTCCTGCATCTACCTGAATATTATTGGATGGCGCAATGCCGCCAAACTGATTGCCGTTTATTTGAGCTGAAGCGTTGTCAAAGATTCGCATTCCTTCAAAGTTAGCCTGACCCCCTTCCATACGAATCCTAAAATTTTGAATTACATTATTTTCAACAATAAAAGTACCGGAGTATAAGATTATTCCATGAAAGGAATGAAACACCAAAGCTTTGGAGCCACTTGCCTGGGGAGCAGTGCCCCCAATGTAATTTCCGGAAATCGTATTGTTGACAGACCCCGGTGCTGAAGGCCCGAAAAGAATTCCAAACTCAGCTAATCCAGTTGGACTATAAATACTGTTACCGCTAATAATCCAATGACTGTTGAAATTATACATTTCAATGCCGTACCCACTTGTCATTATTATTTCATTATTGATAATCTTATTGTCAAAATTATGTACAGGGTCAATGCCTGTAGCAAAAATGGCAGCTTCGGGTGAATTGATTCCTTTGATTATACAATTTGATATTTCATTGCCCGCGTTTTCAAACAAAGTGTTTACTGGAAGGGGACCAAACGAAGGACCAAAATAAACAATGCCTCTATAGACAGAAGTAGAAGAACCTTCTAGATTACAATATTTTATAAAATTTTCGATAGCACCATCAACAAAGCTGATTGCATTACCTGCGGTTGCATTGTTGCGGACAGTAAGTTCCCTGGCAGAGCCTATTCTTCCCGGCCTTCCATCAATAATAATATTATAAGCGCCAATTAATTCTATAACAGGTCCACTATTTGCGGAGATAATTGAAAGACCTGTTGTACCTGATGCCGGACTAATGGTAAGGGAATTGACAGCCGAAATACCGGGAATTTCCCTGATAGTAATGGGAAAGGTTTCACCAGAAGAAGTATATCCGGGCTGGAGTTCTAAAAAAACGGGACCTGAAACCCCTGCTATTCTTATTTGCGCAATTGCATCTGTAATGGAAGCATAATCACCCGGTATCGTTTTTACCCCGGAAACCTGTGCCATTATCTTTTGAGCTGGTAATAGTAAAATGCACAGAAATAAAAATCCAACTACAGGGACGTGAGTAAATATTTTCATACTGCAATTATTTTTGGTTAGAGAATGTTTGCTTTTTAATTATCTCCATTCCACGGAAACAAATCCATACTTATAAATACCCATCTGAATTTAAATTTTTGCACCCACCCAAAAAACGCCATTTCACCAACGGCGACCTTCATTGTGTTAACGGCTAATCAGTTTTGCAAAACTGGTATCGCAATATCTACCTCTCCGGATTTTATTTGATTATCCAATTACATTTAAAAAAACAGCCTGCCCCATTTTGCGGACAAGCTGTTTTTGTTTTTAATTATAATCTAATCTGATAACTTGACCAGCCTTAGCTCACGATGAACATCTCCCTGTATCGCCCTTAGTAAATAAACTCCAGGGCGGTAATTGCTCCCCACCTGAATCGTTGAACCTCCAATTACGTTTTGTTTTGTTTCTACCAGGCGGCCTGTTATATCAAATACTTGTAACAATACTTTTTCCTCTGCCTCACTTTCACTTATGCTGATATAAAAACCATTAGTCGCCGGGTTAGGAAAAGCCCCGATGCTGAAATCCTTTGAATTGGGATTACTTGTAATTAGGTCAGGTTGACCTGGTCTTTTTTGGTTGTTGCTCTTAGGCACCTTAACCGTTGCCGTTGCCGTGGAAGTTGGATTGCATCCATCATTGCTGCTTACTGTAATGGTGTATATTCTTCCATTTCCATTACCAGCCCGCTCTGCTCTAACTTTTACGCTATGGTTATTCGTTATAGACCAATCCGGGGCAGTATCACCATCGCCAGTACCATTTACAGGCTCATTACTTGTGACGCTTAGTGATGAAGAAGGACTGCTGATACAATTATCTGTTAGGTGGTAATTAACAGTTATATCGTGCATTTTATGATTGGGAGGCCATAAACTGGATGGACTTACTGTTAGGTTACTGATCACCGGCGCTAAATTATCATTTACAATTATTACCTGTGTGCAGGAGGCTTCATTTCCAGAAGCGTCTTTTACCATGTATGTTCTGGTAAGCGTAAATCTGTTTACACAGGTTTGATTGGTAATGACATCGCCAGTATGAGTAACAGTTACCGGGCAATTATCGGTGGTAGTAACAGACGCCGTATTCACCGGTGGAACTTCTGCAGCGCAACTTACTGTTATACCTGCAGGACAAGTAATAACCGGAGCTAAATTGTCAACTACCGTTACAATGGCTTCACAACTGCTGCTGGCATCTTCATCATCAGTAACGGTCAATGTTACTGTGTTTTCTCCAAGATCGGCACAGGTGAAACTGCTTTTGCTCAAACTAAAAGTTAGTGGATCGCCATCCGGATCCGAACTGCCATTATCAACATCAGAAGAAGAAATAGATGCAAGTCCATTGGCGTCTAAGTAAACGGTAATGCTTTTACATTCAGCAACAGGCGGTTGGTTTAATTTAACCTCATACCTTGCCCCACCGCTTGAAGGGCTCTCTGTATTTCCTCCATTTGTTATATCGCTAAATATACTGGTTAGGAGAACAAAGCTACCACCACCTCCTCCCCTGGAAAAAAGGGCACCTGCGCCACCCCCGGAATAACCTCCACCACCACCGCCGCCGCCTCTTCCAGCACCCCCGCCACCATAGCCAAAACCTCCATTGCGCCAATCATTAATCAAAGAGATGCATCCCTCACTACTACCCCCATATCCACCCTCGCTATTATTATTATTCCCAAACCCGCCTTCCCCAACATAATTAATACTCTGGTCAGAAACATTTAAACATGGTATGTGAGAAAATTGATCGCTACTTCCTCTTCCCCCACCACCACCAGCATAATAAGGAGGCAATACTCTACCATTGTCGCCATTTACACCACCCGGACCCTTAAAACCCGGCCCAGGTAAAATATCATTACCATCACCACCATCTCTACCCGACCGTCCGCCTTCACCGGTCTGGCTAAAAGGACAAACTCCAGCTATCATGTGTTCGGCAGCACCGCCGCCACCACCTGCCACCCCAAGTAATATCCATGAACTACTTCCCGGAGATTGGTATAGCACGGCTGTTCCGCCACCACCGCCACCATAGTCAAAGCCTGTGCCCGACTCAGAAACTACATGTGCATTATCATGACCGTTTTCGCCCTGGTTTCCCACTATAAACCTTACTGTAGATCCATGCGGAATTTTTCCTGGACCAGTACCCACCCGAAATGTTGCAACCAATGAAGCACCTTCACCACCGTTTGAAGTACAAGTTCTGATTACTTCAAACCCTATTAAAGGAACTGTCTCTCCTAAAGAAACACTGGCTTTGCCGCCATCGCCTCCTTTAATTCTGAAAGTGATTTTAACGATCAATGGATTGTTTGGAATTACAAAATCCTGATAGGACCCATCGTACGCAACAAAATGCTCATTGCCATCATCTACAATAAAATTTTGAGCAAAGGGTTTATTAAATGCCGACATTGATAATATAAGCAGTGCCAGTAAAGAAATTTTCTTCCTGCCCAAATTATTAAGTGTTGGGAAAATAAAATCCTTCTTAAGAAACATGGATCTGAAGCTGTGTAGATGCTTTTTCATTTTTAGAAGTTTTAAGGTTGCAAAAAGATTGTCAGAATTTCAGCCACAAGTGAATAATATGATGATCTGAAATAGTGATCAGTAATAAAGGCGGACAAGTAAACTTTTCGCGGGGTGGTATAATGAAAGAATGAATGTATGTTCAATTACATTTTCTAACAACCGCCGTTTCACTAACGGCGGCTTTGATTGTGTTTGCGGATAATCATCAAAAAAAAAATTGCTCCCGGGTTTTCACTAACGGTAGCAACCAAATGATAATCGGTATTATTTTACTGAAGATCGATGGCTACACCAATAACCAACTTTGCAAACAAGGTTTGTATGAATTATTCTTCTAACTTTAAAGTGATTCCAGCTGCATTAAAACATGCTCCCGTTCACTGTCTATAGCAAATTCATTTCTGTTTTTTCATTTTTTATACTAACCGTTATTCCTGTTACGGCACAGTATAACGAAGAAGATTTTGTATCCTATACGGTAAAAGAAGGGCTGAGTCACAATTATGTAACCAGCATACAACAAGACGATAGGGGTTATATATGGGCAGGAACCGATTTAGGTCTAAACTGTTTTGACGGCAACAGTTTTACAAATTATTACCAGGGTACAAAGCCGTTATTTTTGCCATCAGGAATTATCAGAAATCTTAAAAATATGGGTTCGCACCGGCTGGGTGT
>JBPPMM010000476.1:0-2206 GCA_051306075.1 Chitinophagaceae bacterium
TACGGGCATAAATAACAGGGATCCTTCATCAAGCGGTGGCATAAACTCCGAACCTAATCGCATGACTAACGGAATACTGGCCACTACGAGAAAAAATGCAATGGCAATCGTTGTTTTCCTCCAGCGTAAGCACCACCGGATGATCGGATTATATAACCAAAGAAAAAACCTGGATACCGGATGCTTTTTTTCGGGACGCATTTTACCTTTAAGTAAGATTGCCATCAGCACCGGCACAAGAAAAATAGCCACAAAAGCGGACCCCATCATGGCGAAGGTTTTCGTCAGCACTAATGGAGTAAATAATTTCTTTTCCTGGCCTTCCAACAAGAGTATCGGCGCAAACGATATGAGCGTAATCAGTATAGAATTGAAAACCGCCTTGCCTACTAAGACAGATGAGCTTTCAATCCTTTTTAATCTTTCCTCTTCTGAGATCATGTCTTTAGTTTATTCCGTCTCATCCGTAATAGATTTTAAAGCATTTTCGACCATCACAATCCCCGCATCCACCAGATCACCAACCGCAAGAGCGATACCGGCGAGCGACATGATATTAGAACTCACATTAAACCATTCCATCATAATGAATGATATAAAAACACTCATGATTATAGTGATCACCACAATTAAAGCGCTTCGTATGTGAAGAAGGAATATGAAAAGCACGATGGCAACCACAATGATCTCTTCAATGACTGCTTTTTTCAGGGTAGCAATTGTCGCTTCAATTAAATCTGACCGGTCATAGGCCGTATGGAATTTTACACCGGGAGGTAAGCCTTTTTCAACATCTTTTATTTTCACCTTTACTTTATCAATTACATCTTTTGCATTTTCTCCATATCGCATGATTATGATTCCACCTACTTTTTCTCCTTCACCATTTTCTTCTATAATACCTAATCGGAGTTCGCCTCCCATTTGCACTGTAGCAATATCTTTAACCCGTATTGGAATAGAACCCTGGGTCATAAGTGGTATTTCTTCAATATCTTTTATCTGCGTGATGTAGCCTATTCCTCTGACGATATATCCCATATCTGCCATCTCAAATTTTCTTCCACCCACATCATTATTATTTGCTCTTACCTTTTCAATCACATCCATTAGCGGAATGTTGTAATAGCTTAACTTGTGTGGATCTATAACAATCTGATACTGTTTTTGAAAGCCACCAAAGGATGCAACTTCACTGACACCTGATACGGTTTGCAACGCAAATTTGATATACCAGTCTTGCAAGGCTCTCAACTCGCCCAAATCATAGGATGGCGCATCTAATGTGTACCAAAAAATATGACCTAATCCGGTTCCGTCCGGTCCTAAGGTGGGAACTACTCCTGGTGGTAATAACCGCTGAGCATAATTAAGCCGTTCTAATACTCTGGTTCGCGCCCAATAAATGTCTACTGCATCTTCAAATATTACAAATACGAAACTCATTCCGAACATCGAATTAGCACGAATATTTTTTATTTTCGGAATACCCTGGAGATTGCTTACTAATGGGTAGGTTACCTGGTCTTCCATGATTTGCGGGCTTCGACCCATCCATTCCGTAAATATGATTACCTGATTTTCAGACAAATCAGGTATGGCATCTACTTTTGTATTCATTACAGAGTAGGATCCATAGACGATTAATACGCCAGCTATGAGCAGGACAATCATCCGGTTCTTTAATGCCCATTTAATAGCGTTACTAATCATACGATTTAATTATACAGGAGTGGATTGATCGCTTACTAAATGCTCTTGTCCTTTATTACGAAAAAGGTTTAAAGATTTTACGGTCTGGATAATAATCACAGAAAAAACAGCGGCAGAAAGAATGAGAATCCATTCCCGAAGAGTCATGTCAATTATATTCAATGCCTGTCGCACAGAGGGTATCTGAATGACAGAAAGTAAAATGACAATACTGCCGACCACCGCAACCCACACATATTTATTCCTGATCACCTCTGTTTTAAAAAATGGTCCAGTGCCCATATTGAATACATGGAAAAGCTGACAAAAAATAATCGTAAAGAACAAGATGTTGTTGCACATAGCAGCATCCCATGGCTGACCACTATGATATCCAAAATGATTAATGAGCACAGCAAGTGTGCTGGCAAATGCAATCACCGCAGCATAAAAGAAAATGAGCTTCCATCGGTTTTTGTCAACAATGGGTTCGGATGATTTTCGAGGCGGCAAC
>JBPPMM010000484.1:0-9386 GCA_051306075.1 Chitinophagaceae bacterium
CTTTTATATTTTGTTCATGGCATTTATTAACTAAGTCTTCCGTCACTAATTTATATTCAGGGCTGTAAATAGTTGGAATAAATCCCAGGGATTTTAATTGATCCTTTAAGCCTCTTTCATCAAAATCTTCAATCAGCATAGCGGTTTTGATACCAGGATATTTTTTGTGCAGGTATTGTAAGGTTCGGAAATCAAACGACTGGATAATAACATGATCTTCTATTTTTTTTTCCAATATTACTTTCATTAATTCCTCCACAAACTCTGCCGGCTCCGGGTGAAAAATATTATCCGTAGAGGGTTGTGTTTTGGTTTCAATATTATAGTAGGGTAAAGGTCTTTTGACCGTTAACATATATTGTTGTACACTATCAATCAAATCAGCCAGCAATGGTTTATATACCTGTATCTTTTGCTGACGCGGAAATCGGGGATGAGGCTTAACACCCACATCGTATTTTTTTACCTCCTCATAATTCATCTGGTAAATATTCAACATTGTTTCTTCGCCCTCAGTAACAGGAGATCCGTCAGGCCTGGTAGAAATTTCATAATTAAAAAATGGTTCATGAGAAAGTAGGGCTTGCTTATCTTTTGTGAGAACAATATCCATTTCAAGGGTAGTGACTCCCATATCCAGAGCCAGTTTCATAGCGGGAAATGTATTCTCAGGCATTAAGCCCCGGGCACCCCGATGGCCCTGTACATCAAAGCCAGGAATGATTTCCCTGTTCTCAACAGCTGAAGGTTGATCAGGTAATTTTTTGGGACTTGAACATGCCATTGCTATAAGTATAACAAAAAAAGACAAGAAATTTTTCATGGTGTAAGATTACTTTTTTCGTAAGGCTTGTCTTCGTTAAATAATTGCGAAGCCCGTTCTTTCATTTCCATTGCGATGCGTTTTCCCTCCTCTCCTTGTGCATCTAATTTTTGAATGATATTTTGATAACTTTTTTCATCCCTGTTCTGGCTCAATTTAAAAACATTATCGATTTCCAGTACCTCTATTTCAAATCCAATAATGGCTTTGGTCATACGTTCTATATATTCCAGAGGGAGGTCTTCAAAATTAGCCCCTGATCCGGCATTATTTTCAAAATGATTGGTTGTTCTTTTCAATACATTCAAAAGAAATTTTTCGTCCTGAAATTTTAATATGCCTTTTGCATGTACACTCATATAATTCCAGGTAGACGCTTGTTTTTTGTCCGCATACCAGCTGGCACTGACATAAGTATGTGCGCCGGTGAATACGGCCAGCACGTTTGAATTATTCAAAAATGCT
This sequence comes from Chitinophagaceae bacterium, assembly GCA_051306075.1. Classification (GTDB taxonomy): domain Bacteria; phylum Bacteroidota; class Bacteroidia; order Chitinophagales; family Chitinophagaceae; genus Terrimonas_B. Next base: position 1,289 of record JBPPMM010000484.1, read on the forward strand.
TTATGATGATCTGTGTTCTTCATTATATGCCCGGAAAGGATGAGCCTTCCTTCCCGCTCATCAATAAAAACCGGCACTTGTGTAGCAACAGGCATTCCGTCTTCATTACATCCGGCTAAAAAAGCAAAAGGATTCTTATGAATAAAATTTAAGATTACCCCCTGATCCTTTTCTTTAAAATATGGAAGATTATACATGAAGCGAAATTACATTTTTCTACCCTGTATGTTACGCATGAAAGTTTTTTACAATACTTGTATATTCTGAATGCCAACAAGATCAACGACATTTAAAACAAGGAAAGAAAGTGTTGATTTTGTAAAAAAATATTCCAGGATTGTGGCAATATTTAAAATTAATGATGCTTCTGTTTATTTTTATGTCCGGGCGTATAGTGTTTGGCCGACTTGCTACCATTCATTTTTTTAGCATGTCCCGGGGGCATTCTTTTTGTTTTGTAATGATGATGGTGAAATGTACAGGAACTTAAAACCAGAGCAACAAAAAGCGATAATAACAGGAATTCCGTTTTTTTCATAAGGGTTGAATTAAGAGTGCAAACTAAAAAAGAATCCATTAAGATACAACCTCTGCGGCCTTCTCTGAGGAAATATTAGCATTTCGCATAGATACACTTCTTACAACAAGAGCGGCAAAGTCTTCAAAAGCTTTTTTGGTTATCTCATCGCTACTACCCATAACCGGCATTCCTTTGTCACCTCCTTCCCGTATGCTTTGCACCAGGGGTATTTGTCCAAGAAATGGAAGATCATATTCATCAGCCAGGCGTTTTCCCCCATCTTTACCAAAAATGTAATATTTATTATCGGGCAACTCTGCAGGAATGAAATAACTCATGTTTTCTACCAGCCCGATGATGGGTACGTTCAATTGAGCCTGCCCAAACATAGCCACTCCTTTTTTTGCATCGGCCAAAGCAACGTCCTGGGGTGTTGTAACTATAACTGCTCCTGTTACAGGCACTGTTTGCATAAGTGTTAAATGAATATCGCCAGTGCCGGGTGGCATATCTATTACCAGGTAGTCAAGTTCACCCCAATTCACGTCGGAAACAAATTGTTTGATGGCACTGCTTGCCATGGGTCCTCTCCATACCACAGCACTTTTTTCATCAACAAGCAATCCAATACTCATTAATTTAATTCCATATTTTTCCAAAGGCTCAATCATTCCTTTTCCTTCAATTTCTTTCATCATCGGCCTCTCCCCCCTTACACCAAACATGATCGGCACACTGGGTCCATATATATCCGCATCCATCAAACCCACTTTGGCCCCACTCTGAGAAATTGCTAAGGCAAGGTTTGCTGCAACAGTGCTTTTTCCTACACCACCTTTACCGCTCACGATAGCGATTACATTTTTTACCTGGGGCAATATGGCCTTACTATCATTTCGTTTACTGGTAGTATCGGAAGTAAAATTCACTTTTACAATAGCTTCTTTGCTAACCAGTGTTTTAATTGCATTAATACAGGCATTTTTTATCATGTCCTTCAAAGGGCAAGCAGGGGTAGTCAGCACAACAGTAAAAGACACATAGTATTTTTCTATCACGATATCCTTCACCATATTCAGGGTTACTAAATCTTTTCCGAGGTCAGGTTCCTGTACGGTACTTAATGCCTGTAACACATTTTCCTTCGTCATAATACAGCTTCTATTTATTATCAGATTATAATAATGTTATTGAAAATAATTTCTTTTGATTCACCAAAATCCTTGTTAAAAAATGGATTAATCAACAAAGTTAAACATAGTGATGCCTATTTTGTTGGTTGAATTAAACAACTTGTACTTATTTTTGAACACGTGAAGAAAATTTTAAGATACTTGCTTCTTGCTGCCTTTGTTTTTCCTTTTACTGCCAAGGCGCAGTTTGAAACAGCTCGTGATTCTGTAGTACAATTATATGGCGTTATCATGACAGCCGATAGTCTTGTAGGAATTCCGGCCGTCAGCGTAGTGATAAAGGGTCAGAACAGGGGAACCATTACTAACGACCAGGGTGTATTTTCCATAGTGGTGCTCAAAGGTGACCAGGTAGAATTTTCTCATGTTAGTTATAAACCTAAACTTATTGATATTCCCCGCAATTTGGAGGGCAATCAATTTAGTGTAATTCAACTAATGGTGCAGGATACAGTTTATTTACCCGTAACCATTATTAAATCACGCCCAACCCCGGAACAATTTGCCCGCGATTTTGTAAATACGAAAATTTCGGATGATGATATCGAAATTGCCAGGCAGAATACCAGTGCAGCCAAACGAAGAGTATTAATGAAGACTATTCCCGGCGATGGTGGAGAAGCTACCAGGATACAATTCAATAAAATCGCCAACAGGGCTACTTACCAGGGTCAAACACCGCCCATGAATATTTTTAACCCTGCAGCCTGGGCTGATTTTATCCAGGCCTGGAAGCGGGGTGATTTTAAAAATAAATGAAACCACTATATCTGATTTTTATGCTGGTTATAAACTGGGCTACTAACCAGGATCTTTAATAGCTGCATTCCGTCCTCCCTTTAGCCTTTTGATCTTCTTCACCTTTATTTGTTCATTTTTACATTGAGTTGCAGATTAAGCCAAGCTTATACATTACTTATCTTGCAAGTTCTTAATTTCTTTTAATTTCAAAAATCCAGTAATCATGCTTCAGACAATTTCAGTTATAGGTGCCGGAACGATGGGCAACGGAATTGCACATGTATTTGCACAAAAAGGCTTTAAGGTAACGATAGTTGATATTTCATTGACGCAATTGGATAAAGCCATCTCTAACATCGGCAAAAATTTTGACCGCCAGATTGCAAAGGGTACGGTAACGGAAGCAGACAAAAAAGAAGCTTTGTCCAATATCAATATCTGCTCTAACATAAGTGAGGGTGTGAAAAATGCAGAATTAGTGGTAGAAGCTGCAACTGAAAATATTGAATTAAAGTTGCAGATCTTTGAAGAAATAGATAAGCTGGCACCCAAAGAAGCCATTCTTGCCAGCAATACATCTTCCATTTCAATTACCAAAATAGCATCTGCCACCGGACGTGCGGGCAAAGTGATCGGCATGCATTTTATGAATCCTGTACCTGTGATGAAACTGGTGGAGATCATTAATGGTTATGCTACCAAAAAAGAAGTGACAGAAACTATTGTAGAATTAAGCAGGCAATTGGGAAAAGTGCCTTGTGTTGTGAATGATTATCCTGGCTTTATTGCCAATCGCATACTAATGCCGATGATCAATGAAGCCATTTTCAGTTTATACGAAAGGGTTGCAGGAGTAGAGGAAATAGATACGGTAATGAAACTGGGTATGGCCCACCCCATGGGGCCATTACAGTTAGCAGACTTTATTGGTTTGGATGTTTGCAATTCCATATTAAATGTGTTGCACGAAGGTTTTGGAAATCCCAAATATGCTCCCTGCCCTTTGTTGGTGAACATGGTAATGGCGGGTAAACTGGGAATCAAAACTGGAGAGGGTTTTTATAAATATGAAGCCGGAAGTAAAGAGTTAAAAGTTAGTGAGAGATTTAATTAGAAATATTAATTGAGCTACTGATCCCTTCTTTCCTGGTTTATGACATTGGCTTTAACCCATTTTTCAATTTAGTATATAGCCCATATCAATACCACAAGTGGCTCCACGCATTGATAACATTGAAGGCAAAATAACAAACCAGGATTAGATATAACCAGAAAATTAAATCAAGAAAAAATTATAAACTCAGAAGAGCTTTGAACTCTGTCCGAAAACAATAACTCCTGTCTCAAAATGAAATCCTTATTTTCAATCCATGAACTTAAATTCATTACAAAAACTTGCGGGTAACACCGATATCTACCTGCTTGACCAGATAATGAAAGGCAGATACGAACCCGGAGATAAAATATTGGATGCTGGATGTGGATCAGGCCGGAATATGTACTGGTTTCTACGGGAAAATATGGATGTATACGGTGTTGATCAAAACCCTGGAGTAATTGAAGAATTAAGAATAATGTATGCTTCTCTGGCTCCGGAAAAACTTCAAATTTCATCGATTGAAAATTTGCCTTTTGTAAATAATTTCTTTGATCATGTAATTAGCAGCGCCGTATTACATTTTGCCGTTACATTTTCTCAATTTAATAATATGGTGAGTGAATTGGTGAGGGTATTAAAACCGGGAGGTTCCTTATTTATTCGTATGACATCTGATATGGGAATTGAGGAAAACGTTATTCCCTGCGGAGATGGAGTGTACAGGATACCCGACCGGTCCAAACGCTTTTTACTGACGCAATCATTACTGACCGGTATGTTACATCAATTTTCTCTATCATTCCTGGAACCATTTAAAACCGTGAATGTAGAAAATGTCCGGTGTATGAGCACACTTGTATTGCAAAAGAATTAACAACATAAAATTACTATGATCATGAAATATTTTTCTGCCTCTTTACTTTCTTCATTTATTTGCTTGCTGTTAATCATTATGCCAGCAGAAAAAACATTAGCCCAGTCAGAAAACGATACACCGGTAAGGATAGCGGTAGCTGGTACATCGCATGGACATGCAGGATTTATCCTTGGCAGAAAACCGAAACCAGATATTCAGGTGGTAGGAATTTATGAACCGGATACCGAATTGGCAAAGCGCCGTGCAAAATCGTTTGGGATAAGTCCGGATCTTTTTTTTACCGATATGAATAAAATGCTGGAAGCTGTAAAGCCAGAAGCAGTTGTTGCCTTTGGTTCTATTTATGACCATATGGCTGTGGTGGAAGCTTGCGCTCCAAAGGGTATTCATGTGATGGTGGAAAAACCACTTGCTACCAACCTGGCACATGCTACCCGTATGGCTGAACTTGCCCGAAAATTTGAGATACATCTTCTCACCAATTATGAAACATCCTGGTATCCGAGTACTGAAAAAGCTTATCAGCTGGCTAATGATAGTAATTATATGGGGAGCATAAGAAAAGTAGTTATTCATGATGGACACCAGGGGCCCAAAGAAATTGGCGTGGGCAAAGAATTTTTGGACTGGTTAACAGATCCGGTGCAAAATGGAGGAGGTGCGTTGATTGATTTTGGTTGTTATGGGGCCAACCTGATGACCTATTTAATGAAAGGAATTAAACCTCTCACCGTAACTGCAGTTACCAAACAGTTCAAACCGGCTGTTTATCCCAAAGTAGATGATGAAGCTACCATTATAGTTACCTATCCTTCCGCGCAATGTATCATACAGGCATCATGGAACTGGCCTTTCAGCCGAAAAGATATGGAAGTGTATGGTGAATCGGGTTATGCTATAGCGGTTAACAATACATCACTCAGGATAAGAAACAAAGAATCGGAAGGCGAAAAATCAATCCAGGTTACGGCAAAAGAAATGGATGTATATGAAGATCCTATTTCCTATTTCGCAGATGTGGTAAGAAATAAAATACAGGTGCCGGAAAATGGACTTTATTCCCTTGAAAATAATGTAATGGTTTGCAAAATACTGGAAGCGGCCAGGCAATCAGCGAAAACAGGAAAAACCGTTGTCTTTAAAAATTAAATTTATCGCCTGCTGTGTTTTAAAAAAAGGATACTCACTACATTAAGGATAATAGTAAATAGCTGAATACGGTCTTTACGAAAGCTAATAATCCCTCTCATTATTCATACAGGAAAAATGATACTCAGTTAATACAATTGATAATGTTTATTCAGCAACATTCATTCGCTGGTGTCTTGCATTAGCACCAATGTACAAAGCAAAACCTGCTATGGCGGTGTCTTTAAGCAAATTGCTAAAAGCCAGCCTTTTCATTTCCATATCGCCAGCCTGTGAATAGTTGGGCCAGTGAATCAAAATCACAAATAACAATAACATGATGGCCAGAAGATACCCTGCAAGCGAAACATAGCGGTTAATGATAAAAGAAATGGAGGCAAGAATAAATGCAGCTCCAACGAAATAAACCCAAATTTCACCACCCGGAAGATAAGTAGGTACAAAATTCATCATCTCTTTCGGATGTCTGAAATGCTGAATACCGAAAACAATCATTACAATTGCCAATAGCCAGATAGCTATGCGGGAAATAATGTGTTGGTTCCTATGATTCATAACAAGATCTTTTGAACTTTTAAGGTACACCCTTTCCTGCATTAATTAATGAGTTTTTTTTCACCATCATTATTTAATTCATGATGGATTCAATATCCCATCAATTCAAGGAATCAAACTTCTTCAATTTTTTTTAATTCTATTGCGCAAAGATCATTTAATTGATACAGTACTTCATCCAGCCTGAATCGGGGAATACCCAGTTGCATAGAACAAAAAAGATTCAATTCTTTTTCCAGGATCAGGCAATTAAATTTTTTACTGATGGCCATCACCTCATTCATTTTTGTATAATCAAATTGAAGATCATATCGGGCCAGTACTGGCATTTGAACTACCGGAGTCACCTGCAAAACCATGGAGGCTGCAGTTTTGTAGGCATTTATTAACCCCGGAATTCCCAATAAGGTACCTCCGAAATAACGAGCTACAATGACCAAGCCATTCGTTACCTGTTTTCGGTCTAACTGGCCAAGAATGGGGCGGCCTGCCGAACCGGAAGGTTCTCCATCATCACTGACCCGGTGAGTGCTTCCATCGGCTCCAATACGATACGCAAAGCAATGGTGGGTTGCTTTAGGATGTTCATTTTTGATAGCGGCCAGGTTGATCTTAAAATCATTCACATTAGATATGGGCATTGCAAAAGCGACAAACCGGCTGCCCCGCTCTTTGAATTCTGCAACAGAAGATTGCTCAATAGTGTTATAATAATCCGGAATCATTGCTAAAAAAATCTTTGTTATGCAGGATGAAAAATGGTTAACCTATCGTCTCCTAGTTCAAATTCCTCTTCCGAACGGTTTTGTTTTAATACAGGGGCATAAATATAATTTCTATTTTGCAGGTGCGAATCAACACTATTGCTTGTAATGATCCTGGCCTCATCCCAGAATCCCTTGTCAATAAAGGATTGTAATAAACCTGCACCGCCTTCCACAAGAACGCTTTGAATTTTCATTTGATGCAATGCCATTACCAATTGGTGAATGACATCTTCCTCTTTATTTAATTTAAAATAAGACAGGTTCCCATTATCCTCGTTTTTTATTGAATTGAAAACAATCGTCCTTACTTCTTTATTAAAAACTTTTAACCTTAACGGTAACCTAAGGTTAATATCCAATATCAACCGGATAGGTGAAGGTCCGGCCCAAAGCCTGGTCGTCAATTCAGGATTGTCATGCAAAGCTGTGTTGGTGCCAATCAGTATAGCGGTTTCTTCGCTCCTCCATTTATGAACCAACCGGTTGGTATACTCATTACTGATATGCAACCTGTCTTTGCTCACACGTCCGGATTGGGAAGAAAAGCCAATAATACCTCCTGGAGCTTGTGCCCATTTTAAAACAATGTATGGGCGTTGCTTTTGATGGAAGGTGAAAAATCTTTTATTCTGACTTTTGCATTTCTCCTCCAATATTCCTGCCTTAACATTTACACCGGCTTCTATTAATCTGGCAATTCCTCTTCCATCCACTTTTTCAAATGGGTCAGTGCAGCCTATTATACATTCCGGGATCTTATGTTTTAAAATTAAATCGGTGCAGGGTGGCGTTTTTCCAAAATGTGAACAAGGTTCCAGGGAGACATATAAAGTCGATAAACTTATTAATTCGCGGTAATGGCCTGGCACCGATTGAAGACAATTTACTTCAGCATGCGCTTCACCATATTTTTGATGAAACCCTTCACCAATAATACGATCATTATGTACTAATACGGCACCCACCATAGGATTGGGAGAAACATAGCCACAACCCTCTTGAGCTAGTTGCAGGCATCGGTGCATATATAATTCCGGGGTTGTCAATTTAAGATATTAATTGAACCTGCAAATATAAAAGATTCCCAGTGCCCCGCCTTTTGAAGTACAAAGCTTAAATCCTCTGTTTATGCGAGAAATGAAATTCACCGGACATAATGGAAAGAAAAATTCAATTAGCTTGTTGCATTAGCACAGG
>JBPPMM010000486.1:0-2573 GCA_051306075.1 Chitinophagaceae bacterium
AATCCGTCGGCACCTATTCCCATCCGCCGGTCGCATAGTTCCCGGATCTGGTGCTCACGTAAAAAGGAATATATATTTTTCCGGTTGTCAAGAATAATAAAATCATTGCCGGTACCCTGGTATTTAAAAAATTCAATTTGCATAGAATTACGTTGTTCTTTTACTGAATTCGATCGGAAAAAATTTGCATAAATTTTACAATTAAATTTTCAACAGCGGCCTTACCATCTTTTGAAAATGTCTTTACTACCCGGTTGGCTACAATGGCATTCAGCGCCAGGCAGTGGTGACCGAGTAAGCGGCCTAGTCCATATATGGCCGATGTTTCCATTTCAAAATTGGTGATCCTGTGGGGACCAAACCGGAAGCTGGTCAGGCGGTTCACCAATCCCGGGTTGCGAACGCCCAGCCGTAACACCCGTCCCTGCGGCCCGTAAAAACCGGGACAGGTCACCGTAATACCCTGGTGTATGCCTTCTACAAAATGTTTCATAAGCGAAGGAGCTGCGCTGCTGATATAAGGATAGCTCATTTGCCCGTGCAGCTGCGTATGTGTAACAAAAGATTGAAGCAATTGTTGTTCCTCATCATTATGTTCCAGCCGGTAAAAATTGAGCAGGTTGTCAATTCCAAGGCCATGGGTTGAGGCCACGATACTGTCTACGTGGATATCCGCCTGCAAAGACCCGGAGGTGCCGATTCGGATAATATTCAGCGGGGTTAACTGTTCTTTGATCTGCCTGGTTTCAAAATCAATATTCACCAGGGCATCCAGTTCATTGATGACGATATCTATATTATCGGGACCAATACCCGAGGATAAAACAGTCAGTCTTTTTTTTCCTACCCGACCGGTATGACTGACAAATTCACGATGCTGCGCTTTTATTTCTATGGAATCAAAATATTTGCTTACTTCCGGTACCCGGCCCGGATCGCCAACAGTGATAATAGTTCCGCCGATTTCTTCAGGGCGAAGGTCAAGATGGTATACGGCTCCGCGGTTATTAATGATCAGTTCCGATTCTGCAATCCGGTTCATAATTCCTTTTTGTTGAGGGCTAAGCCAATTATCAAAAATATCCTATTTTCGCAGCGATTCAAAAAAAGGGATTTTCTGAATGCAAGAAAATACCAGTTCCTTCGTTTTGAAAAAGAAATATTGGTCTTTTGTCCGCCGCGGCGGATAGGCAAAGCAAGAGCTTTGCGAATTAAATATTGGTCCTTTGGCCGAGTGGCTAGGCAAAGCTCTGCAAAAGCTTCTACAGCGGTTCGAATCCGCTAGGGACCTCCGGAAATGTCATCCTTCATAAAATAGGATGACATTTTTATTTTCTAGAATACTGAAGTAATGGTCCTTTGTCCGCCGCGGCGACCAGGCAATGCTCTTCCGCCGGGGCGGATATTACAGCGGTTCGAATCCGCCAGGGACCTCTGGAATGTCATCCTGCATAAAACAGGGTGACATTTTTATTTTTCAGCGTTCTGTTCGCTTCTCATTCCGGGCCATGATCATCTGTTTATGATCGATTTTTTTTAGATATTTATTCAATGTTGCCGGCTCTTATTTATTTCTATTTATAGAAAAAGAATAAGTTATTTCCCTTATTTACTGTCCCGGTTTTGTTAAAAATCAATGTATCCAAAATTTTGACTTCCAGTGGCTCTTAGCTATATTGGTGCTTCCTGTCACTGAAGATCGGCAGTCGACCGGGATCTTTCTTTAAGCTATCAACTACAATATGAAAAAGAATTTTTTATTTCCCGCTGTTATTGCGCTAGCCATTTTATTCTCCGCCTGCCAGAAGGAGGCCGGTAATAATCCTCTGCCATCCCAGCAGTTGAAGCTAAAGACTTATACGGAGGATGTCAGGTCTGCTTCATTGGGCAATTCTGTTACTACTTATAATTTGAACTATGATGGGAATGACAGGATTACCAGTATGGTGGATGCGTCAAAGCCGGGAAACAAATTTGTATATTCTTATCCATCATCTTCAAAATATTCAATGGACCTGTTTATAAATAATATTTTTGAGCTGCATGCTGATTATTTTCTAAATAGTTTTTCGATGCCGGACAGCTCCTTGCAATACAATAATACTGACGATACCAGTACAGAAAAATATATTTATAATCCCGCTCGTCAGCTGACTAAACTCTATGAATATGAGTACTCCAGTTTTACCGGGTCTTCATTAGACAATATCACCACCTATACCTACGATGGCGCGGGTAACCTGGGCAAATCAGAAGATACCTACGGCGATGCGTACATCTATGAATATTACACCGACAAGGTTATCCTGTTGCCACAGGTGACACCTTATTCGGGTTCAAACCAAAAAGCCAACCTGACCAAAAAGTTGACGTTTACCCAAGGCGGCACGGCACAGGGAAGCGTTAATTATGCCTACACCTTCGACAGCAAAGACCGCATCGGTACAGTGAAACAGGAATATAGTAATGGCGATGTGGTGATACAGACGTATACGTATTTTGATTGATGGGACATCAAAGGCTGAATAATCATAAATGGTTTTTAAGTAACCAGCGATTGTATTGTCCTGGGC
>JBPPMM010000490.1:0-13440 GCA_051306075.1 Chitinophagaceae bacterium
CTGGTTCAACTGAAAATAGAAGTAAGAAGTTAAAGGAAAACAACCAATCTATTAATTGAAACGAAGGTTCAAAATAAAAATCGGGATACAAGTACTCCGAAATCGACTTAGACAATCAAAATTATCAAACCCAATAGCATCAAAAATTAACCGATAAAAAATCTATAGAAAAAATCGGGTTATTAGAGATGCCCTTAAGGTAGTAAACCAATTAAAATTCAAATATTCTGAATTAAGATCTTTATGTAAAAGCTATTTACTTATTTGCTTCGCACTCGCAACAATATACTTTTTAATATTTTCCAGGTCAGCTGCTGATAAACGATTACCAAAATTGGGCATACCAACTGGTTCAAGCATACCCTTTAAAACAATATCATCAATGACGTCAAATCTTTCCCTCGTCATAAGACCCAGGTCAGGAAGTGCACCATAATCCTTATCAATGGTACCATGGCAGGCCATACAATACTGAAGATAAATTTTTCCGCCTCTTTTTATTTCTGTTTCAGTTCCTGGGTAATCCATAATTAATGCTACCGGTTTCTGTACAGCGGTCAGGGCAGGCATTTTTTGGTTACCATCAATACGGAATGAATAAATATGCGCGGAGAAAATATCGGGAGTTGCTTTTGTGTTCATTGATCCGCCAGAACCACCCCAACCCACCTGGAAACTTATATACTGAACACCATCCACCATATAAGTAATTGGCGGAGCCACCACACCGGTGCCCGCATTTACTTTCCACAACAATTTGCCATTATCAGCATCTATTGCAGAAAGATTTCCATCGGCTGTTCCCTGGAATACCAGACCTGCAGCAGTAGTTACTACACCTCCATTCCAATGTGCTTCCTGTTTTACCCGCCATACTTCTTTTTGCCTGGCAGGATCCCATGCAAGCAGGAAACCTTGATCACCTCCTTTGGGTGCATTAATATCTTCCTTGAAGGGGAGAGTAAAATTTATATCACTACCTAAGTTCCAACCCGTGCCTGATCCAAATTCTTTTGGTTGATTAAATTGCCAGCTTGAATCATATCCGTACGGGAATGATGCAATACGTGCTGGTATGTACATCAGTTTGTTTTTTTGGTTGAAAGCCATAGGATGCCAGTTGTGTCCGCCGTCAAAATTTGGATGGATCACAACATTGAAATCCTTCAACCTGGCAATTTCACTTTCAATTGGTCTTCCTTCCAGGGTCATACCAACTGCCCAATTCATATAAGTAAATGGTTTGGCAGAAATGAATTTTCCATTAGTCCTGTCGATAACATAAAAGAATCCATTCTTGGGTGCCTGCATAATTACTTTCCGCATCGTACCATCAATTTCAAGATCGGCTATCACCAAAGGTTGTGTAGCTGTGAAATCCCAATGATCACCGGGTGTTGTCTGGTAATGCCATTTATATTCACCATTATCAGGATTAATGGCAACAATGGAAGAAAGAAAAAGATTATCGCCACCGCCGGGACTTCTGTGGTATCGATTCCACGGCGATCCGTTGCCCGTGCCCACATACATTAAATTCAGATCAGGATCAAATGCCATAGCGTCCCAGCAGGTTCCGCCACCGCCATATTTCCACCATTCACCAGTCCATGTTTTAGCCGCCATTTCCAAAGCTGATGATTCAAATCCTTTGGAGGGATCACCGGGTACGGTATAAAATCGCCAGGCTTCTTTTCCGGATTCTGCATTATAGGCTGTTATGTAACCTCTCACTCCATATTCGGCTCCACCGTTACCAATAATTACATTTCCTTTTATGATTCTTGGTGCGCCGGTAATGGAGTAATTTTTTGTTGTATCCACTGTCCATACTTCCCACACAGGTTTCCCTTCCGTGGCATCGAGAGCAATCAGCCTGCCGTCAATAGTACCCACATAAATTTTCCCTTGGTATAAAGCAACACCACGATTCACTACATCACAACAAGCTTTCATGCCAAACCTTCCGGGTACTTTCGGATCATAGGTCCAGATGAGTTTGCCGCTGCGGGCATCTATCGCATACACTTTACTCCATGCACCACTTACGTACATGATACCATCCACTACAATAGGTGTTGCTTCAAACCCGCGTTTGAAACCAAGATCTAAATCCCAGGCTAATCCAAGCCTGCTAATGTTGTCTTTATTGATTTGTTCCAGTAGGCTGTAACGGTCTTCGCTGTAATTTCTTCCATAAGTAAGCCAGTTTGTTGAATCCCCATTTGCTTCAAGCAAAGATTTATCATTGATACCAGCTGTTACTTTTTTTATGAATTCCTTTGTTCCGGGTTCTGGTTTTTCTGTACAACTATAAATAATCAGGATAAAAAGATATACAAACCCAAAAGAACGTATCTGGTTTTTGCTTTTCATACCTGGTATTTTGAGAAAAATGAAATAATAATAGCGAGGAAAAACGGATGAGGCTTTCAGAAGGCAGTTATTAAATGTATAGATAAATTTTGTTAGCTAATGAAAAATATTTCCCGGTTTTTTGAATGGGTTTATTCAAAATAAATAGGTTGCATAACAAATATTGCACTGTAATCTTTCATTTCTTATGTTCCGGATAGTTAAATCGGATTCCTGGCTTTGGACTGTGTTCGTAAGTAACCAGGGTTGTTTTTATATTAACAGCATAATATCCAAATAACAAAAAAGATAATTTTACAGGGTGAAACAATTATTGCATAATCCTGTTTACAATGCTTTGCTTTCCGGTGAGCAGCTCCTTAGTTTTGGAAATGATAACGTGAAATTCTTCGACAAGGAGGTTTCTCCTTTTGCCGGATTTGACCATGAGTATAAGAAAGGATTCGAAGAACTGTATTCTCTGATTCCATCAGGCCGCGATATTTTGTATGCTTCGCCTTTTCAAATTGCGCTGCCCGCCGGATGGCAATTACTTCATGAAATAAAAGGATTGCAATTTGTATATGAAGGAAGAAAGGAAATTAAAACTGAATTTTCCAAAATAAAGCCATTAACCTGGAAACATGTAGAACAAATGATACAACTGGCTATCCTGACCAGGCCCGGTCCCTTTGGAAAAAGAACTATCGATTTTGGATCGTACTTTGGAATCTTTGAAAATCAAACACTCGTCGCTATGACGGGACAGCGTCTCCATGTCGAAAATTTTACTGAGATCAGCGCCGTATGCACCCACCCGGGCCACACAGGCAAAGGATATGCATATACATTGTTGCAGCACCAGTTGCAACTCATCCTTCAACAAGATCAGCAGCCATTTTTGCATGTAAGGGAGGATAACTACAGGGCCATTACCCTTTATGAAAGGCTGGGGTTTAAAATTTCCCGGTCAATGAACTTCTATTTTTTGAAAAGGCAATAAGTATTGATTTAAGCATTTACCTAATTGAAGAGTTAGTTATTCCTAGGAATTTTCTTACACAAACTTTCATAACTATGAATTATTCGCAAAGCAAATAAGGGCATGGTCAGAAAACCAGATATTTTTTTCAGGAACAGCTCTCTTAAAAAGCAAAATTATATATAACGGCCATTCAATTGGTTTTGAGTGGAAAGTCATCAGCCTGTCGAACATTAACGCTGCATCGACTGGTAATTTTACGTAAAAAATAATTGCATAAATACTTGCAAGATGGGAAAACCCGCAGTATGTTTGTCTCACAATCGACGTATTAAAACGACTGATTAATCCCAAACCCTGAAAAATGAAACAGATTATTACCCTTATCGCCGCTACTTTCTTCCTTACTGCTCTTAATGCAGGTGTAAACACTTATAAAGATCCCATTAAAATAATAAACGAGAAAGCTTCAATGGATGTAACCTTACTTTCAGAAGGTAGAGTAAGCATCATGTGGAATGCTGTAAAAGAAGAAACAAGCACAACTGTTTATGAAATTCAGAAAAAAATGGCTGGCGGTGAATTTAAAACCATTGCTATTTTAATGGGTGAAAGGTTATCAAATTATGCTTTCAGGGATAGGGTGATCAGTAATAGTGGAATTATCGAGTACAGTGTGATTGCTTCTGATAATAACGAAATAGTAAGTACTTTAACACAAAAATTAATTGTACTATAAATTCAATAAGAATATAATAAAATGAAGCCGGTTTTTAACCGGCTTTTTTTATGGCCAGTCAATTTTAATTTTTATTTGCATCTTTTTAGCTTTGTACCCGGCTTGCAAATGGTTTAGTGAATACAAGCGCAATCATAAAGAATGATGGCTGAGTTATCTTTAGATATTTATTCAACTTTACAATCCGAAGATGTCTTTTATTTAGCTATCGGGTATTCATGGGAAGCTATCCGTTCAAACGGAAATATTTATATTGAGCATTCGAAAATTTGAATTATGAAAAGAAAATTTTTTTAAATTTTTTGGCAGGGATCGGGGGCTCCGCCATTTTACCTGTCAGGTCTATTGCCAAATCAATAAATAAAAGAACTCCAAAAGGATTTAAAGTGGAGTCCGGTAAGGACAGATTCAATAATAGTATTAGCCTTTATGAGGGGGATACGTTTGATTGTTAGGTTTCAGGAAAAGATACGGATGGGGATGTTTACATATACGAATCGGTCAGGCTAAAAAAAGGCGGACCTGCGGAACATTTACATTATAAGGAAGATGAATGGTTTTATGTTTTATCGGGAGATTTTATTATTAAGGTGGGTGATGAATTATATAATGCACATAGGGGTGATAGTGTGTTTATGCCGCGAATGACGCAGCATGCGTGGGCAAAAGTTAATGAAGGTGAGGCCAGGTTACTGATCACATTTCAACCGGCTGGTAAAATGGAAGAGTATTTTAAAGCAGTTAGCGAAGGAGTTTTGGCAAAAATGTCGAAGGAACAACAAGAGCAGTTCAGGAAAATGCACGGATTTGAACGCACGGGTCCGGCGCTTTCTTATTTAAAAGAATGAAACGCTGACCGATCAATAATAGATCTCCATTTTCAGCCTGGTTTCTTCCAGGTCAAGTTCCTTT
The DNA here is from genome assembly GCA_051306075.1 of Chitinophagaceae bacterium. Taxonomy (GTDB): domain Bacteria; phylum Bacteroidota; class Bacteroidia; order Chitinophagales; family Chitinophagaceae; genus Terrimonas_B. The sequence goes on from JBPPMM010000490.1 coordinate 4,989, forward strand.
TCAATTTTTCTTAGTATTTCATCACTGGTTTTGCCCTGCCGGTGCAATCGCTCAACAGTTTTCCTTTCTACTGCTATCATATCAATTTGTAGTTGGGTATATTCATTAAAAACATTTATCCCGGGTGTTTCGCCGTCTTTAAAATAATTGGCAGGAAGCTCCGTCTTTTGAAGCCGGTTATATTTTACCTCGTATTTGTTTTTAATATTGTTTAACAGGGAGTCATGTATCAAAGAAAGATTTTCTTCTATGTAGGTGATAGATTCTGATGTTACCAAACTTCGGATCTCGTATTCTTCAGCAGAAATCGAATGCCTGGGAAGTTTTAATTTTTTTATTATCCATGGTAAGGAGAGCCCGAGAAATACCAATGTAGATACTATAACGCAAAACGTAAGATAGATGACCAGGTTCCGGTGGGGGAAGGGACTATTGTCTTTTAATGTCAGGGGTAGCGCAAGCGCTGCCGCCATAGAAACTACACCACGCATGCCGGCCCAACCAAATACAACCATGTTGCGTGGGTCAAAATGTTCCTTTTTCATGGTACGCTTGCTGATAAGAAAATGCAAGGTAGCAGATGGCAAGATCCAGATGAACCTTACCAGTATCACCACTAAACTTATAACAATTCCATACAAAGCCAGGGTACCTGCAGGCAAATCACTTATACCATTTATAACACTGCGCAATTGCAGGCCCAGCAAAATAAAAATGAGGCTGTTTAAGATAAAAATAACAACCTCCCAAACAGCAAAGGCCATGATTCTGCTTTCATGGCTAAAAATCTGGCCAGAGCGAAATGACAAGTAAAGCCCTGTAGTCACTACAGCGATAACCCCGGAAAAATGAAAATGTTCAGCCAGCAGATACGATGCAAATGGCGTTAGGAAAGTAAGCGTTACTTCAATTACAGGATCACAAACAAATTTATGATGAATGAGGTACATGATATAGCCGATCGCAAGGCCGATGACAATACCTGCTGCTACGACCAAAAAAAAATTAAGGCCCGCCTGCCAGAGTACAAAGTTGCCGGCGGTTATAGCCATTAATGCATATTTATATGCGATCAATCCACTGGCATCGTTTACCAGGCTTTCACCTTCCAGTATCGTATTCAGTTTGGGGTGTAGCCCTAACCCTTTTGTAATAGAAGTAGCCGCCACTGCATCGGGTGGTGATACAATAGCTCCTATAAGAAATGATACAGGCCAGCTTATTTCCGGTATAAGCATGTGAGCCGCCACCGCCACCAGCAAAGTAGTGAATAGCACAAGACCCACCGCTGCTCTTGTTATAGGGCGGATAGAGGATTTGAAATTATGCCAGCTGGTATTCCAGGCGGCAGCATATAAAAGGGGTGGTAAAAAAATTACAAATACGATGGTGGGGTCAAGTGCTATCACCGGCAACCCCGGTATAAGACTGATGGCGACTCCCGACAATACTAATACTATCGGGAAAGGAAATTTATACCGGTAACTGAGTAATCCCAAAAAGGTGATGCCAAACAAAAGCATCAGAATCAGGCTAACATTTTCCATGATATAAAAATAAGAGTTTACAAATGCATTGCCTTGCTTGCTGGCTATTATGGTATTCATCCAGGCAATTGTTAAGGAAGGGGGGAAGTTATTTTTACTATTTCAACCTTTTGTTTCTGATTTTATTATTCAGGTTTCTGATTTTTTGATTAAAGTTTTATTTTTTCTTCCTTTTCCATTTTCAAGCTCCTTTATTTAAAAATGAATCAAAATTTCGAGGAATTGAATCAAAAGTGATATGGATTATTAATAAAACATTTGAAGTTTGCAACTGGAATTTATAATGGTAATAGTGGAACGTTCATTAACCTTTTAAAATGAAACAAATGAAAAATGCAATTAAAAGTGTCCTTATTTTTTTGCCGGTTCTGTTTTTGGCTACTGCCCTGTCAGCTCAAACGATGGTTGATGAAAAAGTAGAATTATCAATAGTAAAAACAGCAAAAGATGCCAGCATTCAGTGGGGACCTTGTCCGCCATTTATGCCCGGTGGTTGCAATATTGCCGTCTTACATGGTGACCCGGCAAAAAAAAATGTGGACATTCTTTTTAAAGTCCCTGCTAATTCAGTTATACCAGAGCATTATCATAATTCGGCAGAGCGAATGATCCTTATATCCGGTGAACTGGAAGTAAAGTATAAGGGAGAAAAGCCTCAAACTTTAAAAGCAGGATCTTATGCCTACGGGCCTGCCGGTAAATCTCATTCAGCCAAATGTGGTGACGCAGGTCCTTGCATTCTGTTTATTGCTTTTGAAGAGCCGTTGGATGCCATGCCATCCGATTCCAAAAATTGATAACTCGGTTTTTGGTTAACCCGGTTTGTCAGAACAAAGCAATTTTTTTAACAAGGCACTATTTTGTCAACCTGTTATATTTTTTCAAAATGTTTTTTAGCTGATCATGGGGTATTGAATAAAACATATTTCCATTTCTGCCTTTCATTGTTCGGGCTGCCACCAATGCATTGATGACCGCCTCTTCAGTTGCTTCTACGGTTGCTTTGAAAACTCTGTCCAGCGCATCTTTTGAAAGAACATTCCAGGTTTGCATGGTTCCCTTTTCATTATAAGGAGGGGACTTTGTACTAAAGGCTAAAAAAATATCACCGGAACCGTTGTGGGCAAAACTCCCTGTACGGGCTATGCCCATAGCGGCCCGTTTTGCTACTAATTTTAATTGTGAAGGAAGCAGGGCGGCATCGGTCGCTATGATGATGATTACTGAACCGTCCTTTCTTTTTGGATTGTTTAATACGGCGTGGTGATCTTTTATTTCCGTTCCAACAGGAATGCCGGCAATTAACAGATCATTGCGGCCACCGAAGTTGGCCTGCATAAAGACCCCAATAGTATATTCGGTGGTATCAATTTTTATTACCCTGGATGAAGTGCCGTTGCCTCCCTTGAATCCATATAAAGCCATTCCGGTGCCACCACCTAAATTACCTTCTGCAACCGGTCCAGAATGCGCACTATCCAGCGCATCAAATACATCCTCCTTTTTAATATGTAAACCCTGAATATCATTCAGCAGGCCATCCCATGTTTCTGCTACTACAGGCAGGCCAAAAGAAAAATCTATTAATTCACCTGTTGAATAATGCATGATATTCCACTCCCCGATAGCATCATGAACAACACCTACGCTGTTTGTATTGGTAATACCAATTGCTCCATAATTAAATCCATAATCTTCTATTGAAGCCAGGCCTGTCATTTCTCCATCCCCGTTCAGGCTAAACCAGGCAGCAGGGACACCCGCGTTTGTTTTTTCCTTAGGAAAAATGACAGTTACGCCAGTGCGTACCGGACCGTTTCCGGTTGCTGTTTTCAAACTGTCTTTAATAATTGTTTTATATCCAACGAGTACACCGCTTACATCGGTGATTGCATTATGAATACCAGGCTTGCCATCAAAAGGAATTCCCAAATCCCTCGCCCTTGGGTTCTGATTTGTAGTTTGAGAAAATATGCTACCGTGGATAAAAAAACAAGAAAAAATAAAGATCATTTTTTTCATAACAAAACAATAAGGGGAGCAAAATATCAAAAGTATTTTAGAACGTTGTCTTCCACACTACCTTTTTGGATAGATTGAGTATTATAATGAATCAACCGCCATGTAGAATCTTCTTTCCCGGAATTTTTGCAGGCTTCCCTGCATTCAACCTAAATATCTGACTGCGTTTTGCCTGAATTATAAGCAAAGGTTCTTATTTTATATAATTAAATTTAGGTGCAATCCGGGATCCGGTAATTATTTATTAAAATGATTTTTTTGAAAAGCATTTTAATAAAAAATTAAAGGCATGTTTATTCATATTTAAACAGGAGAAGTAACCACGGCATCTGGTAAAAAAAATAATGATCAATAAAAACGGTTATGGAAGAGAATGCAAATCTATATACAGCAACTGAAAAGCCTTCACCCTTGCCACCGGGTTCTATGTGGAAGGCACTTAAAGAAGCAATGCGTGGTACCGAAGCAGACTATACACAGATCAGTTTAAAAAAAGCCATCTTCTTGCTGGCCATACCTATGATTCTTGAACTGGTTATGGAATCTACTTTCGCCGTGGTGGATATTTATTTTGTTGGACAGCTTGGTTCTTCCGCCGTTGCTACAGTTGGACTTACAGAAACTTATTTATTCCTGCTGTATTCCATTTGTATGGGACTATCCATGGCCGTTACTGCTATCATTGCCCGCAGGATTGGTGAAAAAAAGAAAGAGGAAGCCGGCATCACGGCCATTCAATCAATTTTCCTGGCGGCTTTATCATCTGTTCCTTTTGCTGTAGCAGGAATTTTCTTTGCAAAAGAAATGCTTGCACTGATGGGTGCCGACGAATGGAGTATAGAAAACGGGTACCGCTACACACAATGGATGCTGGGAGGGAATGTAGTTATTATTTTGCTGTTTGTGATCAACGCCATATTCCGTGGAGCAGGAGATGCAGCAATAGCGATGCGGGTGCTTTGGATTGCTAATGGAATAAACATTCTGCTTGACCCGATCCTTATATTTGGTTGGGGACCAGTGCCTGCCTTAGGAATAGAAGGAGCTTCCATTGCTACTAATATCGGCCGCGGAACAGCTGTTATAGTTCAGCTCTGGATACTTTTTAAAGGAGGAAAGCATATTAAGGCCGAACTATCAAAGATCCGATGGCACGCAAGTATTATTGTAAACCTGGTACGCACTTCTCTTGGTGGTGTTGGACAAATGATAGTGGCGATGACCTCCTGGATATTTTTGATGCGAATTCTTGCAGGTGTTGGCAGTGAAGCGGTGGCGGGCGCCACCATTGCAATGCGTATTATGATGTTTACGCTGATGCCAGCCTGGGGATTATCCAATGCAGCGGCTACCCTGGTTGGACAAAACCTGGGGGCAGGAAATCCCGGCAGGGCCGAATCATCTGTATGGAAAATTGGTTTCTATAATATGATATTTTTGATTGCTGTTTCCGTGGTATATTTTTTCTTTAATCATTCACTGATGAGCATTTTCACCTCAGATGCAAACGTAATTGCCATTGGAGCGGAATGGCTTCAGATTCTATCCTATTCTTATTTTGTTTATGGCTGGTGGATGGTATCGGTGCAGGCATTCAATGGCGCGGGAGATACAAGAACCCCAACCCTTATCAACCTGGTGTTTTTTTGGTTAATACAGATCCCTTTATCTTACCTGCTCGCCATAACTTTTCAATGGGAACATTCGGGAGTATTCTGGGGCGTGTTTATATCGGAAACTTCAGTGGGACTTTTTACACTGTGGATGTTTAAAAAAGGGAAATGGAAATCGGTAAAGGTTTAAATACCTCATTATTTTTTTAATTATTTATCATGGAATGGTTAATATTTCTAAGTGAGAGAGATCTATCAAATAAGCCGGAATTACTTCCGGCTTATTTATTTTTGAAAACTGTTGCTATCTATACGAATCTGAAAGGTTCCTTTTTTTATCCAATAGATAAGAGGATCATTTTGCCGGTTATAAATAAATTATTTCCTTCAAACGGAGGGGAGGTATAGACAAGGTAACTGGCGCAAATAATGTGAGAAAACTCCAATGGGTTTTCTTGTTTTTTTTTATATTTATTTTAAAATTTTAACACCGCTAATGGATAAAGCCATATGATATTTAAAAAAATATGTACCGTCGTAGTTTTGTCACTTTTGTTGTGCCTGCAAACAGAAGCACAGGAATTTGAATCAAAATCTTCCAGGGGTTAGACCGGAACTATTACCTGGGTTATGAATACAGTTACCAAAGAACCCAGAATAGTAGCTACAGACGAATGGAGGATTGAATTAAAGTTTACTGACCAGGGTATATCTGCATATGCCTCAGAAACGTTTACCATGAAAGGTCCGGAATGCAATGATATCAGAAACGGAAAGCAAGAAGGTAGTATGACTTTGGATAAAGCTGATTTTACTCTTGAGAAAATCCAGGATCATTTTATTTTTGGAATTGACCTGGGCATGCCGCCTTTGCAAGGGACAGCCACTCAATGTGGCAGGCAGGAAAGTATTTCCCAGGGGGATCTTGCTTTAATTTTTGATGGATTAAATGTAGGAAATCATCCGGAAATTTTTTCGGCGATGCAACAAAAGGAAATTGCCTTAGCCAGATGATCATAAAAGATCCATAATCAATAATCATTAGTATGCCGTAGGTAGCCCTTTGAAAACGAGTATTATTAAATGACTTTAAAAAGTTCTTTCTTTTCTTCAAAACCCTTTAGCTCATGAAAGCCTTTTGATTCAAAGGATATATCGGAACCAAGGCTCAATTCTTTTACAACAGTTGTTGTCCATATTTCATTAACTCCGGCAACACTCATAAGCCTCGCAGCCAGGTGGATATTGATACCACGGATATCGCTGGCCGTTCTTTCTATCTCACCGGTATGAATACCACATCTGATATTGATTGGTGTTTGCTCAAATTGTTGAATAAGATCTCTTGCGCATTCAAGAGCAAGCGTAGGCGATTCAAACATTAATAAAAAACCATCGCCGGTAGCTTTTATTTCTGTCCCATAAAATTGAGCAATGGATTCGCGGACAATTTGATTATGATTTTCCAGTGTCTGTATCCAATTTTCATCACCCAGCTCAAGAGCCATTTTTGTAGAATCTGCTATATCCGTGAACAGGATCGTCCGCAGCATCCTTTCCGGTTTTTTCTGTTTTGTTTTAATGCTGGTCGAAAAATCTTTGTCCACTTCCAGAAACCGGTACACCTCTTCCCAGAAAACAGACCAGGCGGGTTCATTTTCCTGTATAATATGATTGTTCGACTCCAGCCTTACAAGCCGGGAACCAGGTATAAGATCATTCAGAATTTTACCTTCAAGAAAAGGGATAGAAGCATCTTCGTTTGAATGAAGAATAAGGGTAGGGCACTTGACCAGGGGTGCTTCTTCCACTACATTGGTGAGATGCATTTCCCTTTCCAACAGCGCAGCCACCTCAGGTTCGGTGGAAATTTTCATCATTTCATTGAATGCATTTATTTTTTCCTGGCTGGCCCCGGGCATGATCTGGGAACTAAAAAATTCACGAAAGGCCGGGTTATCTTTTCCCCAACCCAATTTGATCATGTCAATCAGCAATTGCTCTACCTGTTTTTCCTTTTCATTGAGATCGCGGTGCAGCCAGCCACGGGCATATCCGCCAAAGAGAATTAATTTTTTTATTTTTTCAGGATGTCTTGCTGCATAGGCAATAGCTACTGTAGAACCTTGTGACTGGCCAAAAAGAAAAAAGGTTTCTAAATTTTCAGCATTAACTACAGCTTCCAGATCCTGCACCCACGTTTCAAAAGAATAATCGCGGGTATACCAGTCTGATAAACCACAACCCCGCTCATCATATCTTATCAGCGTATGATGCCTGCAAAAATTTTCAAGAAAAGGTTTCCAAACCGCGTTGTTCCAGTCGTGTTCGAGGTGGGTTATGTAATTAGCGGTTTTAACGATGGCGGGACCGCTTCCGGATGTGGCATAGGAGATCTTGGTTCCGTCTTTTGATGATATTTTTTTTATTGATTGATCCATTCAGCAGATACAAATTTATATTTAAAAAAAGTATCAGTGTTTCCCGGGCTTTTGTATGTCAATTACAAAGAAAATATTTATCATTTATTTTATAAGGAGAACAAATCAAGGGCCCCATGCATACTGGCTTTATACTGATCCAACTTTTCCCTTTCTTTATTCAGGGCGATCTTTTCAATTTCAGGAGCATAATTCAGCAGGTTGAATACTTTCAATGCCGTTGACATGTCCCGTAATTTTTTTCCATTTATTCCGTACCCTTCCAGGTATTGCCGATGTGCATCTATTGAAAGATCATGCAATGCTATGGATGTGTCCCAATAAGACCCTATAGAAGATATACAATTTTCCCAGTCTATTATGGCTATAATCTCTCCCTTTTCATTTACCATTATGTTTTTTAGCCGCAGATCTCCGTGATGAAGGCAGGGAGGCTGCTTCCATTTTTGCATTTTATTTAATCGATAAGAATTCCCAGGGGCTTGCCCCTGGGCCTATGCTCTGCAAAGAAAGTGAGATATTTGAGCTATGGCAGAGAATATCTCAAAGTCGCATAATATAAGTGTTCTATTGTACCACTTGGTATGTCCGGCAAAATATCGAAGAAAGATATTTTCAGATGAAGTGACGAAAAGCTTGTTGTTGATATGTTTAGAAATAACAGAGAAGCATGAAATTGAATTTCTTGAGATAGGAATGGATGCAGACCATGTTCATTTTTTGATTCAAGGGATTCCTCGGATGAGCCCATCAGAGATAGTAATGGTAGTGAAGAGCATAACCGGTCGAGAGATTTTTCGTCTTCATCCAGAGGTTAAAACAATGTTAT
>JBPPMM010000512.1:0-5822 GCA_051306075.1 Chitinophagaceae bacterium
AAACTGATCTGGCTGGAAACACCAACAAATCCTTTGATGAATATTTCAGACATTAAGGAGGTTTCTTTATTAGCGAAAGAGGCCGGGGCATGGCTGTGTGTTGATAATACTTTTGCAACACCCTATCTTCAAAATCCTTTGGATCTTGGTGCCGATATCGTCATGCATTCATCAACGAAGTACCTCGGCGGCCATAGTGATGTGATACAAGGCGCATTAATGATGAATGATGCAGACCTTCGGGAAAAATTATATTTTATCCAGAAAAGTTGCGGGGCAGTGCCGGGACCTATGGATTGTTTTTTAGTGCTCAGAGGAATAAAAACATTACACGTCCGGATGCAACAACATTGTATAAATGGGGAAAAAATTGCACACTGGTTACGCAGCCATTCCAGGGTGGCAAAAGTATACTGGCCGGGATTTGAAGATCATCGGGGTTATGCAATTGCGAAAAAGCAAATGAGTGGTTTTGGAGGGATGATTAGTTTTGTTTTGAAGAATGAAAATGACAAAGAAACCAACAGGGTATTGTCCGCTACAAAATTATTTTCACTTGCTGAAAGCCTTGGTGGGGTGGAATCGCTGATCAATCACCCGGCATCGATGACCCATGCGTCTATCCCTAGAGAAGAACGAATAAAAAATGGATTAGCTGATTCTTTAATCAGGCTGAGTGTTGGTATAGAAGACGCCGGAGATCTGATAGAAGACCTTGAAAAAGCGATTGGATAAGAATTTTGCAATTCGCATAGAATTTCCACTTAGAACTTTGGTAATGCTTTGTAAAAACCTCACCGGATACTTTTGGCATTGTATCTGCAAAGTATAGTAGAATATATTGAAATTGTATTTTATCATTTTTAAATTTACCGACTATGCTTTACATTATCGCAGTCATCCTGATCATTGGCTGGCTTTTAGGTTTTTTTGTTTTTTCAGCAGGTGGCCTTATACACATACTCCTTGTAATTGCAGTCATTGTTATCATACTGCGGCTTATCAGGGGCGATAGGGTGTTATGACAATAAAGTGATTATTTTTATGCATGGATAAAGCAAATCTGAAATTTTTTTTGGATAAAAAGGTTGATGAATATAATCAACCTTTTTTTATTCCATCTGATCCCATTTGCATTCCCCACTTATTTTCTAAAAAACAGGATATAGAGATCGCCGGTTTTATCTCCGCCATCTTTGCCTGGGGAAACCGGACCACTATTATAAGAAAATCGAAAGAGCTGATGCAATTGATGGATATGCAGCCTTACCGGTTTTGTTTATATGCTGATCCTGCCGCTATCAAAAAATTATCCGGCTTTAAACACAGGACCTTTAATGACACCGATTTGTTGTACTTCATAGAATTTTTCAAATTCCATTACAGCCATCATGATAGTCTGGAAACTGCTTTTACCATGCATGGCGATAATATGGAAAAAATGCTGACAGGTTTTCATCACTATTTCTTTTCACTTACTGATGTACCGCGCCGGACAAGAAAACATATTGCAGATCCCGGAAGAGGATCAACCTGTAAACGACTGAATATGTTCTTGCGATGGATGGTACGCCAGGATAATAATGGCGTTGACTTTGGTTTGTGGCGATCAATCCTTTCTTCCCAGTTAATATGCCCGATAGATGTCCATGTTGCCAGGGTAGCCCGGCATTTTAATATTCTCAATCGTAAACAAACCGACTGGCAGGCAGCCGTAGAGCTTACCCAATATCTGCGTACATTAGATGAAAATGATCCGGTGAAGTATGATTTTGCTTTATTCGGATTAGGTGTAAATGATAAATATTGACAATTCATGACTTCCATTGACAATTCAATTGTTTCTCTCATCCAAACCTCAGTTGATATTGAACTGAAGGAAGGTATATCACTGGAAGAATTAAAAAAAAATTTAGCCGATTACATAAATTCCCTGATCAACAATAATTTTAATAAACTGATCAGCATATTATACCGGATGGATATAAATGAACCGAAATTAGTGCGTCAGCTGCAGGAAAATCCAGGAGTGGATGCCGGGTTAATGCTGGCTGAAATGATAATCGAAAGACAGAAGCAAAAAATAAAATCAAGGGCCTTCTATAATAAGAAAGATAGTGACGCGGATGAGAATGAAAAATGGTAAAATGGATTTATCGTTCCTCTTTATATTTTCATATATTCATCGCAAAAATTTCTTTCATGCGCATTATCATTTTCAGTTGTCTCTTCATCTTTCTTTATTTGCCTTCCTATTCGCAGCATCATAAATATGTTGCGCCCTCTGATCCTTTGGTTCAAAAAAATATAGAAGCATGGCAAGACCTGAAGTTTGGCTTATTTATGCATTGGGGTACTTATAGCCAATGGGGAATTGTGGAAAGCTGGAGCATTTGTCCGGAGGATGAAGGATGGACTCAGCGTCGCGGACCTTATGCATCAAATTATAATGAATATATAAAAGCTTATGAAAATTTACAGACCACATTTAATCCAATAAAGTTTTCACCGGAAAAATGGGTAAAAGCTGCTAAAGAAGCTGGTATGAAATATATGATCTTTACAGCCAAGCACCACGATGGCTTCAGCATGTTTGATACACGACAAACGGATTATAAAATAACAAGCGACAAAACTCCTTTTTCAAAAAATCCGCGCAGTAATATAACCAAAGAAATATTTGATGCCTTCCGCAAGGAAAATTTTTCTATAGGTGCTTATTTTTCAAAACCAGACTGGCACAGTGATGATTACTGGTGGCCTTATTTTCCACCGAAGGACAGAAATGTAAACTATGAGGTTACAAAATATCCTGAACGTTGGAATGCATTTAAAGATTACACCTATAACCAGATTGAAGAACTGATGAGTGAATATGGTAAAGTGGATATACTCTGGCTGGATGGCGGCTGGGTAAGACCCCTGGCCACTGTTGATACTTCGGTAGAATGGCAACGTGGTATTAAAATAGACCAGGACATTAATATGAAAAGGATCGCTGAAATGGCCCGATCATACCAACCGGGTTTGCTTGTAGTGGATAGAACGGTTACCGGTGAATATGAAAATTATACTACACCTGAACAGGAAGTTCCAAATGAACCCCTGGCCTTTCCTTGGGAAACTTGTATGACCATGGGTGATTCCTGGAGCTATGTTCCAAATGACAATTACAAATCCTCGCATAAGCTTATTCAGCTTCTTGTAAAAATTGTTTCCAGGGGAGGTAATTTTTTGCTGAATGTGGGACCGGGGCCTGAGGGCGATTGGGATCCTGTTGTATACGAAAGACTACAGGATATCAGTAAATGGATCGCGATAAATGGAGAAGGAATTTATAATTCAAAGCCATTGGCTCCCTATTCCACAGAAAATATTTATTATACTCAATCAAAAGACAGTAAAAATATTTATGCCTTTTATTTATCAGAAAAGGATGAGGTTTCGTTGCCTGTCCGGGTTGTATTAAAAAATGTTATTGCAGATAAAGGAAGTGCTATTTCATTATTGGGAAATAATGCTAAGCTGAAATGGAAATCAGAAGGAAACAATGTTGTAATCAGCATCCCCTCTTCTGTTGCTGCCAGAGCAAAAAATAAATATGCAGCCGTATTTAAAATTTCTAGTTCATCGGCAAAAGATAATTAAATCAATTACCCCTCATTTTTTTGGCGATCATGAAACTAAAGGCTTCAACAACGATTTCAATTTTATACTCTGTTATTACATTTGGGATTGCCGTATATTGGGCTAATAATTACAAAGAATTTGTAAAATATAAAGGAGATGAGTTTTTTTTCTTTTTATATATCATGCTTGGCTTTACCTATTTATTTTTATTAATTCTTCGATTTACTGATAAAAAAATAAATCTTTTTTTACTATTACTTTTTCCTGTCGGTGTAGCTGTAGTAAGCTTCTTTATGGGATTTATATTCTACGGAATTTCTGGAATTGGAGATACTCCAGGCAAATCAACTTATATTTATTGGACAATTTATATTGTTATAACACTAATATTAATATCTTTCAAGAAGTTGAAAAAAGTACCGAAAAACCGTAAAGATTAGCAACATCATTTTTACCTGATCTTTACTTCTTTTCAAACATCAGTTCTTTTACCTTCTCCTTATCTTCTTTTTCTTTCTTCAGGTCGAACATGGTTCCGAAAACATGATCCCAGATGGTTGAACTTACACCAAACCCGTTGTGTTCATTTTTATAGTGATGGAGGTGGTGATTTCGCCAAAGAGGCTTCATCCATTTAAAAGGAGGATTCCAGGCATGGATGGCGTAGTGCATGGTGCCATACATCAGGTATCCCAGGATAAATCCGGGAAAGAACATAAATGTATTCTCTCTCATGATCAGAAATAATAAACCAAATATGGCGGAAGAAATAATCAGGCTGGGAACCGGCGGCATAAATAACCGTTGTTTATCCCGTGGATAATGATGATGATTGCCATGCAGGGTATAAATAAATTTTTGGGCCCTGCCGCTTTCGGCTACCCAGTGAAAAAGATACCGGTGTGCCAGGTATTCGAAAAAACTCCAGAAAAACATGCCGCCGATAAATGTAAGCCCCACACGCAATAAGGGATAATTCAGATTATTATTACTGTAAAACAACATATAGACGATAACCGGCAAATACATTCCCCAAATAACCAGGGGATGTGTTTTCGTCATCATTTCCAGGTAATCACTTTTGAATAAACGGGCCTGTCCCTTATTATTTATCTTTTCGAATTGCATGGCGCAAAGATAAAGAAAACCAACAGGCGAATTATAAGCCACTGGCCGGATATTTAAAGCATGTGTCAAGGTTTTAGGAGTTGATTAACGGTTTGGAATTGATAGCCTTTGGTATGAAGATATTTCATCATCCGGGGCAGATGATGATAAAACTTATCGGTACGCCGGGGGTCTGTCCCAATATGGAGTAATAGGATAAACCCGTTGAGGCCTGATTTACTGTTTTTTTCCAGGTCAATAATAGATTTATATATAGACTCGCTGTTGTGGTAATTTTTCAAACCCGGGTAAGTATAATCAGCTGTACTTTTAGTCCCGGGGGTAAAATTGATGAGTTCCAGTCCAAGTTGATTTGTCCATAATGAAATACTATCGTTATACCATTCATAAGGAGGCAAAAAATAGCTGGCCTGATCCTTTTTGATCCCCAGTTTTTCGAATTCTTTATAATTTCTTAAGAGATCGACGGTGAATTGTTCCCTATTCACTAAAAGGCTGTTTCTGTTGGTCCAGTCACAATACAACAAATGCTCATTAGAATGGGCTCCCAGGTAGTGACCCTCTTTTTTCAATTGAGTAACGATTGTTTTAAAAATTTTATTTCGGTAAAATCTTCCTGTAAAAAAGAAGGAAGCTTTTATTTCTTCCTTCCTTAGGGTTTCAGCAATAAAATTTCCTCCGTCAGCAAACTCATCTCCGGTAAAAACAAGAGCTATTTTCTTTTGAGCCGTGTCCCCACGGTTTATAGCACCATGGCTAAATGAAAAATTTTTTAGTTTTCCCCTATCACTTTCCCCTTCCTTCGCCGCCAGAAGGTAAATCAGTGAGGCGGTTCCATCCATAGTAGGTTCGTTTGTACTATAATCTCCGTAATCATCATGATAAACGGCCAGGTCACTTTGAAATTCAGCATATTCATCCGGCTGGTAAAGAGTAATTCCGATCAGGTTATTATAAATGCTTCCGTACACCGGGCCATCAACCAGGCCTCCATCAATGTGATAATTTTTTAAATGAGTAAAGGCAGAATGAGGATCCACAGGAGTATCACCCCATGAAGGCAA
>JBPPMM010000513.1:0-3898 GCA_051306075.1 Chitinophagaceae bacterium
AATCCTATAAAATGAGCTGGATGCCGGAACTATTGAAAGATCTGGTTTGGGTTGGTATATAATTATTTAATTAGTAATGTCAGGTTTTTAAATCACCAATTATCCAAATATTCCCCATATATGCTGTTTAAAAAACCTTTGTGTGTATTTATTTGCGCATTTTATCTCCAGTCCTGTTTAAAAATTTCTGGTACTCTGTTTGTACTTTCTCCTGTAGATTTTCATAGGATATTGGATTTTAAAAACCGGGGGAGGATTTCTATCTACCCCCTTTTTTGTGCCCGGCCAGCAACCTTCCAAATATTTGAATTATAATTTGCATTCATTAAATTCCAATCTTCACTGCCTTTAATCATCTCCTAAATTTATATCCAGTCCTTTGGTGCAAACGTCAGTTATAACACAAATGACAGCAATAACCGGAATAAGAATAAATATGGCAAGCTCATGACATATCGGTTAGCGCACAAATTCCTGTAAATCAATTCATATAAAATGTATTACAACTAACACTTATTTATGAAATGTTAATAGAATTATTTCCACCTTATGAGGCATGGTTATAGTGCTTTGCTGACAAATTTTATAACGTTTTAGAATACTATGAAGAACCAAATAAGAAACTTTTGTATTTCCCTTGTTTTTATAGGTACCAGTTTAATGCACTTATCCTTTGCATTCACGAACCCCATGACAGAAGAAAAAAATGTTTTGGGAAGTACTGGTGTATTTATGAATCCTCCTTCAGATTCTGTGTTGATGAAGGGTAGTCTTAAATCTGTTTATGATAGTTTAGAGCTCAATCTTTCAGGTCTTAGCCGGCAAGCATTTGATTTTGCAAAAATAGGATGGGATAAATTGAGAAGTGATGGAAAGCTGGATAATCAATCTGTGCTCTCCATTGTGGATTTTAGCCAGGCCAGTGATAAGAAGAGACTGTATGTATTGGATATGGAAAATTATAAGGTACTCTATAATACGTGGGTTGCTCATGGAAAAAATTCAGGAAAAGAATGGGCTTCGGATTTTTCAAATAAACCTTCTTCTTATAAAAGCAGCCCGGGATTTTACATTACCGGCCTTACCTATAACGGCAGTAATGGCTATTCCTTAAAACTTGATGGTATTGAAAGCGGCATCAACGACAATGCATTTCAAAGAGCCATTGTGATGCACGGAGCAGATTACGTAAATGAATCTTTTATTAATTCCAGGGGTTATATTGGCCGCAGCCAGGGTTGCCCGGCGGTCCCGGTCAAAGAAGCCCGGCCTATCATCAACACCATTAAAAATGGTGCTTGCCTTTATATACATGCACCTGCTTCCAAATATCTTTCCCGTTCATTGATGTTAAAAGATAGCGTAACTACCTAGGGCTTTCGTTCTGAAAGCAAGAATAGGGTACAGCTTTATTTTATTTAAAACGAATATTAAACGTTACTCATATTTATTACATAACAGAATGGATAAAAAATAAATGAGCGGGGAATAGGGCGACCATTCAATTTGATGATTCTGTTTTTATAGGCAACCGAAATTTTTAGTGCTCTATTAGGGGTTACATTGGATATTCTGTTTACTTATAACTTCACTCTCCTGCAATCAAATTCCTTCAGGAGTTCTTCTCTACCTAAGCTTACAATCCGCATTTCCCAAAATTAACTTTGGTAAGTAATCCTTAATTTAGCCGCTCATTTACTGATTATGCCAAGCAATGCCAACCGACAGTTTTTAGATTTTGAAAAACCAGTAAAGGATCTCATTGACGAAATTGAAGGTGCGAGAAACCGACAGGAAAAAACCAAGATAGATATGACGGACCTTATTCAAAGGCTCGATCAGAATATTTTGGAAAAAAGAAAGGCTATCACTGAAAACCTGAGTAGCTGGCAAAGAGTGCAATTAAGCCGGCATCCGGACAGGCCTTATACCACAAAGTACATTGAAAAGATGACGGAAAATTTTGTGGAGTTATTTGGCGATAGAAATATAAAGGATGATAAAGCCATGGTGGGAGGGTTTGCCTCGCTGAACGGAGAGACGGTGATGATCATTGGTCAGCAAAAAGGAATTAACACAAAAATGCGCCAGATGCGCAATTTTGGAATGGCAAACCCGGAAGGATACCGGAAGGCGCTGCGTCTGATGAAGCTCGCAGAGAAATTCGATAAGCCTATTATTACGTTGATCGACACACCAGGAGCTTTTCCGGGTCTTGAGGCGGAAGAAAGAGGACAGGGAGAAGCAATAGCCAGGAATATTTACGAAATGATCCGGTTAAAAGTGCCGGTAATTTGTGTGATCATTGGTGAAGGTGCAAGCGGTGGTGCTCTGGGTATAGGAGTAGGTGATAAAGTTTTTATGATGGAGAATACTTGGTATACTGTTATCAGTCCCGAAAGTTGCTCTTCTATATTATGGCGTAGTTGGGAAAATAAAGAAATAGCTGCAGAACAACTCCGGTTGACTGCTGATAAGATGTTGGGTTTTGGACTCATTGACGGAATAATACCTGAACCGGTAGGCGGGGCTCATTGGGATTATGATCAGTCGGCTGAAATACTCCGCAATTACCTGATCCCTGTTTTGCAGGAATTAAAACAAAAACCTTCTGAGAAACGGGTTAAGGAAAGAATTGAAAAGTTTGGCAGGATGGGTTTCTGGGAAGAGGTTTGACAAGTTTCAAGGATAAGAGGATAAAGGATTTTCTAAGAAGCCTGGTTTTATAATAATTGATTTCGAAAATTCATCTTTGAATATCCGGTATCGTCATCGTTTACAGTTCGGGCTGCACTTTTTTCAAATTTCTGCTTCATTTTAATCTTACCCCTTTTTTTATTAAAAAAATCAATTACGTTTTCAATATAATCTGACATGTCACTCCGGGAAAAATTTACAGGTACTGGTATTGCTATCATTACTCCATTTCACACTGATGGGAAAATAGATTGGGAAAGTTTTAAAAAATTAATCGAATTCTGGATCGCCGGAAAAGTAGAATACCTGGTGGTATTGGGCACTACCGGCGAAAGTGCTACGGTGCATGGGGAGGAAAAACAACAGGTTTTATCTTTTGTCAATGAAACGGTAATGGATCGCATTCCATTGGTTGCTGGTATCGGCGGCAATGATACCGGAGAAATAGTAAAGCAATTAAAAACATTTGATCTCACGGGCTATGATGCCATCCTGTCTGTTAGTCCTTATTATAACAAGCCAGGCCAGGAAGGATTGTTTCAGCATTACAAAGTTTTAAATGATAATGCGCCATTGCCCATAATAATGTACAATGTACCCGGAAGAACTGGTCAGAACATTACATCCGAAACGCAATTAAGAATAGCAAGAGAATGCAAAAACATATTTGCTACCAAAGAAGCCAGTGGCAACCTGGAGCAAGTGATGCATATCATCAAATACAAGCCAGCAGACTTCATGGTCATCAGCGGTGATGATGCGATGGCTTTACCAATGATCGCATTGGGTGCCGAAGGAGTTACGTCTGTGGTAGCGAACGCTTATCCGAGACAATTTTCTGATATGATCAGGTTATGTTTATTGGGAAAATTTGAAGAGGCAAGGGAATTGCATTATCGCTTTACAGATATCATTCACTCTTTGTTTGCTGAGGGAAGTCCGGCCGGTATAAAGGCTTATCTGTCTGATATGAATCTTTGCCAGAATACCTTCCGGCAGCCAGTGTGGTCTGTGAGTACCTCACATCATGCATTGATAAGAACTCTGGCGAAAGAAGCCGGATAATTTTTTGTTGCCTAACTGAACAAATAGTTAAGGTGTGAACACAAGGAAAATTAAAAGACTTTTTTAATGATTAAATAAAATTATTTTTTCATTGTTTCAGCTCATGATACTATAATGTAGAGTACTGGTACTATTT
>JBPPMM010000582.1:0-21106 GCA_051306075.1 Chitinophagaceae bacterium
CATTTTGCCTTCTGTTAATAGGTTCTTTGGCCAATACCCAGCCGCCGGGTGCAAGAGGAAATCGTGGCGGAGGACAACAACTTTCGGGACGCTTGTATGGAAGAATTTTGGAATCCACTACAGGAAAAGGAATAGAGTTGGCATCCGTTCAACTATTGCAAAATAAATTTGATTCCGTTACCAGGCAAAGAAAGGAAACAGTGATAGGAGGAATGCTGACTCTGGCAAACGGAGATTTTACCTTAGATAATTTACCTGTATCAGGCCCGCTGAAATTAAAGGTAACCGGAATCGGAATTAAAGAATTTATCCAGAATGTTTCATTTGACCTTAAAGCAGGTGGTGATCCCGCCGATATGATGAATGCACTTAATAAGGACCTGGGAAATATAAAAATAGAAATTGAAGAAAAAATATTGGGCAATGTTACTGTTTCGTCAGAAAAACCAGGCCTGCAATTGGGGATTGATCGTAAAATATTTAATGTAGATAAAAACCTGGTTTCGGCAGGAGGTACGGCGATTGATATTATGCGTAATATTCCTTCCTTGAATGTGGATATCGACGGCAATGTTACCATGAGAAATAATGCACCCCAGGTTTTTGTTGATGGACGTCCTACCACACTAACATTAGAACAAATTCCTGCAGATGCAATTCAAAGTGTGGAGTTGATCACCAACCCTTCAGCAAAATTTGATGCTTCCGGAGGAACATCAGGAATATTAAACGTGGTATTGAAAAAAGAAAAAAAGGTAGGTTATAATGGAAACATAAGAACCAATTTAGATTCACGGGGAAGAATAGGTGCAGGAGGGGATGTCAATTTAAGGCAACAGAAATTAAATATTTTTGCTAGCGGCATGTATAATCAGCGGAAATCAAAAAGTACCGGAACAACCACCCGAACCAATTTATTTGATACCCCAGATACTTACCTGGTTCAAAATGATCGCAACATTCAGAATGGACAATTTGGTTTTGGCAGAGCAGGCTTTGATTATTTTATGAGTAACCGGAACACACTATCATTTAGCGCCTTTTTTGCCCGGGGGGGATTTAATCCCAATACCGAAAGTGATATATCCATTGATACACTTACTTCTCCAGTGAAGTCCGCCTTTTATGACAGATCCTCTGACCGCGATGGAAATTTCAGAAATGTGGGTACCAATATTAGTTTCAAACATATTTTTCCAAGGGCAGGACGTGAGTGGACTGCTGACATAACCTATAATAAAAGCAAGAACTCGAATACAAGTAATATAATAACAGACACATTCAATGTTCCCCAACGTCAATTACTGGGAACTTATAAGCAACTGCAGGATGCCAAAGGAGCGAATGAAAATATTATTCTTCAAACAGATTTTGTAAATCCAATCAATGAAAAGTCAAAAGTTGAAATGGGTGCAAGGGCACAGTTAAGAACCAATAGCAATGCAAGCGCATTTTTTATTGATGAATACGGACAATGGATTTTGCAACCTTCTTCTCAAACAAATTACCAGAGTAATGATGAAGTATATGCAGCTTATGGCACTTATTCAAGCCAGTTAAAATCGTTCGGATATCAATTAGGCTTAAGGGCGGAAAGTTCCGTCTACAAAGGAAAACTGACTAAAACCGGGGAATTATTTGACATTAAATTTCCTGTGAGTTTTTTCCCCAGCGTTTTTGTTTCCCAAAAGTTAAGTGAAGATCAGAATCTGCAATTAAATTATAGTCGCAGGATTAACCGGCCTAACTTCTGGCAATTAACTCCTATTACGGATTCATCAGATAAGCTTAACCCAAGTAAAGGTAATCCCGGTCTTAGGCCGGAGTTTACAAATTCATTTGAGCTTTCTTATGAAAAAACATTCAAGAACAGGGGAAATTTTCTTGCTTCTCTATACTACAAGCATACTACTGACCTGATTACACGTTTCCAGGAACGCGGTACGGGAGCAGGAGGAGAAACAGTGGCATTAAGCACTTATATTAATGCAAATTCCAGCTACGTTACTGGTGTAGAATTAACCTTGCGGAACAATTTTACAAAGTGGTGGGAGTTTACACCCAATTTTAATCTTTACAACTCCGATGTCAGAATTGATTTACCAGGAGAACCTGATCAACCTTCATTAACCAGTTATTTTATTAAGATCAATAATACCTTTAAGTTTCCTAAAAACTTTTCCATTCAGCTATCTGGCGAATACCAATCTAAAACGGTTTTGCCTCCAGGAGGTAGTGGCGGCGGCGGCGGTGGTGGTCGTGGTGGCGGAGGCTTTTTTGGTGGACCTGCCTCAGCTTCGCAAGGTTATGTTCGTGCAAATTACGGAGTAGATATTGGCTTTCGTTATGAGTTTTTGAAAAGCAGGGCAGCCTCCGTATCGGTTAATATGAATGACATATTCAGAACCCGCGTTTCAGATGTACACAGTGAATCTTCCTTTATTATTCAGGATTCATTTCGCCGCCGAGATGCACAGGTTTTACGCATCAACTTCAATTGGAGATTTGGAAAAATAGATCCGAATTTATTCAGACGCAAAAATACAAGAGCTGACCAGGGTACTGGTGACAATATGAATATGGGTCAATAAAAAATATGATTACTGCCCGGGTAGGATCCGGCTATAACTGTTCTGAACCTTCTGCAATAAATGCAGAAGGTTTTTTGTTGACATTAGGCAATGTATATTTGGCGACATGGTCCACCTTGCTTTTTTTACGGATTCTGTTTTCTGTTTAAGAAATTTTGTAATTCTTAATGACAAGAGTTTATAGCATGAAAAAACTTGTGTTTACTGTTACCAATGATCTGACTTATGATCAGCGAATGATTCGCATCTGCTCATCCCTCGCAGAAACTGGTTATACAGTAACCCTGGTTGGAAGAAAAATGAAAGATTCAAAGGCATTGCAATTGATGCCCTTTTTGCAAAAAAGATTGACCTGCTTTTTTTCCAAGGGAAAATTCTTTTATGCTGAACATAATCTGCGGTTATTCTTTTATTTGCTTTTTAAAAATATGGACCTCATTTGTGCCATTGACCTTGATACAATAATTCCCTGCCTTTGGATTTCAAAAATTAAAAAGATATACCGGGTTTATGATGCACATGAACTTTTTTGTGAAATGAAGGAGATTGTTGAGCGTCCGGCAATCTATAAAACATGGAAAAAAATAGAACAAAAAACTGTCCCTCATTTTAAGTATGGGTACACGGTGAATAAACCCATTGCGGATGAGTTCAGGAAAATGTATGGTTGTGAATATACCGTCATAAAAAATGCTCCCGTATTAAAACCCCTTCAAATTCCGGATAAAAATGAAAAGTATATTTTTTACCAGGGAGCGGTAAATGAGGGACGCAGTTTTGAAACCCTTATCCCGGCTATGAAAAATGTTAGTGCAAAGTTATTAATTGCAGGGGATGGTAATTTTATGCAACAGGTAATTCAGTTAGTAAAAAAAAACAACCTGGAGACAAAAGTTATTTTTTTAGGGAAAATAAAACCAGAGTATCTAATAGGATATACCCGGCAGGCGTGGATTGGTATCACCTTATTTGAAAATAAGGGATTAAGTAATTATTATTCACTGGCCAACCGGTTTTTTGACTATTTACATGCAGGTGTACCACAGCTTTGCGTTGATTACCCTGTATATAATGAAATTAACCAAATAAGACCTGTGGCAGTTTTAACAAAGGATCTGGGTGTTGATAATATTACCAGGCAACTGAACTTATTACTTGAAAACGATGTTTTGTATAATGAGTTACAACAAAACTGCTTATATCAGCGTGAATTAATGAGCTGGCAGCAGGAAGAAATAAAACTGTTAGCTTTTTATCAATCCATTTTTTTTAAGTGAGTCGTTATTTACATATAGTATGCCTTGATGTTCCCTGGCCCGCCGATTACGGCGGTGCTATTGATATGATGAACAGAATAAGAGCACTTCATGGGTTGGGCATATTGATACATCTGCATTATTTCAGTTACAATGAGCGGGGCATACCCAATGAATTAAACCAGTTTTGCGAATCGGTAAACGTATATGAAAGAGGAAAAATAAATAAGAGTTTTTCTTTTTCATTGCCGCATATTGTTGCCTCACGGATCAATGAACAATTAATATCCCGTTTGCAGGCAGATAATCATCCTATTTTATTGGAGGGCATTCATACAACCGGGATTTTAACAAAGCTGGATCGACAGAAAAGAAAAATAGTTGTTCGTATTCATAATGAAGAAAGCGTTTATTATAAGGAACTGGCAAGAGCAGAGCCGGCACTATTGAAAAAAATGTATTTCCATAACGAAAGCCGGTTATTAAAAAAATACTGCCAGCATTTACCTGATGATTGCATCTACGCCTGTGTCTCTGAAAAGGATATGGATGTGTTCAGGAATGATTACAAGCTTAGCAAGGTTGAATTTCTTCCTATTTATCCCTCCTGGCAAACGGTGAACGGACAGGAGGGACAGGGTAATCTTTGTCTTTATCATGGAAATCTTTCCGTCCCGGAAAATGAAGAAGCAGCGTTATGGTTAATATATAATGTGTTTACAAAAGCCAGGGTTCCATTTGTGATTGCCGGGAAAAAACCATCACGACGTTTACAGAAATCTGCTGGTCTTTGCCAGCACACCTGCCTGGTGGCAGATCCATGCGAAACAGAAATGAATGATCTTGTGAAAAAAGCACATATTCATGTTCTGCCCTGCTTTAATAAAAAAATTACAGGTATCCGTTTAAAATTATTACATACACTTTTTGAAGGAAGGCATTGTGTGGTCAATGAGCCAATAGTAGAAGGAACAGGATTGGAAAGCGCCTGCCATATTGGAACCAATGCCAATGCATTCGCCTCTATCATTACACAACTTTATCATCAGCCTTTTGAACGGGAAGAAATTATACTGCGGAAACAATTGTTGGGATCTACATATGATAACGAAAAAAATACCAACAAACTTATTCAATGGTTATGGTAGCATTATCTATCACTCTGCCTTTTTCTGTTTTTATTGTTCTGGCAGGAAATTTTTGAACTACAATATAATCATGCGTAGCCATCACGATGGCTGTATTAAAGTCCCGGCAAATATGAAATAACAGGTTCATGATTTCATCTGATGTTTCCGGATCAAGATTACCTGTAGGCTCATCAGCAAGTATCAATTTGGGAGAATTTAAAAGTGCACGGGCCACATCCACTCTTTGCTGCTCTCCGCCACTTAATTCATAGGGCATTTTAAAACCTTTTGATCTCAATCCCACTTTATCCAATACGTCAAGAATCTTTTCATCCATCAGCTTTTCATCGGTCCAGCCGGTTGCCTTCAGTACAAATTTCAGGTTGTCATTAACATTGCGGTCTGTTAATAATTGAAAATCCTGGAACACTACACCCAGGGTCCGACGCAGGTAAGGTACTTTTCTCCAATCAATATTTTTTATTCCAAAGCCTGCAACAGTAGCTTCTCCTTCGGTTAAAGTGAGTTCTCCATACAGCGTTTTTAAAAGACTTGATTTTCCTGTTCCTGTTTTGCCTACTAAATAAACAAATTCACCTTTATTGACCACCAGGTTTACATCCTGCAATATGAGGTTGTTTCCCTGGTATATATTAGCGTGACTTATTTCGATGATCGGCTCTCCCATTATCTTTTCATTTTGTTTGCAAAATAAGGGAAACTATAGTTAGGGGGAGGTAATTTTTTTCAGGAAACCAGCAAATTGCGGGATAAAATAATTATGTATTATACAGACAATGGCGGGTTGAATTATTGACTAAGGTATGCGCTGCCCGTTATTAAAGTTCTTTTAACTTAGCAGATCATAAATATCTTTCTTTAATTATTTTTTCATGATGCATTGCATGGCCTACCAGGATATAACCAATACCTAAAACATAATTAGGTGTATTGGAAGAAATGCCGTTGGATTGAAGTTGATCCTCATCAAACGAGTCAAAAAGTAATTCTGAAGATTTCCTTACCGCGGAAAACTCTTCAAATAAATTGTCCCAGGTCCTTTTATTTGCTTTTGAGGCTTCTGCGAAAGTATTTTCATCAAATCCCGGGAGGGGGGTAGCGTCTTTTCTCGCAAACCGGAGAGCCCGGTAAGAAAATATCCTTTCTGCATCAATGATATGCTGCAATACTTCTTTTATAGACCATTTACCTTCAGCATAACGAAAGTCATATTTATCTTCTGGTATGGAATCCAGAAAGGAAATAAAAGAAGGACTTTGTACAGCAAAGGCCTGGCGGATATCATTTTCAGTTACCTGGTTAATATAATTATGATAAAATGAGACTACGCGGGTAAGATCTGGACGCATAGAAGATGATTTTATTATTTTTTAAGGAGCGGGAAGTTATTAATTTTTCAAGTAATGGAATTAGGAAGTTTGAATCCTTTTTCGATTGAGGAAGCTCATTTTTCAAAAAACTGAATCCTTAAAAACCCTCCTGATAACAGGAGGTTGTACCGGACCTGATGATAACTCATCAAGATTCCTGAATTGTTTTATATCCATTATTCCAGGAGCTAGGTTATTGTTTATTCAATTTTCATCGCGGAATTGCTTTCTTTTATTGGCCAGGTAGCGATCTACCAAAAACAAGCCTAATATCACATTTATCATCAGGAACACATTCACCAAATTATTACTAAAAATTTTGCTATAATCTACCCTGGCAAAATCAACAGGCATCCGTGCATCACCCTGTGCCGACCAATCCACCTGTCCAAAAGCATAAACCAGGAATCCAACGATAAGAGTAATGAAAAAAAACCCGATTCCCCAGATCACCCTTTTATTAATATAATTCTTTGTGGCCGGAGCAATGTGAAGTTTAGCGATCTCTTCCATTACATTTTTGGTAAATCTTAATGAAGGAGCTTCCAGCTCTGAAGATTGCAAAAGCTGCTGAATATCGAGTAATTCGCTATATTTTGCTTTCCAGTCCAGGTCGGTTTCTAATAAATGTTCAATCACCGTTTTTTCTTCCTGAGAAGAAAGCCCGTCAATATAATTCCACAAACGATTTTCCGAAGGTGCCTCCGCGCCTGAAGAAAAGTTTATATGCTCCGTATTCATAGTTTGCTTCTTTTAAAGAATTAAATAATTTTCTTAAAACCACTGCTACCTCATCAGAAAGACTAAAGAACGATTATAAATCTTTAACCTCCTGGGCAAAATAGGTCTCCATTTTTTCTTTCAGTCTTGTGCGGGCCCGGTGTAATCTAACTTTGGCTGTATTAGCTTCAATTCCTAAAACTTGAGCAATTTCTTCCAAACTTTGTTCTCCTTTATAAAATAAAGTGATCACTTCCGCGTCATCACTACTAAGCATCCTGATTGCATTGTTTACCATCGATAATCTCGATTTTTGTTCTACCTGGTTTGCATGCATTCCTGAATCATAACTGGCAACTGTATCAAATATTCTTTCATTGTCCAGGGAATGAATATCCAATCTTTTTTTTCTCAAAAAAGTGATACAGGTGGTATTAACAATGGTATAAAGCCAGGTGCTGAACTTAGAAGCTCCCCTGAAATCAGCAAGAGCCCGGTATGCTTTTATAAAAATATCCTGGGATACCTCCTCCGCATCTTCCCGGTTTTTAGTAAAACGTAAAGCCAGCGTAAAAACATAGTTCTGATAGCGGTTTACCAGGCTGGCATAAGCCTGCTGATCTCCGCCAAGAACTTTACTAATAAGTTCATTATCATTCAATCCGGTTGACATTCTTTTACTAAGACTACAGCTTACTGATTCAGGTTACAATACAAATTACGAATTTGCCGTATTTCGATGCTTTTTTATCTGAACCAAGGTATTAATATAAGATCTTAAGGCTGTAACCCCGGAAGGTGGTTTGTAGTCTTAGTTTTTGTACAATGTTTTTTTGAAAAGTTCTTTACGGCTGTAACCAGAGTTTTAATCATGTAGTCCTATAGAAATAACACTAAAGCAAAATATTAAAAACAATAAAAATTAAATTTATGCACGGCGGAGAAATTTTAATACCAATCGTAATGTTTGCAGGCGCATTTGCCATGATATTTGGAATTGTTTACCTGAGAACAAGGCAGAATCTTGCCATGATAGAAAAAGGAATGAACCCTAAAGAATTTGCCGACAGGCCAGCGCCATATAAAAACCTCAAATGGGCCCTATTGCTGATAGGAGCTGGTGTAGGGTTATTTTTAGCTTATTTACTTGATAATTATGTATTGCTTTCGCACACAACAGACCGGTTTAATGATGACAGAAATGTCCCCATTTATTTTGCCCTCATAGCTATTGGCGGAGGCTTTGGATTGTTCGGCTCGTACAAAATAGAAAAGAAATGGTATGATGAAAACAGGATAAACAAATAATACCTGCAGCCTGCAATAAAAAAGCAATTTCCTAAAACAAGGGAATTGCTTTTATTTTTTTAATGCTTCCAATGCTCTGTTGACAACAGCGTCTTCACTATTCAATACCTGGTAGTACCCTGTGTTTCTCCACCTGAACCTGCCAAGATAAGCTTCCAGTCTTTTTTGCAAAGATTCTTTTTGTTTTGTGCTTACGGATCTGAGGTTAACCGAATCTTTGCTTGCTGCATAATTCACGAACTGATCCCACATTTCATCCAATTTGTCGAAGCGACTGGCATAGTCAGCGGCTGAAGAATATTTATCGATCTGAACCTTGTTTTCTAAATAATATGTATAAACAAAACTGTTGAAACTTCCGTTTATGAATAGTTTGTTAACCCCGGAAGGATAAGAAGCCGTATCAATTGGAACAAAAATGTCAGGCATGATACCCCCACCTCCATATACATTTCTGCCGGATGGAGTTTTATATACTTTTCCGTTATTTATTTTATTGGAGTCGGCATACAATGATTCTCCGTTGGAGAAGCGATCCCATAATTCATCCATATAAACTTTCTTTCCTTTATCATAAGACCGCTGAATGCTGCGACCCAGCGGAGTATAATACCGGGCCACGGTCAGCCTGATAGCAGATCCATCGCTTAATTGGTATTGCTCCTGTACCAGGCCCTTACCAAATGTGCGGCGCCCGATGATATCAGCCCTGTCCCAATCCTGTAAAGCTCCGGCAAGCACTTCGCTGGCACTCGCTGAAAGTTCATCTACCAGGATGACCAACTTCCCCTTTTCAAAAAGGCCAGGCCTTTTGCACCGGTATTCTCTTTTTTTGCTATTAGTTCCTTCGGTATAAACAACCAGTTTATCACTACCCAAAAATTCATCGGTCATATCAATCGCTTCATTCATGTAACCGCCGCCATTGCCCCGCAGATCAAAGATGAGCTGTTGCAAGCCTTGTTTCTGCAATCCTTCCAGTGCAGCCATAAATTCTTCGTAACTGTTTTCAGTAAATTTATTCAGCTTAATATATCCATTGACTTTATCCATCATATAGGCTGCATCTACTGACGATACGGGTATACTGCCTCTTATTACTTTAATTATTTTAATTTCTCCATTCCTCACTATTTCAATATTTGCCGCCGAGCCTCTTTCACCCCTTATATATTCCTTAATTTTATCAGTGGCTAAATTTTTTACTATCAGGGAAGAATCGTTCACCTTAAGTAATTTGTCGCCTATTTGCATACCGGCTTTATCACTGGGTCCGTCCGGTATCACGTAAACAACATTTACGGTATCATTAAATACATTAAATTCTACCCCAATCCCATCAAAATTGCCTGCCAGGTCTTCATTGGCTTCTTTCAATTCTACAGGTGGAAAATAAACAGAATGCGGATCGAGTTCATTCATCATTTCTTTTATGGCTCCAGATTGTATGGAATCCAGGTTTACTACATCCACATATTTCATCCTGATCAGGTCAAGCGCTTCCTGTAAGGATGTGTTTCTGGAACTTTTGAAAAATCCCTGGCCACTTCCCTTATTGTTCATTTTATATCCTAAGAACATTCCTGCAATCAGCACCAGTGAAAAAATTAATGGCAACCATACTTGTAGCTTTTTATTTCCCATCTTCCAACTTTATATTAATTTGGCGCAAAATAGATAAAAGTTTGTAGTTTATTCCTGAACGCTTTTTGGATAGGTTTGTTTTGAGTATAAGAAATTATATCTATGGAACTGCTTCAGCATTGGCTACAAACGAAAAACTCAATAAAAAGAAATGCCTTCTGTAAAACTGATAGCCGATAGCGGGGCCACAAAAACCGAATGGGGATTGATGCTGGACGGAAAGAATAAAGTTATTGTAACGCAAGGCATCAGCCCTTATTTTTTGTCTCCGGAGGAAATAAAGAATCTTTTAATAAAGGAACTGAGGCCAAAGATTAAAGTGAGTATAGATGAAATATATTTTTATGGCACAGGGCTTTTTGATCCCGCTAATGTGAGGATGATGAAAAAAGTATTAACACAAGTTTTCCCGGGTTCAAAAATATATGCTAACCATGACGTAATGGGTGCGGCCCGGGCCCTTTGCGGAACAAACAAAGGCATAGCCTGTAACCTGGGAACGGGTATATTTTCCTGCTATTATGATGGAAAAAAAATTGTGAAGAGCAGGCCGGGACTTGGCTATGTGCTGGGCGATGAAGGCAGCGGAGCTTATCTTGGAAAAAAGGTTATTCAATACTATTTATACGAAATTTTTGATGAGGACCTGCGCTACAGTTTTAATAAAAAATATAATATTGACCGGGCAGCCATAGTGGAAAGTGTATATAAAAAACCGTTCCCGAATCGCTATCTTGCTTCTTTCGCACTCTTTCTTTCAGAAAACCGGGGTCATTATATGATTGAGAATATTATTGAAGACGGTTTGAATGATTTTTTCTTTTATCACTTATGTAAATACAGCGAAGCCTGGCGCTACCCAATAAACTTTGTGGGTAGTGTTGCATTTGGATTTAAGGATGTCTTACGCCAGCTTTGCAACAGTTATGAATTTGAATTGGGAATTGTATCAAAAAAACCATTACAAGCTTTGCTTGATTATCATAGTTAAAAGAAGGGATTGTTATGTCATTTGAAAAGATTACAGAAAAACCAAGTTCGTACAGGCATCTTGAAAAAATGAGTGTCGCGGATTTGTTAATCAACATCAATAAGGAAGACCAGACGGTATCTGATGCTGTCGCAAAAGTGATTCCCCAGATTGAAAAATTGGTGGAAACGGTAAGTGATAAAATGCTAATGGGAGGGCGGCTGTTTTATATTGGAGCAGGTACCAGTGGCCGTTTGGCTGTTGTTGATGCCAGTGAATGCCCGCCTACCTATGGTGTTCCTTATGGATTGGTGATCGCCGTTATTGCCGGAGGAGATAAGGCCATTACTACTGCGGTTGAGTATGCAGAAGATGATAAAGAGCAAGGCTGGAAGGATCTTGAGGCATTTAATATCTCTGATAAAGATGTAGCAATTGGCATAGCAGCCAGCGGAACCACACCTTATGTAATTGGCGCTTTGGAGGAATGCAGGAAAAGAGGAATCGTAACGGGAAGTATTTCGTGCAACCCCGATTCACCGGTAAGCCAGGCGGCGGATTATCCGATTGAAGTGGTGGTAGGGCCTGAATTTGTAACCGGAAGTACAAGAATGAAAAGCGGAACGGCCCAAAAATTAATCCTGAATATGATCTCTACTACGGCTATGATTCAGCTGGGCAGGGTAGAAGATAATAAAATGGTGAATATGCAGCTTACAAACGAAAAATTGGTGGACCGCGGTGTAAGAATGTTGATGGACAGACTTTCAATTGATGACTATGAAGAAGCAAAAGCATTGCTGCTTCAGTATGGTAGTGTTAAAAAGGCGGTTGCATCTAAAAATAAATAACTAACAGTAGTGTGTAAACTCGGGGCAAATGTTTATTGTCGCTCACCTGAAATTCTCAATTAGAATGGTGTATATTGCGCCACTTATTAAAATCAAAAGTGACAAATCTCCATCAATATATTTCTTCTTCTTTTGCAGCAGGCAACCAGTCCAGAGTTTCTGTTACTAATTCTACTACAACAATCCGCTAAGCGGATTGTATTTACCATATTACCCCCGGGCTTTATAGCTTCAATTTTTCACGGAAGATTTCCATTAATACAACATTGAATACATTTAAATAAATAATTGCTCATGCAGGTTTTAAAATTTGGCGGTACATCAGTGGCCAATGCAGATAACATCGGTAAAGTAGTTGCTATTATCAGGTCAAAATTTGGTGCCCGGGATGATGCCCCCCTGCACGATGAAGGAGACAAAACAATAGTGGTTGTATCAGCACTTGGTGGGGTCACAGATCTTTTGCTGACGGCGGCTGCGCTGGCTGCAGATGGGGATGAAGCATTCAAAGAAAAATTGACATTAATAGAGCAGCGCCACCTGGAAGCTGCAAAGCAATTAATACCCATTGCTTACCAAAGCCAGCTATTGAGCCTGGTGAAAAAGTGCTGCAATGAAATAGAAGATATATGTAACGGAGTCTTTTTGCTAAGAGAATTAACACCCCGATCAAAAGACCGGATAAGCAGTTATGGGGAATGGCTTTCATCCAAGATCATTTCGGCTAAATTAAAAGCTGATGGCCTTGATAATACCTGGAAGGATGCCAGGGAATTGATCATTACCGATTCATATTTTACTAATGCCGAAGTGGACTTTGCGGCCACCAATAGTAAGGTCAGTGAATTTTTTCCGCATCAGCCCGGCAATTTATTTATAGTACCCGGTTTTATAGCGGCCAATGAAAATGGAATAACTACAACACTGGGTCGCGGAGGATCTGATTATACTGCAGCTATTATCGCTTCCGCTCTTACAGTAAAAAAGTTGGAAATATGGACAGATGTAAGCGGGATGATGACAGCAGATCCCCGGCTTACAGCAAATGCTCGTATCATACCCCATATATCTTACCAGGAAGCAATGGAACTTTCTCATTTCGGTGCGAAAGTCATTTATCCGCCTACTATACAGCCGGTGATGACGAAAAATATACCGGTATGGATAAAAAATACATTTATCCCTGACGATAAAGGAACACTCATTGAATTCTCTCCAAATAAAAATGGAAATATTTTGAGGGGCATTTCAAGTATCAATAATATTGCGTTGCTAAGTCTGGAAGGAAGCGGTATGATCGGTATCCCTGGTTTCTCCAAGCGCCTGTTTGAAGCCCTGAGCAATGAAAAGATCAACGTCATTCTTATTACTCAAAGTTCATCCGAACATTCCATTTGCGTAGCGGTGGATGCGTTGGAAGCGGCAAAAGCCAGGAAAGCAGTTGATGAAGCATTTGGATATGAAATTGCTTTGCAAAAAGTGGAACCGCTTAAAGTAGAAACGGGCCATTCTATCGTAGCACTTGTGGGTGAAAATATGAAAAGCCATCCAGGTATAAGTGGAAGGATGTTTAGCACCATGGGCAGAAATGGAGTTAATATCCGGGCTATAGCACAGGGATCTTCAGAGAAAAACATTTCGACAGTAATTAGTACAAAGGATGTACGCAAGTCCATAAACGTTCTGCATGAAGAATTTTTTGAAACAACCTATAAACAGGTTAACCTTTTTATTATTGGAACAGGAAATGTGGGCGCCCGGTTGCTGGCGCAAATGCAGCAACAACTTGGTTTTTTGCAGCAACATATGCGCCTGCAGTTAAGGGTAGCCGGTTTGTCCAATAGTCGCAAAATGATATTCAAAGGAGAAGGAATTTCTCCCGGTCAATGGAAGGAACAATTAGATGAAGGGGAACCGGCTGACCTGGAAAAATTTGCTGATGAGATCATTAACATGAATCTCCGCAATTCTATTCTTGTTGATATAACTGCAAACGAAAACGTAGCTAAAATTTATGATCAGTTATTGCAAAAAAGTATTTCTGTAGTTGCATGTAATAAAATAGCGGCTTCCTCATCTTACGCAAATTACATCCGGTTAAAGGAACTGGCCCGGGAATTCAATTGTGAATTCCTGTTTGAAACGAATGTGGGTGCCGGCCTTCCGGTCATTGGCACATTAAATGACCTGATGCGTAGTGGCGACAGGGTTCATCGCATTGAGGCTGTATTAAGCGGCACACTGAATTTTGTTTTTAATAATTACGACGGGAAGAAAAAATTTACAGACGTAGTAAGGCAGGCACAGGATGAAGGCTATACAGAACCCGATCCGCGTTTGGATCTGAGCGGCACCGACGTAATGAGAAAGATCATGATTTTAGCCCGCGAATCTGGCGAAAAAATTGAAATGAATGATATTGTCAATAATTCTTTTATGCCTCAATCTTGTATGCAGGGAACTGTAGATGAATTTTATGCTGCAATGGAAAGGGAAGAAGATCATTTTAAAAAATTAATGCAGCAGGCACAGGCAGAAGGTTGTAAATTGAAATTTGTCGCTTCCTTTGATAAAGGGATTGCCTCAGTTGGCTTGCAGCATATAGGTCCTGATCATGATCTTTATCATTTATACGGGAAGGATAATGTTGTTTTATTTTATACTGACCGCTATATAGAGCAGCCTTTGGTAGTTAAGGGAGCAGGGGCCGGGGCAGATGTTACAGCCAGCGGGGTTTTTGCTGATATCATACGTGCCGCGAGATAAAAAATAAAGAAGAAATTGACTAAGGAAAGAATCAACAATCTTTGATCTGGTTATGCAAGCAATATGATTATTAAGGAAGAAAAAATGGAAGCACAAAAGGAAGAGAAAAGGACAGGGCCATCACAAACTCAAACGATGGGCAAGGAAAATGGATGCATTGTACATTGCCCGGCAACAGTAGCTAATTTAGTTTGCGGGTTTGATATTTTAGGAATGGCGCTGTTGGAACCTTTTGATATTATGAAGGTGAAACTGATAAATGAATCCAAAGTTATTATTCATAATCTCGATGATTTTAATTTACCAACTGACCCGGAGAAAAATGTCGCTGGTGTTGTATTGCTTGCTGCCATGGAGAAAATAGGTGGCAATACAGGATTTGAAGTGACTATTGATAAGCATATAAAACCCGGCAGCGGTATTGGATCCAGCGCCGCAAGCGCTGCAGGTGCAGCAGTGGCAGCCAATCATTTATTGGGAAATGTTTTTTCCACTGATGATGTAGTGCAATTAGCAATGAATGGAGAAAAACTGGCGTCCGGTGTGAAACATGCCGATAATATTGCACCTTGTATTTTAGGTGGAGTTAGTTTGATCCGTTCTATTCATCCGCTGGATATTGTTTCCATTTCCTCTCCAGATCTATATGTTACCGTGGTTCACCCGCAGATTGAAGTAAGGACTTCTGATGCAAGACAAATATTAAGACAACAGGTATTATTGAAAGATGCGATCAGGCAATGGGGAAATATTGCAGGATTGGTAACAGGCTTTTTGAAAAATGATTTTGAATTGATCGGCCGTTCCCTGGAGGACGTTATCATTGAGCCAATCAGAAGTATTTTAATTCCGGGTTTTGATGAGGTAAAATCAAAATGCAAAGAAGCCGGCGCCTTGGGTGGCGGAATATCCGGTTCGGGGCCATCTATATTCATGCTGTGTAAAGAACAAAAAACGGCAATAGAAGTAGAGACCGTTATGAAGGAAATATATGAGCGATTGGGTATTGAATACAACACCTATGTCACTACCATTAATAAAAAAGGAGTAGAGATAGTAAGCGGTTGATACAGATATTCGTTTCAGATAATAGTTAGATGCAAGTACCCCGTCTTTTTTTAGAAAATAATTTTTTTTGAATCAGAGTAGCAGCTTTATGAAATATTATTCCACCAACAGGAATTCTCCCTTAGTAGATTTTAAAGAAGCAACCGTAAGGGGCCAGGCACCTGATAAAGGGTTGTATTTTCCTGAATCCATTCCTGTTGTTGATCCGGCAATGATAAAAGACATTGATAGGTATTCAAATGAAGAAATAGCTTTCAGGGTTATTCGTCCCTATACCGTTGTAACTATACCTGAAGAAAAATTGGAGCAAATAGTAAAAGAGACTATTAATTTCCCAATCCCCCTGGTGCAGGTTAATTCTTCCACCTGGTCTCTTGAATTATTTCATGGTCCCACACTTGCTTTTAAAGACGTCGGCGCCAGGTTTATGAGCCGCTGCCTTGGTTACTTTTTAAAAGATGAAAATAAAAAAGTGACTGTATTGGTGGCTACATCCGGCGATACCGGGGGTGCCGTTGCCAATGGATTTTATGATATCGAAGGAATTGATGTGGTTATTTTATATCCGTCCGGAAAAGTGAGCGCCGTACAGGAAAAGCAATTGACAGCCCTTGGCAAGAACATACATGCTCTGGAAGTGAACGGATCATTTGATGATTGCCAGCAAATGGTGAAACAGGCATTCATGGACACAGACCTGAATCAAAAATTATTGCTTACTTCTGCCAACTCAATTAATGTGGCGAGGTGGTTGCCCCAGCAATTTTATTATTTTTTTGGGTATAAGCAGTGGGCCGATAAAGCTCACCCGCCTGTTATTTCTGTACCCAGCGGTAATTTTGGAAACATATGTGCCGGCCTCCTGGCTCACCGGTCAGGATTGCCTGTAAAACATTTTATAGCGGCATGTAATGCTAATGATGTGGTGACAAAATACCTGGATTCATCAACAGTTGATTCTGATGGCATGGGAAAGCACAATATCGAACCGCAAACTGCTATACCAACTATTTCTAATGCAATGGATGTTGGCGATCCCAGTAATTTTGTTCGAATTTTAGAAATATTTAATAACGAGTTTCCAGAATTAAAAAATAAATTGTCTTCTTACAGTATCAGTGACGAGGAAACGATCACAACGATTATTAAGGTATACCGGCAATCCGGCTACCTTCTCGATCCTCATGGCGCAGTCGGTTATCTTTCATTGGAAAAATTTTCCGGTGGAGATGCAAAGACCAAAGGTATTTTTCTTGAAACGGCTCACCCGGTTAAGTTTCCTGATGCCGTGGAAAAATGCACAGGAATAAAAATTCCTCTTCCTGCATCCCTGAAAGCAATTATGGATCAGGATAAAAAAAGTATAAAAATTAAGAATGAATATAAGTTTCTGAAAGAATATTTTCTGGATCGTATTAAATACAATCAATAATAGGCTGAAATTTTCAGAATATAAAGCTATGAATTGTTATTACTCATCAGTTAGATATTCTCCTGTCTAATGGCTCCATTTGTTGTATAACTTTTCTCTAACCATTTTTCTGTTTCAAGTCTTGGTTTATCTTTGCGTAGAAGCAATTCAAATGCATGACATAGAACCCTTTTATAACTGGAGGCATATCTATACAAGTGAGGAAGATCCGTTATCGCCTTTTTTCGGCCGTGAGTATTCAGAATTTGAATATACTCAAACGGTTTACAATTTTTTTATACATCCGCAATGGGACGATTTTGGCAGTCGTACCTTATATGTAAAAGTGTTAATGGCCGACAAGGATGAAAAATACGCTATTATTGAAATGATTGGTGAATGGAACGATGCCATAGAGAATGACATCATGGAATTGAAACGGGAGGTGCTGGAGAAATTCATGTATGAAGGAATTGTCAAATTCATTTTAATTGCCGAGAACGTACTTAATTTTCACAGTAGCGGCAGTGAATATTATGAAGAATTATTTGAAGAAGTAACTGATGAAAATGGTTGGGTTGTTTGCCTGAACATGCCATCACAAACACAATATGATTTTAAAAAAGCGCATTTAAACCGTTATATTGAACTGGCGGAACTGGACAACTGGCGAATTTATAAGCCCTATCATCTGTTTAAAAAGTTTGACCTTGAACTGGCAGCCCGGTTAAAGTGACAGGCAGGTTTTGGATTATTTTTTCTGATAAATGGCAATACATTTAAATTCCTTCTCCGGGAAAAGACATTTTTCTTTCTCTACTAATATTATCTGGCTCATCTGATTTATTAAATAGTTATTCAATATTTCTGCCTTTAAATTTTTTGTCATTTATTGCTCTTCCGACACTATTTTTGCCAAACTTAACTCATCCACTTTTGATTGCTTATGACTTGCCTGCGGCAACATGTGGTAAAAAAGATAAATAAACAAGACACACATGAAATGGTCTGAATTTTTCACGTCTGCGGTTGGTAGAAAATTAGTAATGGGATTAACCGGGTTATTTCTTATTTCTTTTCTTGTGGTGCATGTTGGGGTTAATGCTACCATTTGGGCTAATGATGGTGGAGTCATGTTTAATAATACCGCTCATTTTATGGGTACCACGATTGTCATCCGCATAATGGAGGTAGGTCTTTTTCTCGGAATTTTTCTTCATATTATTCAGGGTTATATTCTTGCAGCAAGCAATCAATCAAAAAGAAAAATAGGCTATGAAGTACCCATGGGCAACAGGGGTAGCAAGTGGTATAGCCGCAGTATGGGTTTGCTGGGCACTATTCTGCTATTATTTTTTATTCTTCATTGGTGGCATTTCTGGATACCATCGCGGTTCACAGGTATTGAAGAAGTATTAGTGCCCGGAACAGAAAAAAAACTTTATAATGTTTATGGGTTAATGAAAATTACTTTTAGTGAATTGTGGGTTGTAGTGGTTTATGTTATTGCATGTTTTTCTTTATTCTGGCATTTGCTCCATGGTTTTCAAAGTGCATTTAGGACAATGGGTTTGTCCAACAAACGGTTTATTGCGATGGTGCAAGGCCTGGGTGTTGGTTTTTCTGTAATTGTTTCCCTGGCATTTGCTATGATGCCGGTGAGCATGTACCTGGATTGGGTGTGATTGCTTCCATGCATTGTTCATCGATTGAAGTAAGATATCAACTGCTATAACAAAAGCAATAAGAATAAATGGAAAATGTGAAGACGACAGAGTGCAGCATTTATTTATTAAGTTAAGTTCAGGCAATACGTGGGAGGCTAATGCATAAAGTAGGAATGCAATTGGAGAAGGTAAACAGCAGCGCTCCATTAAAGCAGGTAACCAGGGCAAATAAAAATCTTTATATCATTTCAATCATTGAAAACAGTGGTTATGTTGGATTCAAAAATTCCTTCCGGTGCATTAGATGAAAAGTGGACAGATTATAAGGGGCACTGTAAATTGGTAAACCCGGCTAATAAAAGAAAACTTGAAATTGTAATTGTTGGTACAGGTTTGGCCGGAGCATCTGCAGCAGCATCGCTGGGAGAACTAGGTTACCAGGTAAAAGCTTTTTGTTTCCAGGATTCTCCACGCCGGGCACACAGCATTGCTGCGCAGGGTGGAATCAATGCCGCTAAAAATTATCAGAATGACGGCGATTCCGTCTTCCGCTTATTTTATGATACAATAAAAGGAGGAGACTACCGGGCCAGGGAAGCTAATGTACACCGCCTGGCTGAAGTAAGTGTAAACATTATAGATCAATGCGTGGCTCAGGGTGTTCCTTTTGCGAGGGAATATGGCGGACTATTGAATAATCGTTCCTTTGGCGGCACACAGGTACAAAGAACTTTTTATGCAGCCGGGCAAACAGGACAACAATTATTGATCGGAGCTTACCAGGCTTTGGAAAGGCAGGTGGCATTGGGCAATGTAAAAATGTACAACCGCCATGAAATGCTTGATATCGTTCAAATAGAAGGAAAGGCAAGAGGTATCATAGCAAGAAACCTGGTATCGGGTGAACTGGAAAGACATTTTGGTCATGCCGTTTTACTATGCTCAGGCGGGTATGGTAATGTGTTTTATTTAAGTACCAATGCCATGGGCAGTAATGTAACGGCCATCTGGAAAGCACACAAGCGGGGTGCATATTTTGGCAATCCATGTTTTACTCAAATTCACCCTACATGTATTCCCGTAACAGGTGATCATCAAAGTAAACTAACATTGATGTCCGAATCATTGCGTAATGATGGACGCATTTGGGTGCCTAAGAAAAAAGATGATACCAGAAAGGCAAACGATATTCCTGAAGAAGAAAGGGATTATTACCTGGAAAGAAGGTATCCTGCTTTTGGCAACCTGGTTCCCCGGGATGTGGCATCAAGAGCAGCAAAGGAAAGATGTGATGCCGGCTATGGCGTAGGTACAACAAAGCAGGCTGTATATCTTGATTTCAAACACAATCTCATCAATAAATATGGAAAAGTAGAAGCCAGCAAATTAGGTATTGAAAATCCCGATCTGGAGACATTGATAAGATTGGGAAAAGAGGTAGTTAAAGAAGAATACGGGAATCTTTTTGATATGTATGAAAAGATAACAGGCGAAAATCCATACGAGGTACCCATGAGGATATACCCTGCCGTGCATTATACAATGGGCGGGCTTTGGGTAGATTATGAATTGCAGACTT
This sequence comes from Chitinophagaceae bacterium, assembly GCA_051306075.1. Classification (GTDB taxonomy): domain Bacteria; phylum Bacteroidota; class Bacteroidia; order Chitinophagales; family Chitinophagaceae; genus Terrimonas_B. The sequence goes on from JBPPMM010000582.1 coordinate 20,353, forward strand.
CCATTTCGGGATTATATTCCTTAGGCGAAGCTAATTTTAGCGATCATGGTGCTAATCGTTTAGGAGCCTCCGCTTTGATGCAGGGATTAGCCGATGGTTATTTTGTTATTCCTTATACTATTGGTAATTACCTGGCCAATGAGATCAGCGTAAAGCCGATAGAAATATCACATCCGGCTTTTGTAGAAACGGAAAACTCAGTAAGTGAAAGGATCAATAAGCTCATGAGTATTAAAGGAACCCAATCTGTGGAGAGCCTTCATAAACGCCTGGGAAAAATTATGTGGGAAAAATGTGGAATGGCCCGCAGTGAAGAAGGATTAAAGTCGGCCATTACAGAAATACAACTATTGAAAAAAGAGTTCTGGAGTGATGTTCGTATTCCCGGTGAGATCAATGAAATGAATCCGGAGCTGGATAAAGCCAACCGCGTGGCTGATTTCATTGAATTAGGCGAGTTAATGTGTATTGATGCCTTGAACCGAAAAGAAAGTTGCGGCGGTCATTTCCGTGAAGAGAGTCAGACAAATGAAGGGGAAGCAAAAAGAGATGACGAAAATTATAGTTATGTATCGGCATGGGAATATAAAGGAGAAAGCCAGTGGCAGTTGAACAAAGAAGAGCTGAAATTTGAAGTGGCCAAACCAATGCAAAGAAGCTACAAGTAATTTGAAAATTTGAAAAGGTATCAATTTGAAAATGGAGCATTCCGCTGTAACATGTAATTTCTAAGATGAGAAATGATAAGCAAAAT
>JBPPMM010000533.1:0-2171 GCA_051306075.1 Chitinophagaceae bacterium
TAGTTTAAAGAAAAATGATAAGAATGAAATTATAGACAAGTCAATTGCCGTACTTCCTTTTGTTGACATGAGTGCGGGTAAAGACCAGGAATATTTCAGCGATGGGTTAAGCGAAGAGTTACTAAATCTTCTTTCCAAAATATCCGAATTGAAAGTGATAGGCCGTACCTCTTCGTTTTCTTTTAAAGGTAAGAATGAGGACTTACGGGTCATTGGTGAGAAACTGGGAGTTGCACATATTCTGGAAGGCAGTGTACGAAAACAAGGTAACCAGGTAAAGATCAATGCAAAATTAATTAGCGTAGAGAACGGTTACCAATTGTGGTCTCAGCAATTTGACCGCTCACTTGATGATGTATTTGCAATTCAGGAGGAGATTGCCCTAGCCATTACGCAAAACCTCAAAATAACGCTGTTACAAAATGAAAAGATGGAAATTGGAAAGGGACTTACCCATTCAAAGGAAGCGTATGATGCCTACCTTAAGGGCCGGCATTTCTGGTATCCCCGTAAACTAAAAGAAAGCGAGCAATTCTTTAAGCAAGCCATAAACCTTGATCCTTCTTTTGCCTCCGCTTATGCAGGATTAGCAGTAACCTATGTATTATTTCCATTTTACCGTTTTGGAACGCCTCATGAATCGATGCCTAAAGCACAGGAAGCAGCAGAAAAAGCTATTCAGGCAAATAGTTCACTAGGGGAACCTTATGCCTCGCTGGCCTGGAAGAATTTTATCTACGACTGGCACCGGGATGAAGCAAAAAAATATTTTGAAGAAGCGCTGCGGATAAATCCAAATTATTCACCTGTACATTATTGGTACGGTCAGTACCTTGCTTATTATGGATCTGACTCCACGATGGCCGTTGCAGAAATGCGTAAAGGAATTGAATTGGACCCGCTGGATCCGGTGGCACATTTTTCTTTTGGTGTTACTTTAAAACAGCTTAATAAACTTAATGAAGCCATACAGTCTTTCAAAACTGCAATTGAATTTAATGTTGAGTATTCAAACGCTTATGTAAATATGGGCTATTGTTATCTTGGAATTGGCAGAACAGATGATGCGCTAAAAGCATTTAATAAAGCAGCACAATTATCAAATGACTGGGCTCAGGCAGTCTTAATTTATTTTTATGTAAATAACAGACAACATGCTCAGGCGAAGGCAGCCTATGATGATCTATTGAATCGATCTCTAATTGAATATATTCCAAAATCCAGCCTGGCCATAGCCGCATCTTTTCTTGGTCAAAAAGACGTAGCGCATGAGCTTTTGAAAAAGGCATTTGATGAGAGGGATACCCGTTTAGTTCATTATAAGCTGTTTACAGTACCTCTTCCTAACGATCTCCTTAAAGATCCCAGGAATATGAAATTATTTGAGCAATTTAAGCTTCCAGATTGGCGATGATTGTTTTTACAACGGTCAAAAGATAAATCACTATTTACTTTGATAAAATACTCATCTTAAATCTAATTTTTAATTCTTTAAAACTGTAAAGGTCTTTTTTACCTTCATAAAATAAGTTGATCTCATGTCTCAATCCCGCCAGCTCGCCGCAATTATGTTTACCGACATTGTCGGGTACACGGCACTAATGGGAAGTGATGAACAAAAAGCATTTGAACTGCTTAAAAAGAACAGGGAAATACAAAAACCAATCATTAAAGAATTCAATGGGAGATTTATTAAAGAATTAGGCGATGGAGTATTGGCCAGTTTTCCCACTGTTTCTAATGCAATAAATGCTGCCATGAAAATTCAACAGGCCTGTTCAGCTTCAGGAAAGTTATCGCTGCGGATTGGCATTCACGAGGGAGAAATTATTTTTGAAAACAATGATATTTACGGCGATGCGGTAAATATTGCTTCCCGCATTCAAACCTTAGGTATTCCCGGCTCCATTCTTTTCTCCAAAAAAGTAACTGACGAAATAAAGAACAAAGCTGAATTTCAAACCGTTTCCCTGGGCAGCTTTGCATTCAAAAATGTGAAGGAACCTATTGAAGTTTTTGCATTGGCCAATCAGGGTTTCCCGGTTCCCAAAAGAAGTATGATGGAAGGGAAACTTAAAAAAAGGGATGGTCAGAAAATAAAAATGTTTTTAGCTATTCTTTTTACTGTTATTATTATTGCCGTCATTTTTATTTATAGGAATAGTTTAAAG
>JBPPMM010000581.1:0-10620 GCA_051306075.1 Chitinophagaceae bacterium
CCCCTTCAACAAAAAAAACATAATCAGGAGAAAAATTTTCTTCAATTATTTTTTTCATAACGGCAGAAGTTGCCGGTGCAAACTCACTGGGTTTTAATACCACACAATTTCCTGCTGCTAAGGCACCAACCAAAGGAATAAACAGTAATTGCAGAGGATAATTCCAGGGACCAATTATTAAAACAGTACCCAGAGGTTCTTTAAGCACGTAACTGGAGGAAGGAAGGTTCAGGAGATTGGTAGCTGTTCGGTCAGGTTGCATCCATCGCCGGAGGTTGTTTAGCGTATGATTGATCTCACTAAGAAGAAACCCTGTTTCTGTTACCCAGGTTTCTTCAGGACTTTTTTTGAGATCTGAAAAAAGAGCCTCATATAACTCCTTCTCATGATGAAGAACAGCTTGCTTTAATTTTTGAATTTGTTCTTTACGAAATGAAAAAGGCCTTGTGATTCCGCTTTGGAAATTTTGACGCATGGCAGCCAGTTGGTCCAAAACCTGAGGAGTACTCATTTTATAAAATTGATCGGTTCAAGGTAGGGAGAAAATAAGTATTCTGTGGAAAAACGACCCCATTCAAATGGACATTAACCCTGTTCCTGGTGTTTGTACTCTTTCTTGAAAATGGTGAAGTTTTTGCGTTAGAATACTTAATTAAAACCCAAAAAATGAAACCAAAAATCGCTATTGCTTTCCTCAGCATTTTGCTTACTTCAAATATTGTAAATACTTATGCAGCATCCATAGACAACAACCGCCCCAATAAAGAACGGATGGAAAGGATGAGTGATGAACAGAAAAGGGTACGGCTTGAAGAGATCCGTATCCGGGTTAATGAAATAAAAGAAATGGACAAGTCAAGCCTTAGCAAGTCAGAAAGAAAAGCTATAAAGAAAGAATTGCGTGAAATGAAAAAAGAATCAAAGGAGAGAAAGGGTGTATTTCTTTCTGTTGGCGCTATTCTTATTATCATTATACTGGTGTTGATCCTTGTTCTTTAGCATATCCTTTTTCGGGGTTTGAGGTTAAGTCTATTGCCTGTCGACAATTTTCATGGGAAATTGAATGTATTAAAACAATCAACTTATACTACCTTATGCAAAAAAGGCATTACTATACTGTAATGCCTTTCAATTTTAAAGACGGGGTTCAAGTGTATTTTCCGAAAGAAAACCAGGTCATTTCATTTTTAATAAGCCCGTGCTCTTTGACTACCTTCTGCTGCAAAATCTTCCACATCGTCCTTCATTGAATCAAACTTATCAGTAACAGAATCAACCAGGTCATTAAATTTATCTTTCAAATCCCTTCCCCTGTTTGTAATGCTTTCCCTTGTTTCTGAGCCCTTGGCTGGAGCAAAGAGAAGGCCTACGATCAATCCTGTTGTAAAGCCAATTAATAATTTGTTCATAGTATTACTTTTAGGTGTTAATAGATATTATGTCTTGTTTAGCTTTAAATATCGTGCCATGCTGACAAACCTGCGGACGAAAACATTTTGTAATTTCATTCTGACATGACACACGAATATTATATGATGCAGGCGCTCAAAGAAGCAAAGTTAGCATTTGAAGAAGATGAAATACCAATCGGTTCTGTGGTGGTACTAAATGAAAAGGTAATTGCCCGGGGAAGGAATATGACGGAAAAGCTAAATGACCCCACTGCACATGCGGAAATGATAGCTCTTACATCTGCTTTCAATACGCTGGGTAGTAAATATCTGCCGGAAGCTACTCTTTATATTACTGTGGAGCCCTGCCTGATGTGTGCCGGGGCTATATATTGGAGCAAATTGGGAAGAATTGTTTATGGAGCAGATGATGAAAAGAATGGCTATAAAAGAATGATGCGAGGCAATACTTCTGCTCCGGCGAGCGGGGCAAATTGGGAGGGAGCCTGGCCCTTTCATCCAAAAACGGAATTAATAAGAGGAATACTGAAGGACGATTGTTCCAAACTGATGAAGGATTTTTTTAAAGCTAAAAGATGATTGTATGGCAAAAGCAATGAAAATTGATAAGGTCACCGTAACCCACCCCGAGTCGGGAACGGAAAGAAAATTTGATAAGAACATTTATGACCCCATTAAAGCCGCCATCTTAAAAAGCCTGGAAGGAAGCAAGGGAAAAACATTCACTGAGCTAACCGATGATGTAGTAAAGATTATTCGCAAAAAAATGCCAGGTTTCAGCAAATCAATTCCATGGTATACTATATCCATCCGGCTTGACCTGGAAACAAGAGGAATTGTGGAAACCTATATTGAAAAAGGGAAAAAGCTAAACAGGTTAAAAAAATAAGAGCCGGCCATTCAAATCTGCCGGCTCTGTACTTAAAAACTACTGCTTATTGATCCCACCAAAGTTTATCGGCCAGTGAGGCAACTGCAGGAACATTAGCCCCATTGCGATCAAGCTCGGTGGAAGGATATCCAACTCTTCTGATAAAAGAACTAAGAACCGCATTAACCGGTAATGTGAAATCCTTGTACTTATAATCATACCTTCTTGCATCCGTCCATGCTTCAGGATGAAGAAACATGGCAACATATTTTTCCCTGAAAATATCATCTTTAGTAAATGCAGCTTCTCCAACGGCAACCAAAGGATTGGTCAGGTAGGCCGTTTTTTCTACACTGCTTACACCAAGTTTATCCATATTGGCTGCTATGGCGGCAAGATAAGCGGCATAAGACCTGGCTTTATCAGTTGCAAAGCTGGCCTCGGCTTCTATAAACTTCATTTCTGAAAAAGAAACAAGAATTAGCGGAGCTCCGGGTTTGGAGTAAAATCCATTTACTGATAAATAGCTTTCTTCCTTGTTTGTGCCTGTACCCGTTCTGCCTTTTCCATTTGGTGTTCCCCTATAATCTCCAAACTTGGTAGTATCTGTAATGTATTTGACACGGGGATCAATCACGCCATATGTGGTTCCATCCAGGTGGTCAATAAATTGCTCACTCATCCAACCATCAAGTAGTAATTGGGTGTTATTATATGCTGTCTGGTTCCAGGGACTTCTGGCTACAAATTTTGTTACCTGTGCATCGTCTGCATTAGAACTGTAGGCAGCAGATAAATTACTTAGAATTTGAGTTGGATTATAACCAGCTTTTTTACTAACCTGGTTTAGGAATCTTGCCTTTAATGCGTTTGCTGTTTTTTTCCATGCTGCTACATTTCCATTATGAATCAGATCACTGTTGGCATCCAGTTTTACCACAGGATTTGGTTTATCAAATTCTATAATGGCCTCATCCAGTAATTTTATACTTGCACCATAAATATCTTCTGCCTTATCAAAACCGGGAACAAAATTAGACAAGTCGAAAGCCTTACTGTAAGGAGCGTCTCCAAAAATATTGATCAGCAGGTTCATATTCATAGCCTCGGTTACTTTACCTACCCCCGAATGTTGATAAGCATTTGCCGCCAGAGCTTTTTCCTGCATCACTCTTCCGTCCCGGATAATATTGTATATACTATACCACAAACTGCTCCGGTCAACATTATCATAAATATCTGAACCACCGGATGCATTTGGCGATGCCAGCTGTTGTACATAATACGAGGATATGTTACCAGCCCGGAACACATTCAATCCCGTTTCATAAGTTACATTAGCCAATAACCCATTGATCGGCGGATTTTCTGTTTGATTAGGATTTTTTTCGTTAATGTCCAGGTATCCTTTCTTGCAACTTCCAAATAAAAGGACTGAAAGTGCTATAAGTTGAATGAATTTAATTCGCATAAGATTGTTTTTAGAATTGAATATTTACAGTTGCCAGGAAGGTTCTTACACCCGGGTAAGTAAAGCCGGAAAAACCATCTGATGCGTTGCTTCCGGAGCTAAATGAACTTGATTCCGGATCAAAGCCGGTGAATTTAGTAGACAACCACAAATTATTTCCGGTTAAAGAAATAGAAGCGCCATTGAAAACTTTCGTACGGCTCAACAATTGATTGGGTAAAGAATAACTTAATGAAACGGAACGTAATCTTATCCATGATGCGTCCTCAATAAAATTTTCTGTGATACCACGATATACATTTCTATAATAGCCGTTTCCGTAATTCACGCCATCGGGTCCGGTGGCCTGGCCCAGGAATACGGGCTTGGTATTGGGTGTTCCATCAGCAAGAACACCTTTGAAGACGATAGTTTCAGTTCTGTTCTCGGTAAACTCAGCAGTACCAAATGCTGCCATAAAGTTGGCAAATTGATTATACTTCTTTTGACCTTCTCTTGCATCAAGCAAAAGGGATAAAGAAAATTGTTTAAACCGGATTGTCTGTAATGTACTTATTATAAAATCAGGTTGTGAGCTACCCAGGTATTTTTGTTTTGTATCCACGCTGGGAAAACCATTAGCACCTATTAACAAGGGTTGTTCATGATCTATGCGGATGGGATCTTCTGTTTTGGTGCCGTAATATCTTCTGAAGGTTCTTCCAAATAAGGAACCGTATTCATACCCGGGGAGCAATTTCATATTGGCATTAGAGGATAAATATCCAAATTGACTTGCCGTAAGTATTTCTGTTAATCCCTGGTTTAGCTTAACTACTTTATTTTTATTGGAAGAGAAGTTAACATTGAAGTCCCATGAAAAGCTGTTGGTTTTTACGGGAATAGCAGTCAGGCTGATTTCAATTCCTTTATTTTCAATTTCACCTGCATTAATATAGGCTTCATCAAAGCCGGTAGTATTTGAAATTTTTACCGGCAACAGCAAGTCTTTACTGTTTGCCACATAACCCGTTATTTCCAAACCCAGGCGACTTTTTAAGAATCTTAATTCTAAACCTGCCTCTGTGGTATTTGTGAATTCAGGTTTTAAAAGTGGATTACCCAAACGGTCTACGTTGGTCCAGGGTAACACTCCGGCAATAGGTGTGCCTGCAACAAATCCAGTGGTAGTTCCATAAGGATTTCCATCCTTACCCACTTTAGCATAAGAGGCTTTCAATTTGCCATAAGTCCACCAGGAAGGAAAAGAAAACATATCGCTGAATACGTAACTAAGGCTTACCGAAGGATAAAAATAACTTCTATTGTCTTTTGATAAGGTGGAGGTAAAATCATTTCGTCCGGTAACATTTAAAAAAACATAATTTTTAAAGCCAAGGGTAAGGTCTCCAAAAAATCCATAATTTCTATAATCTTCTATAAGGTTTGACCCAAGTATTCTCTTAGTATTTTGAAGAAGGTATAGTTCTGGTACCACAAGAGTATCACCCGTAATGCTAACTCGTCGCAGTTTCGCATCCCGGAGATCGTGCCCCAGTTTTAAATCAACTGAAAAATCTTTTGCAAATGTGTGGGTAATATTGGCCATTACGGTTGATGTAATAACTCTATTTCTGATATTATGTTCTTGCACAAATCCATAACCATTATCGCCAAAATTGTGCAACTCTTCCGCAACACCTTTTGGTCCCGGGGCTGTTCTGTTACGGGCATCCGTATAAAAATCGTTGCCAAACCTGTAAATAAAATTGAGCCAGTCTGTAGGAGCATAATTAATATTTGCACTGGCAATGATGCGGTTTACATTATCATAGAACCGGCTGCTATAAAGTGTATAAATAGGATTGTCATTATCCACACCATAATTCTTTTGGGTGCCATCGGGTTTAATAAAATCTTTTACATCCCAGCGGGGAGACCAATAAATTAATTGCTCACCATACCGGTCAGCATTTACACGTGAGCCTCCGGAATTTATAAAATTCAAAGAAGCTCCGGCTTTTATTTTTTTACTGACGTCTACATTTCCGTTTACACGGGCATTATAACTTTTATAATTACTAAAGGGGATCACACCATCCTGGTCAGAATAAGAAAAGGAGGCACCAAGTTGTGCCAGGTTAGTACCCCCGGTAAGGTTGATACTATGGCGGGTTTGATTGCCGGTTTGATATCCTCTTTCAAAATTATTAAAGATCTTATCCGGATGGGTAGGATCAAGACCTTTGGCGGCTTCTACCGTGGGTCCCCATGATGGCCAGAAACTTGTTTTATCATATACGCTCAGGTATCCCTGGGAAAACTTTCTCTGAACATCAGGCGTTTTATTTACATTTTCAAAACCATAGGTACCTGTATAGCTTACTTGTATTTTTCCGGCTTTTGCGGTTTTGGTTGTGATTAAAATAGCGCCATTGGCAGCCCGAATACCATATAAGGCAGTAGCAGCTCCGCCTTTTAGTACGGAAATGCTTTCTATATCATCAGGGTTAATATCGGCGGCCCTGTTTGTCATACCTCTCGTATCGCCTCCACCGGTAGTATATGTGCTGTTGTCAATTTCCACACCATCCACAATAAATAAAGGCTGGTTATTTCTTCCGGCATCAAGTGAGTTGATTCCCCGAATCAATATTCTTGCTCCCTGGCCAGGTGCTCCTCCTGTACTTGAAATAGTAACACCAGCCACTTTTCCCTGCAATGCATTGACTACATTGTTTTGGCGGTTCATTGTTAATTCATCAGCATTTACGCTTTGAATAGAATAACCCAAAGATTTTTTTTCCTTTTTTATTCCGAACGCAGTAACAACTACTTCCGATAAATTACCAGCCTCCTGTAGTTCAACTTCATAAAAGTTATCATTACCAATTGCAACTTCTCTATTGCCAAAGCCAGTAGAAGAAACTACCAGTATTACATTATTTCCCGATACATTGATCGTGAACTGGCCATTTTCATTAGCCGAAGTGGCAGCAGAATTTCCTTTTTGCTGAACGGTGGCAAAGGGGATGATTTTTTGATTACCATCTTTGATTGTTCCTGAAATTGACCTTGTCTGACTATGGGCAACTGTAAATGCCAGTACCTGCCAGCAGAGGAAAATCATAAATCTTTTCATGTAATTAGTTTTAGTGATGGAATGGTTAATGAAAGTAGACAACCAGAATATGCAAAAAGCGGCATATAATTCCTGCAATTTGGGAAAAAAAATCAAAAGTCAGCCATTTTTTCAATTAATTCGTGCATAAACACGCATAATGAATTTAAATTTTCAGAGAGATTTTTTTAAACAGATATAAATAAAATGGATGGAGAGGTGACTTGAGTGCGTCCGTAAGAATAAATATTTTATAATAAGCGATTATCTATCGTGCGGCGTAACACAGGGATGCAATACTGAGGCAAACATTCTCTGCCTTTAATAATTCAAAACCACAGGCTTCCAGTGTAGCTCCTGTTGTTATTACATCATCTATCAGAAGTACGCTTTTATTTGCGATGACATTAGGGTGCATAAGCAAGAATTTTCCTTCCATGTTTTGCCATCTTTCTATTCTACCTTTTTTAGTTTGTGTGTCGGTAAATTTTGAGCGGATAATTACATCTTTTAATATCGGAACCTTCATGCTATCGGCAATTCCCTCACACAAAACCGTTGCCTGGTTATAGCCTCTTTTTTTTTCTTTAGACGGATATAGAGGTAAGGGTATTAAAGCATCAATGTAAAAGCGGTTTGATTTTTTAATACTTTCCCCCATTAACCGGCCTAACTGATATCCCAATTCCTTATTTCCTTTGTATTTGAACTGATGCATCAGGCGTTGCATGAGGGACTCCCTGGTAAAATAATATTGAGCTGTTGCGTTTTGAATTTGAATACGGCCCCAAAATTTTTTTTCAATTGGATTATTGGGATGTATTTCAAATTGGGTTTCAGGCATAGACTCTATGCAGCGCATGCATAAGTAGGTTTCTTTACTTAATATGTCATTACCGCAGCCATTACATATATGAGGAAATAACAAATGAAGAAATGATTCTTTGATTTTATCTATACTGACCATTTTTAAAATTTTTGACTAATGGTATTTAAGGCAATTTTTGTTTTTTAAAAACCTCCTTAGGTGCCGGGAGCAAACAAATATTGATAAATTTCTTCCACCCTTCCCATAGTTATAACTTCTATATTGAATGTAGATTTTATCAAATTATTCCGGCCGGGTTGCCTGTAAGGATGATTATATTTTGAAACAATAATTTTTTTAAAGCCCAGTTTTTCTGCTTCTGCAATACGTTGATCAATTCTGTTTACTGCCCTTATTTCGCCACTCAATCCTACCTCACCCGCAAAACAAACCTGTGGAGGTAAGGCAACATCTTCAAAGGACGAAAGCAAAGCACATAAAACTGCAAGGTCTATAGAGGGATCTTCTACCTTCAGGCCGCCGGCTATGTTTAAAAAAACATCCTTGATTCCAAAATGAAAGCCACCACGCTTTTCTAATACTGCTAATAATAGTTGTAAACGCCGGAGGTCGAAACCACTTACTGTACGTTGCGGAGTTCCGTAAACCGATTGTGTAACTAATGCCTGTACTTCAATAAGCAAGGGACGAATACCTTCTATAGTGGCGGCAATGGCAATACCACTTAGTTGATCTTCCCTTTGAGTTATCAGGATTTCACTCGGATTTTCTACACCACGCATTCCTTCATCAGTCATTTCATAAATCCCCAACTCTGAAGTGCTTCCAAACCGGTTTTTTAAAGTCCGGAGAATCCGATACGTATGATGGCGATCACCTTCAAATTGCAAAACAGTATCCACCATATGCTCAAGTATCTTTGGTCCCGCTATTCCCCCATCTTTGGTAATGTGGCCAATCAAAAAAACCGGCGTGTTGGTTTCTTTAGCAAAGCGTTGAAAGGCAGCAGCGCATTCCCTTATTTGCGATACACTACCCGGGGAAGAATCGATGAGTGAAGTTTGCAATGTCTGCACGGAATCAACTATCACCAAATGCGGTTTCAGTTTCTTTATTTGCTGAAATATTATTTGAGTGGATGTTTCTGTGAGCAAGTAAAAATTTTCATTATTAAGATTCATCCGGTCGGCTCTCATTTTTATTTGCTGATGACTTTCTTCACCGCTGACATAAAGAACAACAGCATCTTTTAGCCATAATCCATTTTGTAGAAACAAAGTTGATTTACCAATGCCTGGTTCTCCTGCAACTAAAACAATACTTCCGGGAACTATGCCACCTCCCAATACCCGGTTAAGTTCACGATCTGCAGTTATTAATCTGGGTTCATCAATAGTTTTGATTTCACTTAGTGATAATGTTTTATTTCTTTTCTTATCATCGTGATAATTATCCCAATCATTATTAGTTTTTGTGGTTTCCTTTTGAATTATTTCTTCTACAAAAACATTCCATTGTCCACACGATGGGCATTGCCCGACCCATTTTACGCTTTCGTAACCGCAATTCTGACAGAAGAAGGCTGATTTTCCTTTACTCATAATCTAAAGATATATTATCGGCATTGTTGATGAGCAAGTTTAGGATAGGAGAATCTGACCTAAACTCTAATGATTATTTAGAGCCGTAAAATAGATGGAGAGGAATAGAAATTAAAACAAGCGTTAATATGGATAAATTAAATGTAAAAGGGATCAATCTTTCAATTGACCCCTTTACTTACTAACCCATTAAATTCTTTAGCTAAGTTACAATTCTGCTCAACATTTCAAAATAAAATTTTGGGCCTGTGAATAACTTCCATTCTCTGCCGTTAATTAATATAACTCTTATTTATTTGCTTTAAATTTGACCTTAATCTATTGAAAATTACTTATTTACAGTCAGCAACTATGAAAAGTATATTCATAATACTTGCCACTTAAGAATCTGCAAAAATGACAAAACGGCTGAAATAATTTAAACAAAACTGAATGGTTACAAGTTTGTTATATACTAATCTATTAAATTAAAATTCGCTCAATTATGACGCCTTCAATTATGGTTGTTTCATTGCTCTTTTTAGGTATCAGCATGCTTGTGTCTATGGTACTTAAGAGCAAATTCAGGAAGTACAGTAAAGTACCTTTAAGGAATGGTTTAAGCGGACGTGAAATTGCGGAAAAAATGCTCCGGGAAAATGGAATATTTGACGTAAAGGTTAGCTCGGTAAATGGCTTTTTGTCAGACCACTATAATCCTGCAAATAAGACAGTCAACCTGAGCCCGGATGTCTATAATGGAACAAGCGTAGCAGCAGCTGCAGTTTCGGCGCACGAATGTGGCCACGCTGTTCAGCATGCAACCGCTTACCAATGGTTGACTATGCGAAGCAAATTAGTCCCGGCAGTTCAAATCAGTTCAAATCTTGTGCACTGGGTTTTGCTTGTCGGAGTAATAATGGCCGCCTCCGGCGGCAATTCTACTGTTCTGCTAATTGGGATATTGTTGATGGCAGTTACGGTGGTGTTCTCCCTAATCACTCTTCCGGTTGAGTTTGATGCAAGCAAAAGGGCTCTGGCATGGCTGAACCATAGTAACGTGACCAATTCTGAAGAGTATCCTAAAACAAAAGATGCCTTAAAATGGGCAGCAATGACGTATGTGGTAGCTGCTCTTGCAGCGGTAGTTACATTGCTACAATACATTATGCTGTATTTGGGAAGCAGGGACAGGAGTTAATTCCAGCAATGAAGATCAAAAATTATGGCCTCCAGATTGCGGAGGCCTTTTAAATTTAATACAGTGCATCGTTCTTAAATTAGAGAACATAAAATTTGAGAAACGAATTGGGTTGGCCTTATATCAGAAAGGGAATAATCATGAAAAGCCCTGATG
>JBPPMM010000616.1:0-15854 GCA_051306075.1 Chitinophagaceae bacterium
CTGTGCCAAAAAGTTTGATCAGTACTTTGTGGATCCTAATCGCCCGGTCAATGTTCCGGCAGCCCTGGTACTGAACGGCATATTAAATGATCTTACAGAAGGTGCATGGAACAGCACCATGGGATGGAATCAATTTTACAATTACAACTATAACTATTACGGTAACCAGGAATACAACTGGACGGCTACTGGTTTGAACTATACAACCTTGAAGAATGTAATCAGGATGGAAGAGGAAGCAAAGAGAGGAGGAGGAAAAGATTTGAACCCTTATACTGCTTTGGGTAAATTTTTCAGAGCTTATTTCTTTTACCTGATGACTTCAAAAGTAGGTGACCTCCCGATGACAGAAGCATTACAGGGATTAAACAACCAGGCACCTAAATATGATACTCAAAAGGAGATCTTTGTTCAGGTATTAAAATGGCTGGAGGAGTCAAATGCAGACCTTGCACAATTAATAGCCGTAGCTGATGTTTCCCTTTTGGGCGATTTTTATTTTAATAATAATCTTAGCAACTGGCAAAAAGTAGTGAATACCTTTAAGTTGAGAGTACTTATTAGTTTAAGCAAAAAGGAAAATGATGCAGAACTTGGTATAAAAGCGAAATTTGGGGATGTTATGGGAAATCCCACCAAATACCCCATTCTGACAGGTATGGGAGATAACCTGCAATATGTTTATAATAATACGTTTAATAAATATCCTAAAAACCCGGACAATTATGGATTTGAAAATTTTCGTCTCAATATGTCGGCTACGCATCTTAACAGGTTGGTGAGTTTAAAAGACCCCAGAACTTTTGTTGTAGCCGAGCCTGCTCTAAAAAAAGTAACTTCAGGTATTTCACCTACCGATCATGCAGCTTTTGTGGGTGCTAGTCCGGCAGAAGATCTCGCCGATATGAGTACAAAGGCTGGAAACGGTGAATACTCGCTTATTAACAGGAAAAGATATTATAGTACTTATACAGCGGAAAATAATATCCAGATAGGGTATCCTGAAATGTGTTTTAATATCGCTGAAGCCATTAACAGGGGTTGGATTTCGGGGGATGCGGAACTCTGGTATAAAAAAGGAATTATGGCTTCCATTGCTTTTTATGGCATAGTGAATGGACAGAATACAGTTTATTTTTTAAAAGCCAATAGTGGATTGGGAAATTATGATACCTATACTATAAATGTAGACCTGGATGATTACTATAATCAGCCATCGGTTAAATATGCCGGCAATAATGCCACGGGTTTAAGCCAGATATTGACGCAAAAGTATCTTGCCTTTTTTCAAAACTCAGGTTGGGAAGCGTACTTCAATTTTCGGCGAACAGGATTACCCGCCTTTGCACAAGGAGGTTCTGGTACTGGAAATAGCGGCGTGATTCCAAAGCGTTTTCAATACCCTACATCTGAGAGAACTACCAACGAAGCTAACCTGACTGTGGCTTTGCAACGTCAATTTAGCGGCAATGATAATATTAATGCATCCATATGGTTAATTCAATAGGTCGTTGTCATTTGGGAAAATAGTTGAACAGAATATGTATTTATTTTAAAACACTTTAAATTTAAAATAAGAATAGACAGGACAATGAAGTGAGTCAGTATGTTCATCAACTAAAAAGATTGCGGTATTAACATAGAGAAGTATTAGCGTCTGAGAAAAGTACGGATTGAAAAATTGGTGCTATTAGCCGATTACTAAATGTTCAAATATATTTTATGAACGAATTCAAAGCAAAGGAAGTGGCTGATGAAATAATGGCGATGTATCAAAAGCATGGCGGAGAAGAATATGCCGGCGAGAAAGTCAGTCAGCTTGAACATATGGTGCAGGCAGCTCAACTGGCGGAACAGCAGGGCTTTGATGAGGAAGTAATACTGGCTGCTTTTCTGCATGATATAGGTCATATCTGTGAAGCGGCGCAGGGCGACAATGAAATGGGAGGTTATGGAATTAAAAGTCATGAAGAAATAGCAGCAAAGTTTCTTGCAGAAAAAGGGTTTTCAAAAAAGATCACCCGGCTGGTACAATCGCATGTAGATGCCAAACGATATCTTACCTGCCGCTACCCGGAATATTACGAGCAGCTTTCAGATGCCAGTAAAAGAACATTAGAATACCAGGGCGGAAAAATGAACGATGAAGAAGCATCAGCGTTTGAGAAAGATCCTTTGTTTGAAATGATCATTCAAATGAGAAAATGGGACGAAGAGGCGAAAATAGAAAGGCAGCCCTTACCTGACCTGGAAGTTTATCGTCAACTTATGTTTAATCATTTATTGGGATCTGAAAGAAAAAATTAAACTGTATTGCCTCTATATTCAGTCACACTGGAAAACGAAATGGTGTTTGAATAACTGGGTTGTATTTGGAAATACATACTTCTGGTAATAATTACTAACGATTAAACATGAAAAATTAATGAATATTTCAACCCAGGCTTTTGAGGCAAATGGAATAAAATATAAACCTGCAGCGAAACCTATAGTAGTTATATGTATTGATGGCTCAGCTGATGAATATCTCGATACTACTCTTTCATTCGACAGGATGCCTAACCTGAAAAAAATGTCGCAGAATGGATACCGGGGCATGGTGCGGGGCGCCCTTCCTTCATTTACCAATGTCAATAATTCTTCCATCGTTACCGGCGTTTCACCAGCCATTCATGGTATCAGCGGCAATTTTTTTTATGATGCTGCCAAAGACAAGGAAGTAATGATGAACTCATCGGAATACCTGCGGGCAGAAACGCTTTTAGCCGCGGCTGCCAACGCCGGAAGAAAAGTAGCCGTAGTTACCGCCAAAGAAAAATTGCGGGATATTTTATCTCATAAATTGAAAGGCATTGCTATCTCTGCCGAAAAGGCCAACCAGGCAAGAAAAGAAACTCATGGAGTTGACAAGGTAGAAGAAATTGTTGGGCTTGCTACCCCGCAAATTTATAGTGCCGAAGCCAGCCTTTTTGTACTACGAGCTGGCGTTGAATTTATTGAGAAAGGATTATCTGATTTTCTTTACCTCTCCCTTACTGATTATATGCAGCACACTTTTTCTCCGGAAGCGGAAGAGTCTTTAGCTTTTTATGAGGCAATGGATAAAGAGATCGGAAAATTGATTGCATTAGGAGCAATTGTTGGGGCTACTGCCGATCATGGTATGAATGCGAAGGTAAAAGCAGACGGCAGTCCCAATGTATTATTTGTTGAAGATATGCTCGAAGAAAAATTTGGAGAAAACGGATTCCGGGTAATCTGCCCTATTACGGATCCTTATGTTAAACATCATGGTGCATTAGGTTCTTATGTGGTGGTGCATCTCACGGATACTTCAAAAACAAATGAGATAAAAAACTGGCTGGCTGTGCAGCCGGGTATTACAGAAGTGTACGATAAAGCCACCGCCGTTCGTGTATTGGAACAGCCCGAAGACCGCATTGGAGATTTAGTGGTCATGTCGGGTAGAGATGTGGTGGTGGGTCGCCGTCCCCAGTATCACGACCTTTCTGCATTGGATGGAACACTGAGGTCTCATGGCGGGCGTTACGAAGAAATGGTACCAATGGTTATTTCTCATCCGTTAAATAAGGCATACAGGATGAAAGCCGCAGGTGACCCGAGAAACTTTGACATTTTTGATTTTACTGTTAACGGAACGAATTCATAAACTAATATGTTCTGATGCCCGGTTGAAAACGGGTTGAAAATGTATCTGTTTATAATTTTTATTAAATATAAAATTGAATCAATAAAATATTTTCTTACTTCCGGCCTTCTGGTTTGAATGTCCCCCTCACCAGAGGAGATTTAAAGGGTTCCAAATTAAGTGTATGAGCAACTCATCAATTTCAACAACTAAGCAAAAGCAAGTACCTGCGAACGGTATTGCAACTGCCGTCTTTCCCTGTTATGTGGCGGGTAAGCCAATTTTAGGTGGTAAGGTGCTTGAAGTACGCAGCCCTTACGATAGACGATTAGTAGGATCAGTGAGTCTTGCCAGTGCTATTCATGCGGAACAGGCTATTGAAGCCGCATTAAGGCCGGGAAAAAAATTGACCCGGTACGATCGCTACAGCATTCTCGACAAAGCAAAGCAATTATTGGTTGAAAGGAAAGAGGAGTTTGCGCAATTAATAAGCGCCGAATCAGGTTTGGCAATTCATGAAGCCAGGTATGAAACCGGTCGTGCACATGATGTATTGATGTTTTCTGCAATAGAAAGTCTTAAAGATGATGGGCAGATTTTTTCATGTGATATTTCTCCAGCCGGTAAAGCAAGAAAAATTTTTACCCTGCGGGAACCACTGTCCTTAGCACTGTGTATTACTCCCTTTAATCATCCCCTTAACCAGGTAGTACATAAAATTGCACCTGCTATTGCGGTTGGAACACCTGTGATTTTAAAGCCTTCAGAAAAAACACCACTCACCGCCATTAAACTGGTAGAACTTTTATACGAAGCCGGTTTGCCACATTATATGCTTAGCGTTTTGCTGGGGCCTACCAAAGAAATTGCTGAACCATTAGTTAAAGATCCCCGGGTAGAAATTGTTTCTTTTACCGGTAGTGTTGCAATAGGAAAACATATTGCTGCAACAGCGGGGTACAAAAAGGTAATCCTGGAATTGGGTGGCAATGATCCGTTAATAATTTTGGAAGATGCTGATCTGGAGAAGGCCGTTTTCCTGGCTGCTGAAGGATCGTTCCGTAACAGCGGTCAACGGTGCACAGCAGTGAAGAGAATTTTAGTGCACGAAAAAATAAAAGATGCATTTGTTGAAAAGTTTGTAGCCAAAGCAAAAGAATATAATGCCGGCGATCCTTCGGATCCGCTTACAAAAGTGGGGACCGTAATAGATGAAGCTTCAGCTATTCACCTGGGAGAGGTGGTTAAAAAAGCCGTGGCGCAGGGAGCAAAAGTTATTTTAGGAGGTAAAAGAAAAGGAGCCTTATTGGAACCAACCGTAATTGTTGATGTGCCCCGTGATGCAGAGATGGTTGTTCAGGAATCCTTCGGTCCGCTTGCACCTATTATGACGTTTAAAGATATTGATGATGCAATTGTATTAAGTAATTCAACAGCGTTCGGTTTATCAAGTGGTATTGTAACCAATAATATGGAGCATGCACTCCGGTTTGTAAAAGAGTTAAAAGTAGGAACAGTAAATATTAATGAGGTGCCGGGTTATCGCATTGAAAGTTCACCTTTTGGTGGGATAAAAGATTCAGGACTCGGTGTGAAGGAAGGTGTAATTGAAGCGATGAAGTGTTTCACATTTGTAAAGACATTTTCAATGCCCTGGTAGGGAAAAAGGTTAAAGTGAAAATGTTTATATACGGCACTCTTTTCTGAATTTCAATAATGAGGATGGAAATTTTAACTAATAGCCGGAGAAAATTTATTGCCAATATAGGACTTATCACAACTGGTTTATGTGTAGGTGCAGGTGAAACATTTGCATTTCAGCCTGCCAGGGATAATAAAGACAAAGCCCTTCATATAGGATGGATAACGGACCTGCATCATGGGTTTTGCAAGGATGCGGAAAATCGGTTAGATGTATTTATGCATGAAGCTTCTTCACGAAAACTTGATTTTATTTTACAGGGAGGCGATTTCTGTCACCCTACAGAAAAGGCCAAAAACTTTTTGAACATTTGGGAAAAGTATAAAGGAGAAAGATATCACGTTTTAGGTAATCACGACATGGACCTTGGCTCCAAACAACAGGTCATGGATCTCTGGGGAATGAAAGAAAAATATTATTCTTTCGATAAGGGCGACTTCCATTTTGTGGTAATGGATTGTAATTACATTTTAAAAGGGGGGAAATATATTGATTATGTCAATAGTAACTATTACATCGATCAGCCCTCCCGGGACCTGGTAAACCCTGAACAAATTGAGTGGCTTAAAGAAGATCTCGATAAAACGGAGAAACAAACTATTATTATTTCCCACCAGGCGTTTGATGAAATATGGGACGGCTGGAGTGTGCCCAACCGGCATTTGATCCGGAAAGTAATTGATGATGCCAATAACCGAAACGATTTTCAAAAAGTGATCGCTTGCTTTTGCGGCCATCACCATGTGGATGATCATAGCTACATTAACAAGGTTCATTATTTTCAAATGAACAGTGCATCTTATTACTATGCAGGCGATGGATTCGGTTCAGATGGCGGCAGGGCGATGTATAAGGATCCTTTGTTCACTTTTGTTACAATTGATCCATCCGGAAAAATAATAATCGAAGGAAAGCAAAGTCAGTTCCTGGCTCCAACACCGGCAGATAATAATCATCCTGATGCCCCACGATTGTCAGCAGGTATAACCAGCAAACAGGAACGTTTTCATAAAAAATAAATTATTAAAAGACATACAATTTCCAAATTAAATAGAATAAATAATAAAGTAATGAAAATCAAGCACCTCTTCTTTTTCCTTTTTTTTGCAGGCTCCTGTTTTGCACAGCAAAACAAAACAAAGAATATGATTATTATTTCCCTCGATGGTTACCGATGGCAGGAGCTTTTTCGCGGAGCAGATTCCACTTTATTGCATGGGAAAAAATATACTTCACAGGATTCATTATGGCGGTTGCAAAAGTATTGGGGAGCCAATGAAAAGGAGCGGCGGGAAAAACTCACACCTTTTTTCTGGAATAATATAGGGCAGAAGGGCCAACTGTACGGAAACAGGGACATGGGTAATTTCGTAAATCTGAAAAATAAATATTGGTTTTCTTACCCCGGTCGCAGCGAAACTTTTTGCGGCTATTATGATTCTTTGATCAACTCAAACGAATACCCTGATAATCCAAATGAAAACGTGCTGGAGTTTATTCATAAGCAAAATGATTATAAGAATAAGGTGGTCACTTTCGCATCCTGGGATGCCGTTTCAAGAATCATGAACAGGAACAGAAATGGGATGTTGGTCAATATATATGGGGAAGATGTAAAAGGTCCCAATCTTACTCCTTTGCAAAAAGAACTGAATGCCATGCAGCATAATATGCCCCAGGTTTTTGGAAGAGGCGAAAGACTGGATGTGATGACCTATGCTATGACAAAGGCTTATATGATGGCTAATCATCCCCGGGTAGTATATATGGATTTTGGAGACACGGATGAATTTGCGCATGCCGGCAAGTATGATATGTACCTCGACGCTATACATAAAATTGATGCGATGATTTCGGAATTGTGGACGTATTTGCAACAGGATCCATTTTATAAAGATCAAACTACTTTATTCATATGCGCTGATCATGGAAGAGGTTTAAATGAGGAATGGACCAGTCACGGATCGAAGATCGCCCATGCCAATGAAACCTATTTAATGGTTTTGGGGCCGGATACGCCAGCCAAAGGAGAAATAAATGTTCGGGGACAAATTTACCAGGACCAGTTTGCTCAAACTATTGCAAACTTATTAGGCTTTCATTTTTCTGCCAATCATCCTGTAGGCGAACCTGTGAAAACAGTGTTGAAATAATTATTAAAAACGTTTCTCAAAATGTAGTTAATGAACAGAAGAGGACTTATAAAAAACATAGGGCTGCTTGCGGGTACAATCGGTATTAGCGGGGGAGTAGCGCTTGCCGCTAATTTAGGCAGCAAGAAGAAAAGAGTCCTGCGCTTTGCACATATCACCGATGTGCACATTCGTCCCGAACTGGATGCGCCTGGCCGGTTTCGAAAATGTTTGACTGATATTAAGAAGCATAAGGTGGATTTTTTTCTAAATGGTGGCGATACGATTTTTGCAGCGGATTACAAAGACATCACCCGCGAAAGAGTCAACGAGCAGTGGAAACTCTGGCACCAACTGCGAAAAGAATTTAATGAATATGAAATGCATAGTTGCCTCGGCAATCATGATATGTGGTGGGCTGCTCCTGATAAACAAGATGTGATGTATGGTAAAGATTATGTAGTAAAACAATTAGGAACCCCCGGTCGATTCTACAGTTTTGATAAAAGAGGATGGCATTTTGTAATCCTTGACAGCAATAATAAAAATGCCGGTTCATTGGATGAGGAACAAAGGAAATGGTTGGAAGCAGACCTGGAAAAACTTGTACCAGGTACGCCGGTGATTTGTTTGAGCCATTACCCCATATTAGCTGTATGTACTATACTTGATGGTGGCAATCATACCGATTCAAAATATATAAGTGACTTGTTTTATAAACACCGGGATAAAAAGATCACTTGTATCAGCGGACATATACACTTGCAGGACAAGGCGGAATATAACGGCGTTCATTATTACTGTAATGGAGCTTTAAGTGGTTTTTGGTGGGGC
Organism: Chitinophagaceae bacterium; assembly: GCA_051306075.1. Taxonomy (GTDB): domain Bacteria; phylum Bacteroidota; class Bacteroidia; order Chitinophagales; family Chitinophagaceae; genus Terrimonas_B. The sequence goes on from JBPPMM010000616.1 coordinate 8,318, forward strand.
GAAGGTGATAAAGAATCAGCAGGTAAATACTATTATAAACAAACGCCTCCCGGCTATGCCATCCTTGATCTTTTTGAAGATGGAGCTGTGACCAATCATTATTACCCGCATCAATATTAATTTATAAAAATCCAGGCAGGAAAATGACTACTCCGGAAAAGGCAGATGTAATTGTAATTGGTGGAGGTATTTTCGGTTGTGCTATCGCCTATTATTATTCAAAAAATAACCCTGGAAAAAAAATAGTGGTGCTGGAGAGAAATGAGTTGTGTAATTCGGCCACCAGCCGGGCAGCGGCCTTAATGACCATTGTACGTTCCAAGCGTTCTTATATTCCTTTATCCCTGGAAACCTACCGGGCAGTGGTGGATATGGAAAAGCAATTGGGTGAATCATTAGGTATGAAATCAGTGGGTATGATGCATGTGGCAGCAAGTGATCCTAAAGTAAAAGATCTTGAAGCATTAATGGCAATAGCAGAAGAATTTAAACAACCGGCACATTATATTTCCAATGAAGAAGCGCATCGGATGGCCCCCTGGTTAAAAACTGATGAAGCGATTAAGATAGGTTTTATTCCCGGAGAAGCTTATTGTGATCCTTACCTGCTGGGAACCTTTTTTGCCCGCTGCGCTAAAATGCAGGGTGCTCAGTTTCGGCAGGGAATTGAAGTATCATCACTTATAATGGATGATGATACAGCAACCGGGGTTACTACCAATCATGGAAATATTTGGGCCGGCAAGGTAATCATTGCCTCGGGTGCATGGGCTCCTGTTCTTGCGGCACAGGCAGGCATCGGAATTCCCATGGCTCCGGTGAGAAGCCAGTATTGGATAACAGAGAAAGCGGATATTTTTCCGGTACATTCACCCATGGTGCTGCTGCCCGATGCGCAGGCCTATGCAAGACCCGAAGGAGGAAGTCTTCTATTCGGTATTCGTGAAAGCAATTCTTTAAGTGCATCACCAAATAAAATACCCAATGATATCAGCCAGTTTAAATTCAGTGATGATAAAGGTATGAGCGACCTGGAAGAAGTGGGAGATAAACTGGCCCGCTTTTTTCCTGCCTTTTATGATATCGGAATTAGTTACTACGTAGCCGGTTTTTCCGGATATACACCCGATGGTTATTTATCCATGGGTGCGGTTCCCGGTATAAATAATTTATTACTGGCAACAGGATGTGTAGGGGCCGGTATTTCGGTATGCGGTGGAGTGGGGAGGGCCTTTGCTTCATTAGCTGCTGACCAACCCATTCCTTTTGACTTTACTGATTTTGATCTTTGCCGGTATGGGAAAATAGATCCGTTCAGCAATGAATGGCTGATGAAATGTGCTGAGGCAAGATCAAAAAAAGTGAGCGGATAAATTTTCCTGCCTTATTAAAAGATGGGATAGCATAAACAATGATTTTATTTCTTCTGAATGCCCTTCTTACCTTAGTCTATCATTTTAATAATGGAATTAACTATGGAGAAAAATACATCAGGGGAACAGGGTGATTTAAATAACAGTACTCTCCGACAGGAATATTATTCCCGGTTGGACAATCAAACAAAACATTGGATCAATGAAGATGCAAACTATTTTTTGCACCAGGCTCTTTCTACTCCTGTAATGAATGTGTTGAGCCGAACTGAAGGCCCCTTCATATACGATCTTAACGGTAAGGAGTATTTAGATCTTCACGGAAATGGTGTGCACAATGCCGGATTCAGCAATCCAAAAATTATAGAAGCGGTGATTAAACAACTTCAGGATTCACTGGCATTTACTCCGAGGCGATATACAAATCTTCCAGCTATTGATCTTGCCAAAAAATTAATAGAAATAACTCCGGATGGATTAGACAGGGTATTGTTTTGTCCGGGTGGTTCGCAGGCCATTGAAATGGCGACCATGCTGGCTAAGCAGGTTACGGGTAAATGGAAAACGATTTCATTTTGGGATTCTTATCATGGTACAGGATACCAATCTGCCAGCCTGGGAGGGGAAGAACATTTTTCAACAGGTAACGGGCCCATGGTGCCCGGTGCTTTTCATGTTGAATTTCCCAACTATTACCGTAATCCTTGGGGTTGGAATAACCAGGATCAGATAGATGAAGAATACCTGCGACAAATAAAGAATATTTTAAAACGAAATCCTGATGTGGCCGCAATAATCGGAGAGCCCATTTCTGCAACACCTGTAATACCTTCCGTTAATTTCTGGCAGGAAATACAGCACATATGCAGGCAATATGATATGCTGCTTATATTCGACGAGGTGATTGAAGGTTTTGGCCGAACCGGTAAGATGTTTGCTTCAGAACATTTCGTGACACCCGATGTATTGGTGCTTGGAAAATCATTGGGTGGAGGATTATTGCCTTTCGCAGGAATTGTTACTCATGACAAATACAATACATTGGCCCATCGTTCCATTGGTCATTTTACACATGAAAAAAATCCGCTCTGTGCTGCTGCCGGTCTGGCCACGATTGAATATATTGAAGAACATAAGCTGGTAAAAAATGCTGAGCTACTTGGTGAATACTTATTAGATAAGCTGCTGGAATTAAAAGATATTTTCCCTATCATCGGAAATGTAGCGGGAAAGGGATTGCACCTGGGCATTGATCTTGTAAAAGATCGTACCACAAAAGAAAAAGCTAAATCTGAAGCCGAAGCTATAATGTATTATTGCATGGAAGAAGGAGTTGCTTTTAAGATCATAGAAGAAAATGTAATCACCATAAGACCTTCACTTGTTATAACTAAAGATCATTGCGACAGAATTATAAACGTATTAAGGAAATCATTTGAAAGGTTTAGTGGTAAATAGAATATACACCTGCTGCATGCAGACGGCTTTCAAGAAATGATAATCGTCATTGCTTTATTATTATCTTCAAAAGCATAATTGATTTTTAAACGTATTGTGCAAATGATCCAATTTCGTTCCATGAGTAAGGCTGACATTGCTGCAGGGGTAAAACTTTGCCGTGCATCCGGATGGAACCAACTCGAAAGAGATTGGGAAATATGGTTGCAGTTGGGCAGTGGTAATTGCAGGGTAGCAACTATTAATGAAGAAGTAATCGGGACAGTAACTACAATCCGCTATCAAAATTGTTTCAGTTGGATTGGGATGGTGCTGGTAGATCCGGAAAGGCGCAGGCAGGGATTCGGGACACGGTTACTGGAAGAAGCCCTGGGGATATTACATAATGAAGTAACCATAAAGTTGGATGCCACTCCCGCAGGACGGGAAATCTATTTACCGTTAAATTTTTTAGATGAATACAAGATGACAAGGATGTGCAAGGCTTCTTCGAATAAAACGTTTAATTTTTCCGTAGCCCGGTCCGTTCAAAAAAAGGACTTGCCCGCAATCGCCAGATTTGACTTTGATATTTTTGGTGCCGATCGTAGGTTGTTATTGGAATGGATGAGGCAAGGGTCCCCGGAATATGCATTTTTTATAGAAGAGCATGATGAAATTCAGGGTTTTTGTTTTGGCCGAAAGGGCCATGACTTTATTCACATCGGCCCGGTAGTAGCCAGGAATTTATTGATCGCAAAAGAAATTCTGGCAACGGTATTATCAAATTGTATTGGCCAGCCTGTCATTTTAGATGCAACGCAATTTGATCATGAATGGATAAATTATCTGCACTCAATTGGTTTTTCAGAACAACGTTCTTTTACCCGGATGTATCGCGGGAGTAACAAATTTCCGGGTTTATCAGAGAAACAATTTGCGATCCTCGGACCTGAATTTGGATAATAAAAAGGAAGCAGAGAATAATATATTGTAAAATAGTTTGCTGTTTTGATCACTATATTTCCGGAGAAATTATTTCATATTTTTTTCAGACTTCTGCCAGCATCACATTTTCTTCATGCAGAACCTCCTTTACAGCAGCTACCAGTTCTTTTACATCATCCGGGAATATCTGGCCAATGTTGCCAATGCGGAACGCATCCGTTTTGCCCAATTTTCCAGGATATATAACAAAACCCCGTTCGTTCAACTTTTTATAAAAGCGTTCAAAATTAAAATGCGCATCTTCCGGATATAAAAAAGAAGTAATGATATGACCTTGTATGTTTGGCTGGAGGTATTGTTTGAATCCTAGTTCTGCCATCCCGGTATCTAATGTTTTTTTATTTTCTTTATATCTTTTTTCTCTTGACGCCACACCTCCTTCTATTTCCAATTCCCTTAGCGCTTGCCTGAAAGCCATAATACTTAAAGTAGGTGGCGTAAAGCGAAATTGTCCGCTGGCTTCCAGGCCGGCCCATTGTTCATACAAATCTAAGCTCAGACTTCGTGCCTGGCCCTTTGCTTTTATCAATTCGTTCTTATTGCATAAGGCAAATGCAAATCCCGGAACTCCTTCAATACATTTGTTTGAAGAGGAAACAAGAAAATCAATTTGCATTTTCGCCATATCCATTTCCACACCGCCAAAACTGCTCATGGCATCTACAATAAAAATTTTATTTTGTTCTTTACAAACGGCGCCTATTTCTTTTATGGGGTTAATTAAGCCGGTGGTTGTTTCACTGTGAATGCAGGCTACATGAGTGATGTCGGGATGAGATTGAAGAAAGGCTGCTGTTGCTTCTGGTGTTACTATTTCATTTTCTGCAAACCGGAGAACATGATGATTCAATTGATGAATAGCTGACATCATAGCAATTCTTTCGCCATATGCTCCATTAGCCAGAATAAGCAACACATCATTATTGCCAACCACACTGCTGATCACACTTTCAATACCAAATGTTCCTGACCCCTGTATGATCACACATTCATAACCGGTTTCTTTTGATACATATGCCAGGTGCAACAATTCGCTTCTTATTTCTTTTACCGCATTCACGAATTCAAAATCCCTTGACCCCATATCTTTTAACATGGCTTCTTTTACTGTTTTAGATGTAGTAAGCGGGCCGGGAGTAAATAACAATTGATTTCTTTTCATGATTTTATTTATGTGGATTGAAGTTTTTCCAGTGGTCCGGTTATGGGTCCTTTTATTCCTGCTTTCCTGTTAAAGAAAAGAGCGGCAAGTATAAGGAACAACAAACAGATTGCGGTTAGTATATAGCTGAATCGTATCATCACGTTTGTCCAGCTAATGTCTTTCATAAAAAATTCTTTATATAGTAACAGGACGACGCTACCCAGGTAGCCAATGGCGTCACATATATAAACAAAGAAGCCGGCATTGGCCTTTATTTTAAATAAGGCGATCATTCGTTCAAATAAGGCAACCTGTATGGGAGTATACGCAAGAAACAACCCCATACCTATTAATAAGATCCACCAAAAAGGGGTTAACAGGTCAAATTGAAATAACAAGGTACTGGCGCCACTTATCAAAATTCCTAAAGCAATCAACCATTGTGTTCCCCAGAAACCTTTGATATTGCTTCGGATCAGCGAGAGACAACCAATAGCGGCTAATACAACTATACCGGATATGATTTCAGTTTTTGAAAAAATGGAATTATCCCATTTACCTCCTATTTCTTTCCAGATCTCAACAGAGAAATTATCCCTGAAATCTCTCATGGTTGCAAGCAGGGAATACATGATTACAAAACATATAATGCCAAAACCAAATTCTTTCAGTACGTATCTTTTATCCTTTTTTGTCATGGGCACCCGCTCTGATCGCAATAAAATATCTGTTTCTGTTGGCTCCGGAATTACTGATAGCATCCATACAAAGAATATAAAAAGGGGTAAAAACAAAATTCCTACTAATGCAGGCATCCAGAATTCTGATACGTAAGGGAAAAAATCATGTATTTCGAAATATATTGTTTTTAAAATCCCGGAAGAAATAATAAGGCTTATGCTGAGACCCATAGCAAGAACTTCCGTAAATCGTCTGCCTTCCAGGTAGCTGAAAACAATGCCCCAAACCATACCTAAAGGGAGCCCGTTTAAAAATAGAAGTATAAAATTATAAGGTGCCGGTATAAGTCCGAATACAAGCAATGCTGCCTCTGCAAACAGAATAAAGCCAATGATTAATTTTTTGCGTTGTGTGGATTTGAGTTCCGAAATGATCTTTATGCCTATAAATTTGGAAAGCATATACCCGAACACCTGCGAAATGATGAGAATGCTTTTGTAATGAATATCCCAAAGATTTATACCGGAATAGATGCCGGCTGTAAATGGCTTTCGAAAAGCATACATACAAAAGTAGGTACCAAACGCGGCGATCATGCACCAGGCAATAAAGAATATCCTCGAGCGATTAAGCAGTATCTGTATTTGGTTCATTAATATTCATGGTTCAATGCAAAACAAAAATGAATATAAAATAGATTTTTCCCGTTATATTTATATTAAACTTTGTTTAGCATTTGTAAATTAAAATTTTACAACCGGTTAGCCAAATTTTCCTAATATTTCGTGCAAACGGTTGCATGATGTATCTTCTATACCCGGGTTAAATTTTTTTCCGAAAAACAAGTCCTATGAGAATATTATTTTTATATACAAAACCCTTCACTGAAAAATAAAAATCAAAGTAATGAATTACCGGGGAGAACGATCTATAATCTTTTTATTCAAATAATTTTTTATGAACAGGAAAATACTTTTAAATTTTGCATTAGCTCTATTCGTTATTGTGTGCGCATGTTCAAGACATGTAAGTATCCGAAAGCCTGTTTTAACATGGGAAGAAAGTTTCAATCAAAATGAATCTTTTAATGAAAGTAAATGGTCAAAGATACCCCGTGGTACAAGTGACTGGGACAGACATATGAGCAATTTCGACTCCTGCTATGGCATGCGGGATGGTAAATTAATACTTCGTGGAATTAAGAATACTCATTTATCCAACGACACAGCCAGCTATTTAACAGGCGGGGTATACACAAAAGATAAAGTGAATTTTGGATTCGGGAGGTTGGAGATCAGGGCTAAATTGAATGGTGCGAGAGGGGCCTGGCCTGCTATTTGGATGCTTGCCCAAAATAGGCAATGGCCCGATGGTGGAGAGATCGATATTATGGAGCGATTAAATTCTGATACGATCGCTTATCAAACTATTCATACAAATTATACATACCATCTTAAAATAAAAGATCCAAAACCAGGAGCAACCGGTATAATTAATCCCGGTGAGTTTAACACCTATGTGGTAGAAAAGTATCCTGATAGTCTTGTTTTTTTCATAAATAATAAAAGAACATTTGCCTACCCTCGTATTCAAACGGATAAAGAAGATCAATTCCCTTTTGACAAGCATAAGCATTATCTCCTTATCGATATGCAATTAGGCGGTAGCTGGGTGGGCGCCGTGGAACCAAACGATTTGCCGGTTGAAATGGAAATTGACTGGGTGAGATTTTATGAATTTAAAAATAAATAATTTAAAAGATAAATGGATCGAAGGTAAATTGGTACTGTTTCGCTGGTATCAAAAACGTCGCAAAAAAGGCACGTCTTTAAATGAAATCATTTTGGCTCCTGATCAACTTTATTTTTTTGCAGATGGCCAATGGAAAAAAGTT
>JBPPMM010000638.1:0-2315 GCA_051306075.1 Chitinophagaceae bacterium
CGGCACCTTTGCATTCAAACAATAAAGGGTAATATGGAAATAACAGGCTTTTTACTGGCGGCAATGGTTGGTTTATCATTAGGATTAATTGGAAGCGGCGGCTCTATTTTAACTGTACCCATCCTGGTTTATGTGCTGGGTGTAAGCCCCGTATTGGCCACCGCGTATTCATTGTTTATAGTAGGTTCTACGGCATTGGCAGGGGGTATTCAAAGTGCCATACTTAAGAAGGTTGATTTTAAAACCGTGTTGATTTTTGGTATTCCTTCTTTAGCCGCTGTCTACGCTACCCGCATGTGGCTGATGCCTGTAATACCTGAAGAATTATTTACAATAGGATCCTTTGTTGTATCGAAACCTTTTGCGTTAATGATACTTTTTGCCATTATTATGATCCTTGCCTCTGTGAGTATGATAATGCCGGAAAAAAAGAATGAGTTAAACGAAAATTCTGCTATCAGGTATAATTATCCCATGATCCTGTTGGAAGGATTAATAGTTGGAACACTTACAGGCCTGGTTGGTGCCGGAGGAGGCTTTTTGATAATTCCTGCCCTAGTTATATTAGCCCGAATGCCTATGAAACTGGCGGTAGGTACCTCTCTTTTTATCATTGCAGTAAAATCATTAATTGGTTTTGTCGGAGATTTGCAGGGAAGCCAGGTTATAGATTGGAAATTATTAGGTGGATTTACAGCTTTTGCCTTAATAGGAATTTTTATAGGAATAATATTATCAAAGAAAATAGCGGGTGAAAAATTAAAAAAGGCGTTTGGCTGGTTTGTATTGGTAATGGGTCTTTATATAGTTGTTAAAGAAATATTCTTTTCATCAATTGGAGGATAAAATAATATGGATAAAGATCAGTCTGTAAAAAGCATACATTGGGAAAGCGGGATACCTGCAGAATCATTTTGGGATAACCTTTATACGGAAGGTGATACAGGATGGGATTTGGGGCAGGTTTCACCGCCTCTTAAAAATTATGTGGATCAGTTATCGAACAAGGATATCAGTATCCTGCTGCCAGGCTGTGGTAACTCTTATGAAGCTGAATACTTATTAAAAAAGGGGTTTACAAATATTACCTTGATCGATATTGCTCTCACATTAGTGAACCGGTTAGAGGAAAAATTTAAGAATAATCCCAATATCCGCATTATTCATGGTGATTTCTTTACCCACCAGGGTAAATATAATTTAATACTGGAACAAACTTTTTTTTGCGCCATTGATCCGGGGCTGCGCAAAAAGTATGTAAATAAAATATCAGCATTACTTGCTCCCGGGGGTAAGCTGGCCGGTGTTTTGTTTGATAAAGAATTTGAACAGCCGGGTCCTCCGTTTGGTGGTAATAAGGACCAGTATCTCCGTCTTTTTGAAAATGATTTTATTTTTAAAACTATTGAGCACTGTTATAATTCATTTGCAAAAAGACAAGGCACGGAATTGTTTATAAACTTTGTTAAAAAGCAATCTATTTTGTGCCAAAGGAGTGCAACTTTTGTTACCAACAAGGGAGAATAATTATCCCATATTTGCAGTTAGTAAAATAAAAAAAGTATGATGAATATAGAACAGATATATACCGGTTGCCTGGCTCAGGGAGCTTATTATATTACCAGTAATGGCGAAGCTGCTATAATTGATCCGTTGCGGGAAGTGCAGCCTTATTTAGACCGGTTGAAAAAAGACAAGGTAAAACTTAAATATATTTTTGAAACGCATTTTCATGCGGATTTTGTTTCAGGGCACCTGGATCTTGCAAAAGAAACCGGGGCTGCCATTGTTTATGGTCCTACAGCAAAACCGGAATTTAAATTTATTTCTGCCAAAGATGGTGAAGATTTCAAAATTGGAAAAATAACCATCAGGGCGTTGCATACTCCCGGGCATACAATGGAAAGTACTACCTATTTGTTAAAAGATGAAAAAGGTAAGGATCATTGCATTTTTAGTGGTGATACTTTATTCCTGGGTGATGTAGGCCGTCCCGATCTTGCACAAAAAGCTGCACATATGACGCAGGAAGATCTGGCTGGCTTACTTTATGACAGCTTGATGAATAAAATAATGCCCCTGGCGGATGATATTATTGTTTATCCCGCTCATGGAGCTGGAAGTGCTTGTGGTAAGAACATGATGAAAGAAACAGTGGATACTTTAGGAAACCAGAAAAAAGTAAACTATGCGCTTAACCAACCCGATAAAAATTCTTTTATAAAAGCTGTAACAGATGGGTTACTCCCACCCCCCGCTTATTTTGGATTAAACGTGGCTATGAATAAGACAGGGTATGAAAGTTTTGAAACAGT
>JBPPMM010000640.1:0-6042 GCA_051306075.1 Chitinophagaceae bacterium
TCCTATTCCGGCATAACAAAAATGGCGGTATCTATTTCCCTTTATTTAATTTTCAGCAACCTCAATCTTTTTTACCTGTAAGTTTTATCACTGCTTCCTGATAGGTATCACTGACGGGTAATTCCATTTGATCGATAAAGACACTGTTCTTCCGGATGGCCGTAATAAAAGCAATGGAAACGATATAGGATTTATGTATGCGGATAAACTGGCCGGAAGGTAATTGCTCTTCCATGGACTTAATGCTCATCCTGGTGATGACCGCTTTGGTAGAACTCTTTAAATAAATTTTAATATAATCTTTCAGGCCTTCAATATATTTTATATCGGCATGAACAATTTTTAACTGGCTATAATCCACGCTTACAAATAAATAACCCGGTTGTTCTTCATTGCGGTTGTCTTTACTCCTGTTTTTTAACTGATGCAATTCATATGCTTTATTACAGGCTTTTACAAACCGGTCGAGGGCCACGGGCTTCACCAGGTAATCCACTACATCCAGGTTAAAACCTTCCAGTGCAAATTTTTCATATGCCGTGATCAGGATGATCATGGGCCGGTTGTTAAGGGTTTGAATAAATTGTAATCCCGTAAGTCCCGGCATCTGAATATCCAGAAAAATCAGATCTGCCTGCTGATCGTTCAAAACCTTCATTGCCTCCATGGCATTGCTGCATTGAGCTACCAGTTGCAGATAAGGGATTTTACTGATATTGTCTTCCAGCAGTTCAAGCGCAAGAGGTTCATCGTCTACGGTAATACAACGCAGCATTTAATTCCAGTTTATTTGAAGAGAAACCATAAACCAATTATCCTTTTGATCAATTTGAAGCCGGTGATTAGCACCATATAATAAATTGAGTCTTCTTTTTACATTAGCCAGCCCTATGCCCGATGTCTTGTCCCGTACTTCCACGGACAAAGGATCATATTTATTCTGAACGGTGAACAACAGTTTATCTTTTTCCGCATTTAATTTTATAGTTATGCAGGCTCCTTCTATCATACCTGTTCCGTGTTTAAATGCATTTTCTACAAAAGGAATAAGCAGCATCGGCTCAATTTCCAGCTGGTCATCCGCCTTATTCAGATCCACTTTCACCTGTACATTTTTCCCAAACCGCTGTTGCTGCAGGTCGATATAACTCTGCAGGTAGTCAATTTCTTTTTCCAGCGCTACCTTTTCTTCATCTGCATCATATAGCATATACCGCATCAGGGAAGAAAATTTAAGTAAAGAAGGTTCGAGCAGATCTGATTTTTTTCTTGCCAAAGCCACCATATTATTCAATACGTTGAACATAAAATGAGGACTGGCCTGAGAACGAAGTAATGATAATTCCGTTTTAAGCACTTCATTTTCTTTTTCCCTGGCTTCCCTGTCGGCACGGGTTCTGTCCTTTATCATGCGGTAGGCGGTGCTGCCGGCCAGTATAAAAAGAAAGAAAAAGAAATTGAAAAGTATATGGCCCCGCAGGTTGAACCTGGACTGATCCAGCAAAATAAATAAAGTGAGCCAGGTAATAAATAAAATAAGAACATAACTGGCGATGGCTATCAGTGTGTATTGTTTATATTTTCTTTTATATATAAAGCCCGGGATCAGGCGGCCCGCATTCAAATAAAAAAAAATGATATAAATAATATTATTCATCGCATACCGGATATGTACCAATACCGGTTGCGTATCCTGTGCTTCCGGGCGGTTATTATTTAATGAAGGCCTTAAAATATAAGGAAGAGAAAAAAGCAGGGTCCACGCAGCAATGTGCAGCAGCACGGTGACCCATTTTTTTGCATACCAGGGAGAGCTCATAAAGGCAAGGTAGCAACTAAACCTTTATTTTAATTCTTGGATGAAAAATGTTGCGACCAATACGGTTTATTCGTCTGCCAAATTACTTTTATAAAAAGTTCATGGAAGGTTTTATTACCCCTTGCCTTCCTCTTTCAGATTAATTGCTGTGATGAATGCTCCTGGTTTTATAAATCAGAAACAAATTTTCAGATACAATTCATCTGTCAAACTCCTAATTTTACTGCATGTCTTTTAAAAATAAGGTGGCCATTGTTACAGGGGCCGGGTTGGGTATTGGCTTTGAAATATGCAGCCGTCTTGCGAAAGATGGCGCCCTTGTTTTTTTAAATGATATTGACCCGGAACTTGCTGGTAAAGCCGCCAGTCTTATTAATGATCAAAAGACAGGATCCTGTTTTGCAATGGCCGGCGATTCCGGCGACGCGGATTTTATACAACATATGGTAGATACCGCGGTATCAGAGAAGGGTCAGTTGGATATTGTGATAGCTAATGCCGGTATTACTTTATTCGGAGATTTTTTTTCTTATCCTGTTGAATCATTTAACCGGGTAATGCAGGTTAACCTGGGAGGGACTTTCTTTTTAGCACAGGCTGCGGCCAACCAGATGAAAACGCAGGCCACTGGTGGTTCTTTGTTATTTACATCTTCGGTTACGGGACACCAGGCGCATAAAGATCTGGCAGCATATGGTATGAGCAAGGCCGCTCTTGAAATGCTGGCGAAAAACCTGGTGATCGAACTATCCCCTTTTAAGATCAATGTAAATACAATTGCTCCCGGTGCAACCATTACCGAACGAACTTCCGATGATCCGGAATATGCTAAAACATGGAGCCGGATAACACCCATGGGCCGTCCTGCTACGGTAACCGATATTGCAGAAACGGCATTATTTCTTGTATCCGAAAAAGCAAGACATATCACCGGGCAAAGTTTAATAGTCGATGGCGGATGGACCTGTACCAGTCCTTCGCCCTATTAAAGGCAATAGTCATTGTAAAATAATTTTTAGGAACAATTATCTTTTTACACGCAGAATAAAATCATTCTATGCTAAGATTTGAAGATCAGGTAGCCGTTATATCCGGCGCAGCTGATGGATTGGGAAAAGCCATTGCTCATCGCCTGGCTGCAGAAGGCTGCCGGCTGGCGCTGCTGGATATAAATAAAGAAATGCTGAACGCAACCGTAAATGAACTTAAAGAAAAGGGTTTTATTGTTGAAGGATATAAAGCAGATATCTCGTTGCAAAACGCCGTGCAGGAAACAATGCAGCAGGCGGAAGAGCGGTTTGGTAAAATAGATATCATGGTCAACTCAGCGGGAATCATTGGTCCTACCGGCGTCCCTATTACCGACTACCCTGTGGATGAATATGATAAAGTGTATACCATCAATTTAAGAGGCTCTTTTCTGATGACGAAATATGCGCTGAAGGCGATGGAGAAAAATAATTATGGCCGCATTTTATTGATTGCCTCCATTGCAGGTAAAGAAGGCAATCCCTTCATGACGGGTTATTCATCCATGAAGGCGGGTGTTATCGGCCTGGTAAAAGGAGCCGGAAAAGAATATGCCAGCACCGGCATTACGATAAATGGAATGGCGCCGGCGGTAATTAAAACCGCGATGAATGAAAACACAGCTCCTGAGCAACTCGCTTATATGACTTCAAAAATTCCGATGGGACGATTGGGCACCACAGAGGAAGTAGCTTCTCTTGCCGCATGGATAGTATCAAAGGAAGCAAGCTTTAATACCGGGTTTGTTTTTGATCTGTCTGGAGGCAGGGCTACTTATTGATTTTTCCTGGCTTGCGCATAAAATCTCTTTGGAAATATTTAGTGACGGCTAACGGGAGGAGACTAGGGGCGGAAAAAAAGCCATGTGAGTGAATTTTTTGTTATTATTACATTAATTAGGTTCATGTGTTACAATAGCTGCAATACCCGGTGGCATTGAGTGTACCCAATCCCGATATGCTTTTTCTTTGTCTGCTTCTGATATATCGGCTCTCATCATCTCAAAATAAGGAGGCTTTTCATAGCGTGTCAAATTTTTAAATTCATATGAACATTTATCAACAGAAACATGTATTTCTACTTCCTTCCTTTTCCCGCTTATAACAAACTCATTTTCGTTTTTCCATTTACCGTAAAAAAAGAAGTCTTCAAAATAAGGTGTTGTCTTACCGCTATAGATGAGCAACTTGCATATTTGATTACCGCTTTCTTCAATCACTGCATAAAAATTAAATCGATCAAATTTAGGGCTTACAACAATCTTACCTATTAAACCCGACCTTTTTTTATTAACATGAGTTCGATATATAAAATCAAACCAAAAATTATTTTCCAATATTTTGGATTTGATAGCTTCAAGCTTTATAATATCTATTTTTCCATAGTGTTCAGCAATGCGGAGTAGCCCCTGATGAACTACATCTAAGCGAATACGATTCTTGTCTTCAACACTTTTAGATTCAAAACCTTGAAGTACAGGGTAGCGAATATTAATGTAAACATTATTTCCTTCTTTTCCGATTAACTCATTTAAATCGTCACCAATTTGGTTAATGTGAATATGGCTATAAATATCCTGCTCATAGTGCTGTAACAGACAAGTGTAAATTAAGTCAATAGCTCCAGCCTCTGGGCCACCCACCCCATTAGCAACAACTGAACCCAACCTAAGTATATGAGTTTTCATATTATTCTATTTTGCCGTAGGCCTGTTTCGAAGCCGAGTCTCACTGCGGATTTGCGCATTTCGTGGACTCGGCATTAACCTAAAAGTATTGAAATTAACTATGAGAAATTGAGACAAGTGCGGAACAGCTACCGAAAGGAAACTACGGGCGGAAAAAAACTATTGCCACACAAAATCACTTCCATCCAATACCCTCTTCCTGGCTTTCCAGGAATTAGATAATTCCTTCATAGACTCATTCTTATTTTTCCGCCACCATTCTTCATAAATTCCTTTAATTGCCTTTACATCCTTAAATGATAAACTTTTCATTTCCAATTTTCCTGATTCATTCTTTTTTACAATTACGCCGAACTCATAAAGTCGAATACTATTTGTGTCTGCCAAAATATACTCTATTATATAGGCAGCCCGGATACCCACGTAATCATGATGGAATAAATGTAAAGTTGATGAGTTAAAATCCTGGAATCCTACAAACCCTAATGAATCAGTATCAATAACATTTATTAATAAGGGAATTGCTTTTTTACCAACTGCCTTAAGGTCTTTAAAAAAATCTTCATTATCTACCCTTTCAACTTGCACCAGTTTCCGGATTTTTTCCATCTCAGGAGATTGAGATTCGCATGAATTGATAGCCAACACATATAGAAATAAAAAAATCATTCTTGAAGCTGAGAAAAAACAAAATAGATGTTTCATAATCTTTTTTCAGGAAACTCGTTTCCAAGCCAGGTTTCACTCCCGGATATTTTAAGATAAAGACAAAAAATCCTATTGCTTTTTCAGTATTTCCATCAGTTGAAAGTTCAGATACAATTTTTCTTTACCGGCGGTTATACTTTTAAGAAATCCTTTTTCTTCCAGGCTTTTTAAATATACCCCAGATGTTTTAATATTTCCAAGGCCTGCTGCTTCTATAAAATTTCTTTTTATATAAGGCAGCCGAAATAATACTTCTACCAGTTCTTTGGTGTACATCCTGGGCAATTGCTTTTGTATTTTTTCTCCCATTGCTTTCATCAGCACTTCTATTTTTTCTATTCTTTCTCTGCTTTTTACAGAAGTGGCTTCTATCATATCAAGCATATAAAGTACCCAGGCCTCCCAATTCTTTTTTTCTGTTACATTCCGCAGGCTGCTATAGTACTCATCTTTATGCTGCAGGATATAATTACTTAAATAAAGAGAGGGATGGTCGATAAGGCCGGATAGTTTCAGGTATAGTAACAGTATAATCCTGCCGACTCGTCCGTTCCCGTCAAAAAAGGGGTGTATGGCTTCAAACTGATAATGGATCAACGCCATTTTCACTAACGGGTCTGTATCATGCTCGCTATTAATAAAATTTTCCAGCGCTTTTAATTTGTTCCGTATGATCGTTTCACCTTCCGGCGGAGTGTAAATGGTTTTTTGGGTTGCGGGATTTTTTAATTGTGTGCCGGGTAAATTTCTGATGCCCGACTGGTTTTCTTTTATTAACCTCATAATGGCAATAAACAGG
>JBPPMM010000643.1:0-16896 GCA_051306075.1 Chitinophagaceae bacterium
GGGTATCGACTTACAAAGAGACAACAGACAAATTCAGTATGCTGCTTAAAATTTGAAAAAAATATTTTTTTTATTTTTTAAAAATCTTCAACCTGATAAATAATTCCGCAGATTGGAACAAAAATTTTCAATTTTTTATCAACTAACAAATTCATTTCCAGTAAAAGAATATATCTGCTTTTTTTTCTATGCCCTTTCTGCAGGTGAATATAATTTTCCTAACCAAACTTTTTTTCCCTGTATCCTGCGAACCAAATACATGATTCCAACAAAAATGAAGAAAAATGGTCCGGTAAAGCCCAGCAATGCTATGAACCGGGTTCCATAAAATCTTTCCATTGGTCTTCTCAGCCTTTCTGCAATCAGGTACATACTAGGAACCATAACCAAAGTAAGAAAGAAAGAAAAAACTAGCCCGAAAATAATCGTCCAACTTAGTGGTCCCCAAAAAACCACGCTATCGCCTCCAAAGAATATATTGGGGCGCAAATGCTGAAACATTCCTGCAAAATCAATGTTGAAACCTACAGCTAACGGTAGTAAGCCTAATATGGTTGCCACAGCTGTCAGCAACACTGGGATAATCCTGATTTTTCCTGCTTGTATGGCCGCCTCCCTGGTGCGCATACCGCGGCCCCTTAGTTCATCTGTAAATTCAATTAATAGAATTCCGTTTTTTATTACAATACCAGCCAGACCAACAACACCTACTCCAAGCATAATAGTTGCAATGGTCATACCTGTAATTGCATAACCCAATAAAACACCAATGACCGAGAAAAAGATTTCAGTGATCACAATGAAGGGTTTGCTCATGCTATTAAATTGCAATACCAATATCAGGAATATGATTCCTAATGCAATGATCAAAGCCGTGCCCAAAAACTTTTGGGTTTCCAGTTCCTGCTCACTTTGCCCGCTCAATTTAATAGTAACATCAGAAGGAATTTTAACCAGGTTTTTGAAATCGTCAATTTTTAATTGCAAGGCTGTGTTGATAGGGCCTACCATCGTTGGATCCAGTACATTACTTTGTAATTGGATGGTACGCTTTACATTCTTTCTTTTCACTCCTCCTGTGGTATTAGTATAATCTACGGTGGCTACTGCACTTATAGGAAGTGATTTCACCTGCAGCGTATTCATATCCATAAAAGTGATTCTCATATTCAAGAGATCAGAAATATTATTTCTCGACAGATCGTTATATCGTACCTGGATCTTGTATTCATCTTCTCCATCCTTTATCGAGCTTACTTCCTTTCCAAAAACGGCGGTTCGTATCTCTGTGCCTATCTGCCCGGTAGTCACACCTTCTATCAT
Source organism: Chitinophagaceae bacterium (assembly GCA_051306075.1). Lineage (GTDB taxonomy): Bacteria > Bacteroidota > Bacteroidia > Chitinophagales > Chitinophagaceae > Terrimonas_B. The sequence goes on from JBPPMM010000643.1 coordinate 1,324, forward strand.
GGCCTTTTCCCTGTCCACATTAATAGTGATTTCCGGATTATTCAGGTCCACATCAAGCTGAAGATTCTCTACGCCGGCAACACGGTTTGTATCTAAATAATTATAAAGTTGTGAAGCAACGGCTGCAATACTCTCAAAATTATCGCCGGCTACTTCAATATTCACCGGAGGATCAGTGGGTGGACCTCCATCTTCCTGGGCTACTTCTACACTGGTGCCCGGTACGCCCTGAACGGCTACCCGGATTGAATCTTTATAAGGCATTGAACTTTTACCATGCCGCTTTTCAAATTCAACAAAAGAAACCTGTATCCGGCCGAGGTTAGGCTGAACACTCCGGTTATTATCTCTCGGGTTGTTGGCACTAACTGCCACATTGGTAATGATACTCTCTACAATGCTTCCTTTAGCTCCGGGCTTTTCGTTCTCTAAAACTTTCAGCACTCTTTTTTCTAAAAGTGTGGTAATACTATCGGTATATTTTACATCGGTACCAACCGGTAATTTTATATACACATACACAAAATTGGGATCACCACTTGGAAAGAAAGTTGTTTTATTTCCACGCAAGTAGAGGAATAAGACTGAAAACAGAAACAAGCCAAATAATGAAACGAATGCCCATACAGGTCTTGTTCCCACCAGCACCCAGCGCAATAATTTTTCATAACGGTTCATCAAAGCGGGTAAGGCTTTTTTCTGAAATGCATGAATAATATCATTAATAACATAAGCATTCAGCACCATTAACATCGCCATTAGTAATAAGAAATTGGCTGTACCGTGCATACCCGGCAGATGCAGTAAAACACCAGCGATAGCCAAAATGATAAACCACTTATTCCGGAACACTGCTTTCTTTGGTTTTTCATATTCTTTCCCTTCAGGCTTCATAAAGCTCACTGCAAAAACAGGGTTGAATATAAATGCAACGATCAATGAGGCTGCCAGTGTGAGGATAAGGATCGTTGGCAGGTATATCATAAATTTTCCAATCAAACCTTTCCAGAATAAAAGTGGGAAAAATGGGGCCAGCGTGGTGGCTGTACCAGCCAGTACCGGTATAAAAACTTCACCTGCCGCTTCTTTGGCGCTCCGCACAATGGGCACCTTACCATTATTATAAATACGATGGGTATTTTCTATTACCACAATAGCGTCATCTACTATTATACCCAATCCAAATAATAGAGCAAACAATACAATAAAATTGAGCGTAACTGTAGATCCTATTATGCTATCAGCTACAGGCAAAAACATAAAGGCAACAAAAACACTCAAGGGCACACTGAGCGCTACAAAGAATGCATTGGTGACTCCCATAAAAAACATCAGTATGATCAGCACCAAAACAAACCCTATGATGATTGTATTGATCAATTCATTGAATGATGTTTTTGTAGTCTTACTCTGGTCTCCGGTGATCACTACTTTCAGATCCTTTGGCAAATCTTCTTTCGCCTGCATTTCCGCCACTGCAGTTTTTATTTTATCAGCCGCTTCAATAAGGTTTTCTCCCGCTCTTTTTATAATATTAAGTGTTACCACATTTTTACCATCCAATTTTGCATAACTTTCTTTATCCTTGATAGTATCTTTAAGTTCTGCGATATCTCTCAGATAAACGGTGGCTCCCTGGGCGCTGCTTCGAACCACTACATTTTGCAGGTCAGCAATACTTTCAAACTGGCCCTTTATTTTAAGGGTGCGTTTCATGTTTCCCGCTTCAATCAATCCACCTGTGATATCGTGATTTTCGCGGCTGATAGCATTTTCAATATCAGCAAAGCTGATGCGGGACACGGTCATTTTATATGGATCTACATTAACCTGGATCTCTCTTTCAGGAGCACCTACGATTTCGGCCCTTGTTATTTCAGTAAATTCTTCAAACCGGTCCTGCATTTTATCAGCATATTGCTTCAGTTTAATACCATCATAATCACCGCTGACATTTACATACATGATGGGCATTTCACTAAATGCAAATTCCTGTACGTCGGGTTCCTGGGTCAGATCTGTTGGTAGCTCAACCCTTGCTTTGTCTATGGCATCCTTTACTTTTTGTTTTGCCAGCTCCGTTTTTACATCTGTATCAAACTCCACTACTATCAGGCTGTAATCAGTTTGAGACGTACTTTGAATTTTATTAACTCTGGCACCACTGATGCCTTTCAATTGTTTTTCGATGGGTCTTGTTACCAGGTTCTCTATATCTTTTGGTGAATTACCAACATAAACCGTAGCGATTGAAATGGTTGGAACTACTATATCAGGAAATTGTTCCTTGGGCATACTGTTGAACTTGGTGAGCCCATATAAAGTAATGAGTATGGCAATGATGTAGATGGCTGTTCTGTTATCAACCGCCCAACTGGTAGGACCAAATTGTTTAAACTTTTTTGTAACCCCTTCTAAAACTTTCATGATTTGGTTTTAATTTTTTATTTACCGCCGGAAAATGCTACAAGCTCTTCCTATCTATATCCCAACCTTCATTACAAGCAGGTCTTATTTTCTATACAGTTTTTGAAAAGCAAATCACTTCCTAAGAGAGTATCTTTACTTTCCAGAGAATGAGGAAACAATTTAATTTAAAGGTTGACTGCTTTTACAGACTGGCCATCGTAAACAGTTTGGTAACCTTCCGTAATTATAAGATCTCCGCTGCCTAAACCATTTTTAATTTCAATCATACCGTTATAAGATTCACCAACCTTTACTTCCCTTTTCCTGGCTATTACTTTATCACCATTTTTTTCTGCAACAAAAACATATTTCCCCTTTTCATCCGTTTGTACCACATTAACTGACACTGTAACCACCGCCTTTTTTTCATAATCCAATATTTTCATCGTAGCCAGTTGGTTTGGTTTCAATACAGGATCAGCCGGTAATTTTGCTTCGGTTGTAAACGACCTGGTTGTCGGATTGACAGCTGCACCCACAACACTTATCGAAGACTGGTAAGGAGGTTTTCCTGATTCAGGTACGATCACTTCAACTGCATCTCCTTTTTTTATTCTGGATGCATAATTTTCCGGCACTTCAGTAATGATCTTTATTGAACTATTATTAACGATCTTAATTCCTGACCTTGGGTCTGCTGCGCTCATCGGAGAAAAAAACTCGCCAATATCAATATTTACTTCATCAATAACCCCGCTTATTTGCGCTCTTACATTGGATTGATCAGCCTGCTCCTGGGCTATACGGACCTGAGATTCAGCTGCCCTCAACTGGCTTTGTAAGGCATCCACTTCTGCCTTTGCATTAATTACATTTATTTCTGCTCCTATATTTTGCTTCCATAGGTTTTGATGACGTTCGTAAATGGTTTCTGCTTGTGCCAGCCTTGCTTTTAGCACACCAGATTGCTGTTGTGCACCAATAACCGCCTGTCTTGCCAGAGCATCGTCAAGCTTTAAAAGGATCTGTCCCTTATTTACCCGGTTACCTGTTTTTATATAGATTGCCTTTACCACTCCTCCTTGTCCTGATGGAGATACGTAGGCGACCTTATCGGCATCAATCCTTCCCTGCAATTCAATAAAGTGCCTGAAATCCCCCAACCGAACGGAATCCACGGAGATAAGTTTCTGAGTTTGTACAGACGAAGGATCGGCCTTGGCTAGCTGCTCCTCAGCCTGACGTATCTCAATGTCCAGATCATTTTTTTCTTTCTTCAATTTTTCCAGTTTCACTTTCAGGTCGCCGATTTCACTCTTCTTATCTTTTACACTGTTGCCGCAGGCCACTATCACTATTGCCATAAATAAAGCAACTGTTGCGTTTAAAACTATTTGCATATAATTTATTTTGTAAGTCATTTGGTTGGTTTTAATTTATAATCTGCCGGTTGCTTTTAGGAAATCAACTTTGGCGATTACTGCATCATACAAAGAAGAGATATAATTGGTTTGAGCCGTTTTTAAATCCGTCTGTGCTGTATTGATCTCCGTTTGTGAACCTATTCCCGCCTGGTATTTTTTTATTGTTTGCAGGTAAACATTTTCTGCGAGCTCCATATTCTTTTTTTGATAATCCAGTGTGGAAATAGCGGATCGGAAATCATTTCGTGCCGTCTGAATATCGTTATCAATAGATATCTTAAGGTAATCCCGCTGGTTGATGCTTTGTTGCCATTCCAATTTTGCTCTTTGTATTTTGGCTTTTGTAGAAAACCCTGTAAAAATGGGAATATTAAGATTCAGCGTGATGGCCGAAATATCAAACCAGTCACCTTGTTTAAAAAAATCGAATCTATCCCGCTGGGCATTCTTATTGTAATAACCATTCAGGCTTAAGGTGGGATAGCGACTTGCGATATACCGGCGGATATTATATTCATTAAGCAGGATACCCAATTCCGCATATTGGAATTCCTTGCGGTCAGTATATTCAAAAGTTCCCGGGTCAAGCACATCATCTTTTACCTGGTCATAGGTCAGCGTATCTGTTAATAACAGTTCTTCTTTTACAGGCATACCCATCAAAAGCTTTAAACCCAGGTAACCATTTTCAATCTGGTTCAATGCTTTTATCTTTTCCGTTTGCAGGTTGGTAAGGGCCACGTTCACTTTATCTACGTCCAATTTTTCTGCAAACCCATTATCATAAATGATCCGGGTATCTTTCAAAAGTTTCTCAAAACGATCAATATTCGCATCCAGTAATTCCACCTGTTGTTTGCTGACCACCAACTGGTAATAAATTTTATAAATATTGGCTTTTATCATCTCTTCCGTTACTTCCACATTTTTCTCCTGAAATTGTAAAACGGATTTCCTGGCCTTTAAACCAACAAACACCTGGCCGTCGAATAAAATTTGATTTAACTGAACTCCCCCGGTTGCGTTATGCTTTAGCCCAAAAGCAATTTTTGAAAAAGTTCCGGGCGGACCGCCAAAAAATTCTGCAGGCACCAGGCTTACAGGCAATTTTGCATTGTATGTATAAGATCCGCTTGCACTGACCTGGGGAAAAGCTGCAGAAGTGACTTCACGATTTGTTTGCTCCTGAATCTGAACATTAAGTAATGCATTTTTTATCTGCACATTATTTTTATTGGCATATTCAATTGCCTGCTTTACAGATAATGCATGAGCAGGACTTTTTGATGTATCTATGCTGCCGGCCGGTATTTGCTGTGCCATACCGAAAGCCGGAATGAAAGCCAGTAAAATGATGCAAGCACTTTTTTTATTTATCACTCTTCGCATGGTTAATATTTTTTAGTCGCTGCTGGTTATATTTCATAATAAGTTTAAGGCCTTTAATAGTAGCTAGTCCATGAACAAAATGCAGAATAATCTCTTCTGATAAGGTGGCCAGTTTGTATTTGCCTGGCGGAAAAACGCTAACGTTAAAGGGGAGCATCATAGATTCAATACGAAATTTGGAAAGGATATCTATGTTGATATCGTCCCTGTACAATTCTTCCCTGATGCCCCAATCTATATTATCACGGACCACCTGCGCCATGAATTTATCCTTGTGTTCCTTGAACCTCCGGAAGGAATTGAAATGAAATTTTTCAAGATCAAATAACACCATCGGATTCATATTATTAAACTCTTCCATGATCCTTTCCATACTGATGAAAATTTCATGTATGGCATCCCTGGCATCCTGCCGGCAACCCACACAGTCTGTTTGTATCATTTTTATATGACCGTCTACCACAGCATCAACCAGTTCATCCTTATCCGCATAATATTGGTACAAGGTTTTTTTCGACATCCCCAGCCCATTAGAAATGTCGTCCATGGAAACAGACCTGATCCCAAACTGCATAAACATCTCTTCCGCCTTTACCAATATTCTTTCCTTGGGTTCCATATATAAAATTGAAGGACAAAACTAAGGAAACTTTTTTCGTTGCCAAAGTTTCCATCCCTTTTTTTTGCCTTTTATCCAGATTCTTGAATACATCAAGCTGCTTTTCGTTTTACTACCTTTGTTTTCAATTATGCCAACCACCAACCAGGGAATAAGTCCCAATCGCTTACGATTTAAAAAACTCTTTGGTTATTTTGTACAGGGTTTTATCATTCTTGCACCCATTGCCATTACTGTTTATGCATTGTACTGGTTGTTTGACAAGGTAGATAGTATACTTCGGCCTTATCTTAATATACCGGGGCTGGGTTTTATCATCATAGTGGTCTTTATCATTCTGGTAGGTTGGGTAAGTTCCAATTTTTTAATGGGTACTTTTATTAATTTCTTTGACCAGTGGATGGAAAGAACACCGGTAGTTAAATTCATTTATTCCTCCACAAAAGATTTTTTTGAGTCCTTTGCTGGCGATAAAAAAAAATTCGCTAAATCCGTTCTGGCCAATGTTTTTTCAGAAGACGTCTGGATAGTTGGTTTTTTAACCGATGAGGAAATGAAAAAATTTGAGCTGGGTTCCGAAATGGTGGCCGTTTACGTGCCTCAATCTTATAATTTTGCCGGACAATTATATATTTTACCCCGGAACAGGGTCAGGAAAATAGAAGGTATTACCTCCGGCGATGCGATGAAGTATGCAGTTACGGGAGGTGTTGTGGACCTGGATGAGGAAAAATCTAAACGTGAGTTACATTCACATAAAAGTTCCGATTAAAAACTACCTGTTTAATTCGTAATTTTTGGACAGTATTTCCTTTTTACATTGAATACTCATAAGTAATAATGAGAAAATTCATTCCACTTGTCCTAATGCTGCTCATTGCGCATAAAAGTTTCTGCTGGGGTTTTTATGCTCACCGGAAAATCAATCAATTCGCCGTGTTCTTGCTTCCGCCGGAGATGATGGTTTTGTACAAACCGAATATCGGATTCCTTGAAGAGCATGCTGTAGATCCGGATAAAAGACGGTATGCCTTACCCCAGGAAGGACCCAGGCATTATATTGACATTGATCATTATGGAGTTTATCCCTATGATTCTTTACCGCGAAAATGGAATGATGCTGTAGCCAGGTATTCGGAGGATACTTTAAATACCTATGGCATAGTGCCCTGGTGGTTACAAACAATGCTGACCAGGTTAACAACTGCATTTAAAGAAAAAAACCAGGCGGGAATTTTAAAGTTTTCCGCAGAAATCGGCCATTATATTGCTGATTCCCATGTTCCGCTACATGCCAACAAAAATCACAACGGACAGTTTACCGACCAAAAAGGAATACATGGCTTTTGGGAAAGCCGTATACCAGAACTGCTGGCAGAAAAAGAATGGGATTTTTTTATGGGAAAAGCTGAGTACATTAAAGACCCCATGGAATTCACCTGGGCAAGGATTATGGAAAGTGCGGCAGCAGCTGATACTGTTTTAAAATTTGAAAAAGAGCTTTCTGTTTCTTTTCCTTCCGATCAAAGATTTGCATTTGAAGATCGGAATGGTCAGCTAATCAGGCAATACTCTTCTGCATACACCAGGGCCTATAATGAAAAATTACAAGGAATGGTTGAAAGACGAATGCGCCAGTCTGTTTTTGCTGTAGCCTCCTACTGGTTTACTGCCTGGGTTAATGCCGGTCAGCCGGATTTGGCAAAACTCATTAATAAAGAATACTCTCCTGAAGATCTGAAAGAATTTGAAATCCTGAATAATGCCTGGAAAAGTAATCTATTAAAAGGTAGAGAACACGAGTAAATCCTTTTGTTGGTCCAATACAATAGTCTGAAAAGTCTGCCGCAGGTTTATTTCCTACATTTGCACTTCAAAATTTTTTAAGATGATCGCCAAACCTCCCATAATGGGGATAAAGGATATCCAAAATTTCAACGCGGGACCTTCCGTATTACCCAAAGAAGTGATAGAAGAAGCAAGCCGGGCTATTCTAAATTTTAATGATTCCGGATTATCTATACTTGAAATAGGGCATCGTACACCCTTATTTGAAGTGGTAATGGACGAAGCCCGGTTAACAGTTCGGGAACTTATGCAACTTGATACCGATCATGAGGTTTTATTCCTGCATGGCGGCGCCACTACTCAATTTATGCAGGTGCCTATGAACTTGCTAAATGAAAAGGATATTGCTGCTTATACAGAAACAGGTGCCTGGGCAGTAAAGGCAATAAAAGAAGCAAGATTGTTTGGGCATGTAGAGATAGTAGGTTCTTCTAAAGAAACGAACCACACCACTATTCCAAAAAATATTTCAGTTTCGCCCACCTCTGCTTATTGGCATATAACTACCAACGAAACCATTGCCGGCACACAGTGGCATACGCTGCCTTATGACCGAAGCGTTCCTTTGGTTGCTGATATGAGCAGTGATATTTTAAGCCGGCAGCTTGATTTCAATAAGTTTGACCTGATCTATGCCGGAGCGCAAAAAAATATGGGTGCAGCCGGTGTTAATCTTGTTGTGGTTAATAAAAATATTTTGGGGAAAGTATCCCGGGTTATTCCAAGTATTTTGGATTACCGTATCCATATAAAGGAAGCAAGTATGATGAATACTCCGCCGGTATTTGCTGTTTATGTGGCTATGCTTACCCTTCGATGGCTGAAGAATAAAGGTGGGGTTGCCACCATTGAAAAAGAGAATGAGGCCAAGGCAAAATTGTTTTATGACACATTGGATAGTCTCCCGGTTTTCAGGGGACCAGTGGCCACGGAGGATCGCAGTAAAATGAACGCCGTATTTGTTATGGATAATGCAGCACTGGAAAAAGAATTTGCTGACCGATGCAAGCAGGAAGGCATGTATGGAGTGAAAGGACATCGCAGTGTTGGAGGATTCCGTGTATCCATGTATAATGCGCTGCCCGTTGAAAGCGTGGTGGCTTTAACGGAACTGATGAAAGATTTTGCTCGTCAGCATGGATAAAAATTTATACGAAAACTATATTTAAAAATAAATGGCAATAATTAAACCCTTCAAGGCGGTACGACCTAACCAGGACCTGGCGGAAAAAGTGGCATCCAGACCCTATGATGTTCTTAATAGTAAAGAAGCAAAAGAAGAAGCAAAAGGCAATCCTTTTTCTTTCTTACATATCACCAAGGCGGAAATAGATCTTCCGGAAGATACAGACTTGCACAGCCAGGTGGTTTACGATAAAGCAAAAGAAAACCTGGATGAATTTATAAAAAAAGGAATTGTTTTTTATGAAGAAAAGCCTTGCTATTATATATACCAGTTAGTAATGAATGGCCGAAGCCAGACAGGGCTCGTTTGTGTTTCATCTGTCGATGATTATTTTAACGAAGTGATAAAAAAACATGAATTTACCCGGCCTGAAAAAGAAAAGGACCGTATCGACCATATGAAAACGATAAAGGCCCAAACAGGAAATGTTTTCCTGGCTTACAATAATGTGCATGAAATAGATACCACAATTTATGAGTGGAAGAATTCTCATGAACCTGAATATGATTTTGTTGCCGGCGATGGCATCAAACATACAGTATGGCCCGTTCATGATGATAATATTGTTGGCGACATTACCCGTCTTTTTGCAGAAAAGGTACCCGCGACATATATTGCCGATGGGCATCATCGTGCAGCATCCGCTGCTAAAGTAAGCAAGGCATTACCTGATAGTAAGGAAGCAAAATATTTTTTGACAACGATATTTCCGGCAAGCGAACTTGCCATTCTTGATTATAACAGGTTGGTAAAAGACCTCAATGGTTTTGAAACGGATGAATTTTTCAGCGCATTGCAGGAAGACTTTACTATAACACAAAGCGAAGGAGAAGTAAAACCCGAGCAATTGCATGAATTTGGGATGTACCTGGATAAACAATGGTATATTCTCAACGCAAGAAAAGACACCTTTTCAAATGATCCTATTGGTATCCTTGATGTAACCATTTTATCAAATAATATTCTGAACAAATTACTTGGAATAAAAGATCAGCGAACTGATAAACGTATCGATTTTGTGGGTGGTATCCGGGGCCTTAAAGAATTGGAAAAAAGAGTAGACAGTGGTGAAATGAAAATAGGATTTAGTTTATACCCCGTAACTATTCAGCAATTATTTGATATTGCCGATAGTGGAAATGTAATGCCACCTAAAAGCACCTGGTTTGAACCCAAGTTGAGAGATGGTTTACTTACACATGTCCTCAATTGATGACAGGAAGCAGTACCATCAGACCAGCAAATACCAGCCAACCGAATTTGATTTGTTAATCTTGGTTGGGTATTTGAATCCTCTAAACCTAATTACTTTACTTTGTATTTATGAAAAAAATTGTCGCCCTTTTCATTGTTTTATCAATTGGTCTTGTCTCATTTGCACAAGATGAAGTAAAGACAATGCATGAGACTGCTAAAACTTTTATGCGCTCAGGTGATTTTGATAATGCGGTCATTGTTTTAAACCGGGCATTGCAAAAGGATAATAAAAACCTGGAAATGCAAAAAGATCTGGCGATGAGTTATTATCTGAAAAGAGATTATGTGAAGGCTTTGGAAGCAGTAAAATCATTAATGGATCTTAACGATGCGGATGTGGTGGTATACCAGATAGCCGGTAATGTTTATAAAGCACTGGAAGATGCAAAAGAATGTGAAAAGGTTTATAAAAAAGGATTGAAAAAATTTCCTAAAAGTGGTCCGTTGTATAGTGAATATGGGGAACTTTTGTGGTCCTCCAAAGACTATTCAGCCATTGATATGTGGGAAAAAGGCATCCAGTTAGATCCTGCGTATAGTGGCAACTATTACAATGCAGCCTTATATTATTTTTATACAAAAGACAAAGTGTGGAGCCTGGTATATGGGGAAATATTTATAAATATGGAAAGTCTTTCTCAACGGGGGCTAGCCATGAAACAGCAATTGCTGAGCAGTTATAAAGAAAAGCTTTTTGCCGATGTGGACCTGATGAAAGGCCAGGAAAAAAATAAAAGTGAATTTGCTAAGGCTTTTTTGCAAACGATGGGCAAACAAACTTCTTTAGTGAATAAAGGTATTACTACCGAAATACTGACCATGATCCGCACCCGTTTCATCCTGGACTGGTACCAGGGAAATGCCTCTAAATTTCCGCTTCGCTTATTTGACTATCATCAACAGCTTTTAAAAGAAGGTATGTTTGAAGCATATAATCAATGGCTATTCGGATCTGTAGAAAACCTGGCTTCATATGATAGCTGGTCAAAAACGCATAGTGAGCAATATGAAGCGTTTGCTAATTTTCAAAAAAACAGGATATTCAGAATGCCGCCCGGTCAATATTACCAGGGCAGCCAGCCAAATGGCAGAAAATAAGGTTTTGGATTTAAAAGAAAATTTACCATTATAGTTCAGTAACTACTGTTAAGCGCTCTGTACATTAACCCCGGTTCCTTCGAATCGGGGTTTTTTATATTTTTTTCCCTAATTTGTTTATTCATAGTTTTTGAATTTATTGTTATCATTTGCTATTGAACTCTTAATGATTGCGTATGAACGAGCCTAAAAGATTATTTGACTGTCTCACCTGGCACCTGGAGAGACAACCTCTGGAAGTAATGCTGGCAGGTAAAGTAGGCGGCCAGTGGAAAAAGTACAGCACCAATGAAGTTTCCGATATAGTCAATAACCTCAGTGCCGGATTGTTAAGTATGGGGGTGGGCCCAAACGATATGACGATTGCAAAGAGGGACAAAATATCTATTCTTTGTAAGAACCGCCCCGAATGGCTTATGCTGGACCTGGCCGTGCAACAAATTGGAGCCGTTCTGGTTCCCATATATCCTACTATTAATGTAAATGAATTGGAATTTGTATTGAATGATGCAGAGGTCAAATTCGTTTTTGTAAATGATGAAGATCTTTTTTTAAAAGTGCTAAGCCTCAAAGACCGGGTACCCAGCCTGAAAGAAATTTACACCTTTGAGCATGCACCCAATGCCAGGCACTGGAAGGAAGTAAGCAATAAATCCACACCAGAATGGCTATCCCGGATAAAACCTATTTCCGATAAAATAGGATATGAAGATGTGGCCACTATAATTTATACTTCAGGCACCACGGGTACACCCAAAGGTGTCATGTTAAGCCATAAAAATATTTTATCAAATGTCATGTCCTCTATTACTTGTTTTCCACCCGGTGAAAATATGATAGCACTAAGCTTTTTACCCCTCAACCATATTTTTGAAAAGATGGTAAGCTATCTCTATCTTTTTAAAGGCACATCTATTTATTATGCTGAAAGCCTGGAAACTATTGGCGACAACCTGAAGGAGGTAAGGCCGGATATGTTTACAACCGTTCCCCGATTGCTGGAAAAAGTATATGACAAGATCATGCTGAAAGGGAGTGAACTAACCGGCATAAAGAGAAAATTATTTTTCTGGGCCCATAGCCTGGCAGAAAAATTTGAGATCAATACAAACCAGGGAGCCTGGTATTCCATGCAATTAAAACTGGCCAACAAACTAATTTTTAGTAAATGGAGAGAAGCTCTTGGTGACAATATTAAATGCATTATAACCGGCGGTGCAGCCTGCCAGGTCAGGCTTATCCGCATTTTCACTGCCGCGAAAATAATAGTGATGGAAGGATATGGTCTTACAGAAACCTCTCCCGTGATTTCTGTAAACCGATTCCAGGAGGAAGGAAGAATGTTTGGAACTGCAGGTCCCCTGATCGATGGTGTGGAAGTTAAAATAGCTGAAGATGGGGAAATACTGACAAGGGGTCCCAACGTAATGATGGGATATTATAAGAGACCTGACCTGACAGCAGAAGTGATGACAGGCGACTGGTTACATACCGGCGATATAGGCATGTTAGTCAACAACAGGTTCTTGAAAATAACGGACCGTAAAAAAGAACTTTTTAAAACAAGCGGTGGGAAATATGTAGCTCCAATAATGGTGGAAAACAAATTAAAGGAATCCATGTTCATTGAACAGGTAATGATAATGGGCCCGGGAAGAAAATTTGTGGGCGCCCTGATCATACCCTCATTTCCTAATTTGCGTGATTGGGCAAAAAATAACCAGGTAGCTGATGGAAGCAATGAGGAATTAATCAGAAATGAAAAGGTGAAAGGATTATATAAAGATATTATTGAAGGATTTAATAAATATTTTAACCACGTAGAGCAAATTAAGAAATTTGAATTATTGCCAAATGAGTGGAGTATAGATACCGGGGAAATGACACCGAAGCTCTCGATGAAACGAAAAGTCATTACGGAAAAATATAACGATGCCATCGAGAGGATCTATAATTAATTTGCCCGGGGAGTACCGCTAAAATTAGCAAGCCCTTTCCCTGCTTTATCTTTACGTCTTGCATGCCATTTCCACAAGGAAGTAATCTCTTTCTGTCAGTTTGTCCATTATTTCATGATTGGAACAAGCCTTGCACTCAGATGCAAAACCTGAATTTTTCAAAATTTATACATTATGCAAGAAAAAGGCTCTATCTCCATCCACACGGAGAATATTTTCCCAATCATCAAGAAATTCCTTTATTCCGACCACGAAATCTTTTTGAGGGAATTGGTGTCCAACGCTGTTGATGCAACTCAAAAAATCAAGCGCTTATCATCTTTAGGTCAATATAAGGGGGAACTGGGCAACCTGCAGGTCGAAATTTCTTTTGATAAGGAAAAGAAAACAATCACCATCAGCGACCAGGGCCTGGGCATGACAGCCGATGAAATCAAAAAATATATTAACCAGATCGCTTTTTCCGGAGCCGAAGAATTTGTTGAAAAATTTAAAGAGGCGAAAGACGCCAATGAACTAATTGGCAAATTTGGAATGGGATTTTATTCTGCCTTTATGGTGGCTGAAAAAGTAGAAATTCAAACCCTTTCTTACCAGGAAGGAGCTGAACCCGTTCGATGGATTTGCGATGGCAGTACTGAATTTGAATTGAGTGAAGGAAACCGTACTCAACGCGGAACGGATATTATTCTTTATATCAACAGCGAATCGGAAGAGTTTTTAGAAAAACACAGACTGCAGGAAATCCTGAATAAATATTGTTCATTTTTACCCATTCCTATTAAATTCGGAACTAAAACAAATTCGGTTCCTGATGGTGAAGATGAAGAAGGAAAACCAAAATACAAATCGGTAGAAGAAGATAATATCATAAACAACACGCATCCTATCTGGACCAAAGCCCCGGGAGATCTGAAAGATGAGGATTACCTCGATTTTTATAAAGAGCTTTATCCCTTTTCAGATGATCCGTTATTTTGGATACACCTGAATGTTGATTATCCTTTCAACCTGACCGGCGTTCTTTATTTTCCCAAAGTAAAAAAAGACATCGAATTAAAGCCCAATAAGATCAAATTATATTCCCGGCAGGTGTTTATTACAGATGAGGTGAAAGACATTGTACCTGAATTTTTGATGCTATTGCACGGGGTAATTGATTCTCCGGATATTCCGCTCAACGTTTCAAGGAGTTTTTTGCAGGCCGACAGCAATGTAAAAAAGATCAATACCTATATTACCAAAAAAGTAGCTGATAAATTGGGTGACCTGTTTAAGAAAGACAGGAAAGCCTATGAGGAAAAGTGGGAAGACATTGGACTCTTTGTAAAATATGGAATGATAACTGAAGAAAAATTTTACGAAAAAGCGAAAAGTTTTGCTTTACTGACCAATACTAAAAAGGAATATTTCACTCTCGATGAATACCAGGAGAAAGTGAAGCCTTTACAAACAGATAAAGAAGGCCAGGTTGTTTATCTCTATACCACTGATACTGGCAAACAGGATGCTTTTATACAATCAGCCGGGGTAAAGAGTTATGACGTTTTACTGATGAATACGCCACTGGATAACCATTTCATCAACCAATTGGAACAAAAGCTTGAAAAAACACAAATAAAAAGAGTTGACTCAGGGACTATAGATACACTCATCAAAAAAGAAGATGACATCCCTTCTATACTAACGGAACAGCAAACAACCACCGTCAAATCTGTCTTTGAAAAAACCATCCAAAAACCAGGTATGTCTGTTGCTATGGAAAGCCTGAGTCCTGATGACTTTCCGGTAACTGTTACCATGGACGAATTTATGCGTAGAATGAAGGATATGGCCCAGATGGGCGGAGGAGGCATGAGCTTTTATGGATCCATGCCCGATAATTATAAAGTAACAGTGAATGGCAACCATCCGCTTATTAATCGTATTGCACAAACGGAAAACGAAGAAGAACAAACACGGATGGCTAAACAGGCATTTGACTTAGCATTATTATCCCAGGGAATGCTCAATGGTGCTGAATTAACAGACTTTGTAAAACGAAGTGTGGAACTGATATAGTCCCTGATGATCAAAAACATTGATCAAAATTTCAGAAAAAAGGATAGCCGGATGGTTATCCTTTTTTGTTTACTTTTCCTGGTAATTAAAAGTGGTAGCAGGTTTAAAAATAATCGTATCCATACTTTCATTATACTTGTTCAAACCTGGCTGATTTCTAATTTATCTTTTACTTCAGGAAGAAGTTCTCCGTCGGATATTCAAAATTCAGGCATTGGCTAATGCCCGGTCCAGGTGTACAT
Source organism: Chitinophagaceae bacterium (assembly GCA_051306075.1). Taxonomy (GTDB): domain Bacteria; phylum Bacteroidota; class Bacteroidia; order Chitinophagales; family Chitinophagaceae; genus Terrimonas_B. The sequence goes on from JBPPMM010000643.1 coordinate 16,815, forward strand.
ATCCCCCATCCACATGTATGATTTGACCGGTAGTATGACTTGATCTTTCACTTAAAAGAAAGGCAACCATATTGGCAATCTC
>JBPPMM010000006.1:0-10402 GCA_051306075.1 Chitinophagaceae bacterium
TGGCCGAAGCACAGGAAGCTGGCAAAAGACTGGGTGTATCATACGATGTATTAGATAACCATGACGGCCAGTTACTACCTACACTTGAAATACGTCTGCAAATAATCAGAAAAATAAGGGAATGGAATGCAGATATAGTTTTTGCACCAAGACCGAATGATTATCATCCCGATCACCGCTATACGGGAGTATTGGTGCAAGATGCAGCCTACATGGTAGCCGTACCCAATATAGCGCCTGAAACGCCGGCCTTACAAAAAAATCCAATTTTCCTTTATTTCCCCGATCATTTTCAGCGACCCAATCCTTTCCGCCCGGATATTGCAGTTGACATCTCGTCTGTTTTTAATAAAAAAATAGCAGCCCTGGATGCACATGAATCGCAAATGTATGAGTGGTTGCCATGGATTGGACACTATGCTGATAAGGTACCGAATGATAAAAACGATCGCTTAAAATGTCTGGCAGAGTTAAGAAAGGAAAAAATCAGCCCTCAAATAAAATCCTCTTTAGAAAAATGGTATGGGAAACAAAAGGCATCAACAGTAAAACATGCAGAAGCATTTGAAATATGCGAGTACGGTACAAGACCGGACGAAAAGATGATAAGGAGATTGTTTCCGATGTTAGATCAATAGGGGAACTTATTATTAGCAACTGCTTCCCAAATAAATATTTACAAACAAAAGGAGAAAATCATTTCAACCTTCCGGCAGGAATTCTTTCAATAGATCTTATCCTGATTTCTTTATAAAACACTTCTGCCCCTTCTGATTGAATCTGCAGTTTACCTTTTACCAGTGGAATTGCCTGGCCATTTTCCAGTTGCTGTGAATTGTATAAAACCATCACAGTTTTCCCGTTTACAACGTGGATACTTGTATCCCTATGGCAATAAAGATCAATAGTATTCCATTGCCCCGAAGGTTTTTCCGCATCCGGGTCTTTTATACAATGTCTTCCCACCGGGCTGGTTTCTCCAAAAGTAAATAATGTACCCTCCGGATCATACACGTATTCGTTCTCGGTATTCTTTATGGCTTTAATATCCTGCATACCTCCTGCTACACCCCAATAATCACCACAATCCCCTTCCTGTATTTGAAATTCCTGGCTGCGCATCCATGCTCCATAATCAGCACCGTGTTCTCCAACTGCAAAATATAGCAGACCGCTATCCTTTTTCTTTCCCTTTTTTTGTCCCCACGATAGAGCGCCCCATTTAAATTTCAATTGCAAATGAAAATTTTCGTATTCTTTGGCGGTTGATATGCCGCCCCATTCCTGCCCGGAAATCCGAATTACTTTCTGGCCTCCATCTGTTGCAATGCTGAATACGCCATTGGGATCCTTATTTAAACCAACAGGTATATCATTCAGCTTTTTACCTTTCTCATCAAGCGGGGGACCCAGGTAAGTATCCCAGCCTCCCATGTCTCGGCCATTAAATAATAGTTCCCAATCCCCTTCCTGATAAAAAGATTTGGTGAACCCTGCTACCAGTATATATACAGCAAAACAAACTATTAACCTGCTAACAATTTTCATAAAAACTATTTTTAAAACAATATGAATAACCTGTACCAGTCAATAAAAAAATCACTAGATCCTGAAAAATATTTTTTTCCTGTAAAGAAAATAACACAATCCCCACTCCAGGGTAAATATACAAAGTGATGCAATGACACTTGCCAGCATGCCGGGTGTATTTATCATTTCCAGCAATCCTTTTGCTATCGCGGTTATATATTCATTAAACCATCTTGATCCAACAATCTCGAAAAATAAATATATAAACAAGGAATTCATTCCCACAATTGTAAAGAATGCCAGGTATCGTTTGTGGCTTTTGATATCGATCCACCAGTAACTTAGGGCAAGGCCAGCCAAACACCAGCCAAGTGATGCAAGCGTAAATGAACTGGTTGCGATTCGTTTGATTATGGGAGTAATACCAGCCACATCCAACGCATAACCTGAAACCAGTGCAATAACAGTCCACGTGAACAGGATCTTCGTTTTATTTTTGGCGAATCCCAATAATAATTTTCCGGCAAGCGCACCGGCAATGGTATGTACTGCCGTGGGGATACAGTTAATAGCAACCCAACCACCACTATTGATTTTATTCATCAATAAAAGATCAGCGTAATTACCAAAATTATGCTGGTCGGTAAAGGGCTGATCAAAACCAGGTACATTAGTAAACCGGTACAGGCTTTCAGTAAGTAAAAGAAGGAATACGCAAAAACCTATCTGCGCCTGCACACTCCAGCGGAAAACCAGGAAGGCAACAAGAGTTGTAAATGAAAGTTGAGTTAATACATCCCACAACTCAAAGGATAAACCCGATGGCCTTACAGCATAATCAAGTACACCCCAGAAAAATAACCAACCGCTTCGTTTCAATGTCTTTTTAAACGATTCATTCCAGCTCATTCCCTTTTCCCTTTGCCTGTGTAAAGAATATGCAAGTGATACCCCGGCAATGAACATAAATCCCGGCTGAATTAAATCCCAGAAGCGCAAACCATTCCAGGGATGATGAAAGAATTGAAGGAAAAAACTATTCAGGAAATTTCCTTCTGTGGCTTTAAAAAGATGTTCGTATAATCCGGAACTTTCCAGGGCAAGTAAAACCATTATCAGGCCACGCATAAAATCAAGGGAAAGTAGTCGTTCTTTTTTAACGGCCTGCAAAGGCTGATCCATATATATTTTTTGTAAAAGATAATTATATTTTATTGTTCATTTGCATATTTAATTCACTAAATCTCCTGCTATAGGAATTGAAATTCTGATGCGTTGTCTTAAGGATAAAAAACGCAAGGGTGTAGCCTATTTTTTGTTACCTTGGATTTCTAAAAACATACTGTATGAATAAGATTATATTATTAGTAACTATCTGTATTACTTCATTTACGTTTTTAATTCCCGGGTCTGGCCAGGCTCAAACGTTAACAGATATAAAGGCCCAGATGATAAAAGATTGGGAGCGGGCAAAAGCATATACCACTGATTATTTAAATGCGATGCCGGCGGATAAATATTCTTTCAAACCAAATGACAGTATAAGAAGTTTTGCCGGTCAGATGCTGCATATTGCGCAGGCAAATGTATTCCTGATGTCTAACGCAATTGATAAGCAACCTCCATCCTGGTTGATGTCGAACCCGGAAAAAAGTACAACGGCACAACAAAAGGATTCCGTTGCTTATTATTTAAATGCCAGCTACGATTATTGCCTGAATGCTATCAGGGATTATGATATGAGCAAATGGAATGAAAAAAAGAAGATCTTCGGCTTTGAGGAACCCAGGTATGTTTTAATGAATAAAGCATTTGAACACCAGGCACACCATCGGGGTCAAACCACCATTTACATTCGCTTGCAGGGAATAAAGCCTCCCGACGAAAGATTGTTTTGAATAAGAATTTAATTAATAACTGTTCTATTGATTTAGATAAATCAAATGGAAAGTCATTGTTATGGCAAAAAGACTAAATAGAAGGAAATTCATCCGGCAGTCGGTCACTATGCTGGGGGGCTCCCTTTTAGTTTCCAAATTGCCCAGGTACAATACTGGCGGACTGATGACAGTGAACGGATGGACCCCATCTGATAAAACAGGCTTTATCCTTTCCCATGAACATATATTAGTGGATTTTATTGGAGCCGGCAAAGTAACCCCTGCCAGGTATGATGCCAATGAAGTATGTAAAATTGCATTACCCAAACTTCTTGCCATTAAGGAAAGAGGATGCAACACAATGGTGGAATGTACTCCTGCATGGCTGGGCCGGGATGTGAGATTGCTAAAAAGACTCTCCGTTGCAAGTGGTCTGAACATCATTACTAATACCGGGTATTATGGTGCGGCAGGCGAAAAATATTTACCTGCCCATGCATTTACTGAAACAGCAAGCGAGGTGGCAGCACGATGGATTAATGAATGGAAATACGGTGTTGAAAACTCAGGCATTAAACCCGGCTTTATAAAATCCGGAGTTGACAAATTTCCCTTGTCAGGTGTGCAGCGAAAGATGGTGGAAGCTAGTGCAATTACACATTTGGCCACAGGCTTAACTATCGGTATTCATACTGGTGACGGGGCGGCAGCTATGGAAGAAATGAAAATTTTGGAAACCAATGGAGTTAATGCAGAGGCATGGATATGGATACATGCCCAGAATGAAAGTAACAGGGATTTTCATTTCCGTGCGGCAAAATCAGGCGGATGGGTATCATTTGATAATGTAAATAAAGACTCCCTTTTCTCCTGCCTTGATTTTTTACTTGATATGAAAAAAGAAAACCTTTTACATCATGTGCTTTTGTCTCATGATGCCGGTTGGTATCATGTTGGGGAAGTGAATGGAGGCAACTTCCGGGATTATACTTTTATTTCAGATAACCTGGTACCGGCCCTCACGGAAAAAGGCTTCACTGAAAAAGAAATTCATCTTTTATTTTTTAATAATCCTGCTAAAGCTTTTACCGTAAGGATAAGAAAAACCTAAATCATTGTATTGCCTCCTGAATAACGAGTATTGCCCAAATTAAGCCCAGTGTGCAAAATAAAAATTAATTTTATACACGGTGCTTATGTTGGGTTCAAAACGAAAATATAATAGAAAACTGCTTAGCCTGTTGTTTAGTTTGATAACTGCTACGGCCAGCGGACAATTATGTAATGGAAATACCGGCGAGCCCGTGTTTTCAATCAATTTTGGGAATGGAGATAACCCCGGCCGTCCAAACCCAAATGTATCCCCATCATACCAATTTATTTCTTCAGATTGCCCGGATGAAGGATATTATACAATTCGAAAAAGCTCTGGCTCCTGTTTTACTGACAGATGGTACAACCTGGATTATGATCATACCGTTGACCCGGATGGATATTACCTCCTGATCAATGCGAAAAAAGGACCTTCGGAAATATTTAGCCAGCGAATTACGGGGCTATGCAGTAACCAAACTTTCCAGGCAGGGGCCTGGATCGTAAATTTATTAAAGACAGACGCCTGTACCGGTAATGATATAGATCCCGATCTTACATTTACCATCACAGACTTATCCAATAAAATACTGGCCACTTACAATACAGGCATTGTAACAAAAAAAACACTCGCTGTGTGGGTTCCGTATAATTTTACATTCAAAACACCTGCGGGGGTGAATGAAGTTTTATTGCGCATCACAAGTAATTCCCCAGCGGGCTGCGGCAATGAGTTTGCAATAGATGATATAGATTTCCGTCCCTGCCAGCCGGCCATAAATGCAAGTATTAGCGGGTTTGCTACATCACAAATTGGAATTTGCGAATCTGATCTTAAGAATTTCTTATTAGTTGGCAGCTATGATCCTTCACTGAACAATGTAACCATACAATGGCAGGAAAGTAATGACCTTGGATTTACCTGGACCAATATCCCATCTGGCAACCAAAATAATCAGCCAGTTTTTCCCAAAACAATTGGTGAACACTTGTACAGGTACACATTGCAACAAGCTCCCAATATAACTAACCCTTCCTGCACTTTTACATCCAATAATATTAAGATTAGAATATCAGCAAAGCCTTTTGCGCAATCTACCAATTACGTATTTGGTTGTTACGGATCAACAATAACAATGGGAGCAGCAGGCGGAATAGAATATGCATGGACGGGGCCAGACGGATTTTCATCAAGCCTTCAAAATCCGGCAATACCGAATGTAACAAAAGCCAATACCGGCTTGTATGTAGTAAAGGTGATTGATCATAATGGATGCGCTTCTGCCGATTCAACTACATTAACAATCTATGATGCACCGGTTGCGGGCATCTCCGTAAAGGACACCAGCGTATGTGAAGGAAGCCAGGTACAAATATCTGCTTCGGGAGGACAAAATTATGAATGGTTTCCCGCGCAGGGATTATCCCAAAATAAAATTTCTAGCCCGGTTGCCTCCTTATCTGAATCCACAGTTTATACGGTTCGTGTTTATAATAAGTACACATGCTTCGACACCATTTCTGTAAGTATAAACATTTGGAAGAAACCAAAAGCCTTTGCAGGACCGGATAAGTTTACATTAAAGAACAGATCCATTCAGCTGGATGGAAAAGTGATGGGCAATGATATCAGTTATTATTGGTCGCCCAAGGATTATCTTGATAATCCGGTTTCAGAAAGACCCAAAGCCGCTCCCCCATTTTCACAGTCCTATTCGTTAACCGCAATATCAAACAAAGGATGCGGCAGCAGCACGGATGAAATGAAAGTGGAAGTGATCAGTAAACTATATGTACCTACAGCCTTTACTCCCAATGGAGACGGGATCAATGATAAATGGAACATCATTTTGTTTGAGGAATATCCAAAAGGTACAGCCCGGGTATACAACAGGTCGGGGCAATTAGTTTACACGGGTTTTGCCGGAAATTATAATCCATGGGACGGAAAAATGGGTGGAGAAATGGCGCTGCCTGGTACCTATGTCTATTATGTTGATCTCGGTGATGGAAGTAAGTTATTAAAAGGAACCGTTACCCTTGTTTATTAAAATCAAAAATAATTATAAGGGAAGGTGAATCATTATCTTTATTTCTGCTTCCTGTCATTCGGACAAAATTACGCCGTTGTTAATATAAAGTCTTTTAAAAAAAATAATACCCACAACCATGCATTACAATCGAAGAAAATTCTTACAAATAGGTAGCAGCATTGCGGCTGGATTGGCAATAGCCCCGTTTGGAAGTTCTTTTTTATTAAATGAAGAATTGACTGACATACGCAAAAAACAAAAAATTTTTGGTCTGCAACTATACTCATTGAGAGATGATCTTCCAAAAGATCCAAAAGGAATCTTAAAACAAGTAGCTTCTTTCGGATATAAACAAATTGAAGGCTACGAAGGTCCCCAGGGATTGTTTTGGGGAATGAGTAATATTGAATTTAAGAAATACATGGATGACCTGGGAATGGAATACATCACCAGCCATTGTAATATTGACAAAGACTTTGAAAGAAAAGCGGCTGAAGCAGCGGCCATAGGTATGAAATACCTGATCTGCCCCTCCCGAGGTTCCTATAAGACGGTTGATGATTTCAAAAAAGTTGCTGATGATTTTAATAAGAAAGGTGAAATATGCAAACAGAATGGCATCCGGTTCGCTTATCATAATCATGAATATAGTTTTAAAGAAGTGGATGGCCAGTTTCCGCAAGATATTATGATGATGAATACAGATCCATCAATAGTGGACTATGAAATGGATATATATTGGGTGGTTACCGGCAACCAGGACCCGATCGTCTGGCTGAATAAATATCCTAACCGATTTGTACTTGGACATGTAAAAGACAGGATAAAAGGTGCAACAGAACGGGGTGCAAGCTGTATATTGGGTACAGGTAGCATTGATTTTCCTAAAATTATAAAAGTGGCTAAAGCAAAAGGAATGAAGTATTTTATTGTGGAACATGAGCGGTATGATAATAGTACTCCTCTTCAATGTGTACAGGCAGATGCAGAGTATATGAAGAAATTGAAAATTTAGGACCTATCAACTGCAGTAAATAAGGAAGCCTTTGCCATTAGCAGAGGCTTCTTTACTTTTCACAATATAGCCAGGGGCTCTTTCTCTTTTGTTACCCAATAACAAAAAGTTGAGCAATATTATTTCCCGGTAAGTTGTTTTATCATCACATCTGTCAGCATATACACCCTTCCTTTTTTGATCAGACCGTTTTCCAAATCATACACGACACAAAAAGGAACTGCCACGTTTTTTTTTGTAGGTTGAATGCCAACAAATTCGCCAATATGTGTGCCTTCAAAAGTTGCCTCTAAAACCGCTTTATCCCCAGTAATTATTGTATTTTGATTCGTTGCCTGTGCATCAAATGCTACATGGTACATGTAGTGCAACATTTTACTTACAGCTTCTTTGCCCTTTGTTTCTTCTCCACTGCTCATGTGAGTAAATACAACGTCCTCCGTCATGTACTCTACGTCATGGGTTTTAAAATAAGCCTGCATGTTTTGACGGGTAACTGAGTCTGCCTGAGGTTGAAGTGTGACATTTTCCATAATAAAATTTTTAAAAATGAAGGAAACTGATTTTTCAGAAGGCAGGAATACTTATTCAGAGAGAATCGATAAAATAAGGGTAGAAATTGCCAATACTAAGGTAGGTTTTATATTGATTTTGAAAAAACATCACTTATTGACAGTGCATGAATTTCTAATGCTTTTTATAAAGAATAAAGAGGAAAGTTAAAAACCGAAAAACAACATGGAAGGATGTTATTCTCAAGCATTGAGATTAGCCGGTAGCAAGATATTTCCCAGGCTTCCGGACCAGGAGACTACGGGTCTTCAATATGCAGCCATAAAAATATAAGGTGGAAAACTCAGGAGTTGAAATGGGATTTCATAAATATATCTTCATCCAATTGCCATAACCTGGCGCCTCCCCTAATACCATCTTTGTTTTTTATAAGCGTTATATTCTCGTCCAATTTGAAATTGATTTTATCTGCATTTCCGCCTCCAATATAAAGCCAGTCATAATTGAATACTGTTTTTAAATGACTGATTAAATCTTTTATGCGATCATTCCACTTTTCTAATCCTGCTTTTATTAATCCCCTGTCGCCAACAAAATCGTCATAAGTTTTACTCTTTCTTACAGGAAGATGTGCAAACTCCAGGTGTGGCAATAAATTTCCGTTTAGCAAAAGGGCTGTTCCAAAACCGGTTCCAAGTGTAATCACCAGTTCCAATCCCTTTTCACTCACTACTCCGAGCCCATGCAGATCAGCATCATTGACAATACGGACTGGCTTGTTTAAAACATCACTGATCAATTTATTCAAATTGACATTTTTCCATAGCTGGGTGCCCAGGTTAGGTGCGGTAAACACAATGCCCTTTTTTACAAATCCTGGAAATCCAACAGACACCATTTCATAACCATGAAAATCCTTTGTCAAGCTTTTTATTGCATCAAGCACTTTATCGGGCTCGGCAGGCCTTGGTGTTTTTACTTTTATAAAATCCTGTAACATATTACCCTGCTGATCCAGCACGGCTGCTTTAACAGAGGATCCTCCGATGTCAATAGACAAGATATTTCCAGTGGGAATATTATTTTCCATATTAGAATTTATATAACCAGTAAATTAACGAAATCATTGTAGAACCACTTAATTTAAAATAATTTTTATAGCCGTATTACGCTGAAAGCAGAATTATTTAAAAAATTGTTGTGGGTTAATCCATATTATTTGATGGTTTCATTTAATTTGTTACCCAAATATGATCTTCCCGGCGAAATATAAATTCTGACAATAAATCTTTATTATGCTTATACTAATAACTATAGCATTTATAGTAGGCTATGCTGCCATAGCGTTTGAACACCCATTAAAGATCAATAAAACGGCCAGTGCTTTACTCACCGGGGTAATATGCTGGGTATTTTATATAATGGGAACTTCGGATACAAATCATGTTACAACCCAGTTATACGAACACCTGGGACAGATATCGGGGATCCTGTTTTTTTTATTGGGAGCAATGACAATAGTTGAATTGATTGATGCCCATGATGGATTTGAAGTTATCACGAGCAGGATAACTACAAAGGATAAAAGGAAATTGCTTTGGGTCATAAGCATAGTTGCTTTTTTTCTTTCGGCGGTACTTGATAATCTTACCACCACTATTGTAATGGTTTCATTATTAAGAAAATTAATCACAGATAAAGAAACCAGATTGTTTTTTATCGGTATGGTAGTCGTTGCAGCCAATGCCGGAGGTGCCTGGACACCTATAGGGGATGTTACTACCACCATGCTTTGGATTGGCGGGCAAATTACTTCCGGAAATATTATGGCCAAGTTAATCGTTCCCAGCCTGGCTTGCCTGCTGGTTCCCCTTATCTTTCTTTCTTTCCGGATAAAAGGCAAAATTGAAAACACGATCCTTGTTGAAGAAGGACAATTAAATCCCACCCTCCCTTTTGAACGAAGACTGATACTTGGGTTGGGAATTGCTGCACTTGTTTTTGTTCCGATTTTTAAAACGGTAACACATCTGCCTCCATTTCTGGGTATCTTATTTGGATTGGGTGTATTGTGGGTAGTAACAGAAATAATACATAAAAATAAAAACGATGAGGACAAAGATGTTTATTCTGTAGTAAATGCATTACAAAAAGCAGATGTTCCCAGCGTATTATTTTTCCTGGGAATACTAATTGCCATTTCAGCATTAGAGTCAACCAATTTGTTGTCCGATCTCGCCGTGTATATGGATAGCACGATTGGAAATATTAATATCATCGTTATCTCCATCGGTTTGCTTTCCGCTATCGTAGATAACGTGCCATTAGTAGCAGCAACA
>JBPPMM010000033.1:0-15272 GCA_051306075.1 Chitinophagaceae bacterium
TTATAAAATTATCCTGGAGTCTCAATTAGTGTTAAATAATAGTAAGTAAAATCTTAGTATGATAAGGGTTATGGAAATATATTTCTATTACCCTTCCACTCTTTGCCATCCTGATTAAATTGAATTTAAAATTATGAACCAATCCATTGATCCAACAACAATACATACGGGGGTAGTAGGCCTGGGCCTTATGGGTTGCAGTATCACTACCTGTTTGTTAATGGCGGAACATCCTGTAGTAGCAATTGCTCCAATTCCCGACGATCTGATTCATGCCCAAAACCGCATTACATCTCATCTCATGAAATCGCAGGAAGAAGGCCTTATTAATAAACCACCCGGGTATTACCTGGCAAAACTCACGTTAACGGAAGATTTCAAGGAATTAAAAAATTGCAGGCTGGTTATTGAATGTACTCTTGAAAACATAGATATAAAAAAAAGAATGTATGATAAAATAGAAGTCGTTATCGCCAGCGATGCATTGCTGACAAGCAACACATCCGCTATACCGATCAGCCTGCTGCAAAAACAAACCCGGTATCCCAACCGGTTTTTTGGATTGCACTGGACGGAGCCTTCGCACACCACAAGATTTCTTGAAGTGATATGCGGTGATCTTAGTGATGTGAGTAAAGCCGAATATTTATATGAGCTATCGCATCTATGGGGAAAAGAACCGATTCTGGTTCGAAAAGATATCCGGGGATTCATTACCAACAGGCTCATGTATGCTATGTACCGCGAAGCATTTTACCTTGTAGAAAATGGATACGCCACTATCGAAGACGTAGACAGATCCTGCAGAAATAATGCAGGATACTTTATGACACTGGTTGGCGTTTTCCGCTGGATGGATCTGACAGGTGTGCCGGCTTATCATACTGTCATGAAAGACCTGCTTCCAGATCTTAATAACAGTACAACAATACCCGGGTTAATTGATGACATTGTAAAAAAAGGTGGAAAAGGAGTAGCGAATGCGCAGGGGTTTTATGAATATACTGATGAAGAAGCCAGGCTTTGGGAAGAAACCTATAAGGAGTTCAGCTATGAGATCAGGAAGCTTGCATTAAAATACCCTGCAGATGTAGTAAAGAAAAAACTGGCGGAAAAAAAAATAAAATAACCTCCTGAATATAAACCAGGATGTGTAAGTATGAATTATAATTGGACCGACAAGGGTATATATAAAAAATTCAGACTAAATATGAAACTATTCCTTTTCATCTGTACCATGGTGATTATAACAAAAGGGACCGCAGCCGAAAATAAAAACATTCATTTATCTGATACCCTTCCTCTGCTTGTAAAAACATGTGCTGACTTTGAGCTGACAGGTAAGGGAGATAATGAAGAATGGAATCGCACATCGTGGAATAATTTGACCCAATTGGATTCCGCAAACAAACCTTATGTTAGCCGGTTTAAAATAATGTATTCTTCTACTGGTATTTATGTGCTTTTCAATGGTGAGGATGAAAAGATCACCACATCTTTTACAAAAGATTTTGATGACCTCTACCTGGCCGATGTGTTTGAAGTATTTTTTCATACCGATGCCGCCACTCCCCTTTATTTAGAATATGAGATCAACCAATTGAACAAAGAACTTGTTTTGCTGGTACCCAGCGTAAACGGGAAAGCGTATGGGTGGATACCCTGGCATTATGAAAAGAACAGGGCGATTAAGAAAATGGTCAACATAGTGGGTGGAAAAAAGAAATCAAATGCCAGCATCCGATCATGGAGCGCCGAAATTTTTTTTCCTTATGAAATATTCAGTCCGCTGGGCCATGTGCCTCCTGTAAGCGGAACTTTATGGAATGCCAATTTTTACCGGCTCGACTATGACGAAGGAAAAATGGTCAAATGGGCTTGGGGTCCTGTAAAAAATTCTTTTCATGAATTGGATAAATTCCGGGCCATTCAATTTGAATAATAGAAAGCTTCCGAAATTCTTTCCTTTTTTATTTATAACTGGCTGTCCACTTTTTCTAAAACGGATATAATCTGGTCATGATACATTTTGGCCCGGTCGGCCGAGCTGCCAATACAAATAACGCCCAGTTTGCCAAACTGTGAAAGTGCACCTATCAAATGAAATATCACACCTTCCTGGTGCGTACCATCATAATGCAGATCATTCATCATTGCAATATCGATCAGATCGTGCGGAGTAAGTCCTTTATATTTTTCACTCTTTAAATTATCAGATGAAAAGTAATAACGCACCTGCCCGTTAGCTGTGCAATACAAACCCTTTTCAGTTTCATAGGTTCCGTTGGTGAGGAATTGCAACATCAGCAATGGATGCGTAGTGCCCCCCTTCCGCAGGTTGATCTCGATTGCAAAATGGCGCCATTCTTCCTTTTCTTTCACTGAAATAAAATCAACTGAAAAACGGCCTAATACTCCCTTTTGCTTTAATGATTCAGCTACTTTTTCTCCCATACGACCTATGGGCACAGCATACCCGGATTGTGCAGGAAACCAGGCACCCAGGAAAACCTGTCCGCTTTCACCGCCAAGCATTTGGTCGTGCGTGGAGGCAACATGGCAGGTTCCATCCGGATCTATACGGCATTGAACAGACGGAGACTCTTTATTTTCTCCTTCGATAAAGGCTTCTACAATTCCTCCCATTTGTTCAAACTTGAACAAGAACATTTCGTAGCTAAGATCTTCAGCAACCATCTTCAATCTTTTCTTCAATTCATTTTTTATCCAGGTCTCCCCATGAGTACGTTCCATTCCTTCGTAAGAAAAAAGGCCATTGCCTTCACCTGAGAATCCATCATTTATTTTTACAACTGATTTTCGTATCCCGGGATATTGCAATTTCAAACTGGTAAGAGCATGAACAATGTCATCCAAAGTGTGTAAGTCTTCGAAACCCGGCGCCAGTGGCAATCCGCATTCCCTGAATATTTTGCGGCTATTGCTTTTATTGCCGAGATCCAACAGGTCAGGATCGCAACCAAAAATGGGAATGCCTAAGCGAACAGCCAGTGTTCTTTCATATGATGTAACATTAAAAGCAGCAATATGCGCCGAATGTCCATGGATTATACATTTTCTGATCCGTTCTATCAGGCGGGGACGTTCCAATATTTTTTCTGTGAGTGAACGTGCTGATGCATCATAGCAACTTAATAAAGTAAGTCGCTGACGTGCATGATATCCGGTAATACCCGGTAACAGATGCAGGTAATAATCTACTATAACAGGATCAATAGTAGTACTGGTTACGTACACAACATGGGTTCGGGGCATACGCAGAAGCATAAGCATGCACAACAATCGTTCTTCATAATGCACTACTCCTTTTACCTTAGATAAAATTTCCTGGTCAAGTGTAAGGGAGGGAACTATGACGACTGTCTTGGGAGCCAGCTTATCGGGAAATGCATTTTCAAACTGATCTCTAAACTGCGCCTGGATTGTTTTAAAAAATAGGGCTTCTTCTGCTGTGCCGGGGCCAGGCAGGCTGTTGAAATTTCCATTCCCTTCAGCAACAGAAATACCGGATGTTACTTGTTGCTTCTTCATAGACAAAAATTTTTATATAAAATTCTTACCCGGCTCACAATGAAATTTCCAAAAATGATCAATTGGATTCAGGATTGATTAAAGCTACAACTAAAGATTTTTTTTGGGAAATAAAACAGGTTATAAATACCTGCATCAAGTGATATCCTAAAAAACTATTTTAATTTTTATTTTCCATTTTTATGATCAATCAAGTTTTTATATTAAAGGCTTCTTTGATTTTATGATCTCAATTTCATCACCTACCCTGATTTCCCCTTCGCCTCCACACAAAACATTCTGGCCGAAATAAACATTATTATTTTTCCTTCGATACGTGGCCAGTGTCTTCAAAGGCTCCTTTCCTTTGATTGCTGTTTCCTGGTTAGTGGTGGTTACAATACAGCGATCACAAAGTTTTACTCCAAAAAAATTAATTTGCCCAATACTGAATTGCTCCATTGTATCCTCGTCAAATGGCTTCCCTCCTGCCATCACAATGTTGGGACGGAATCGATTCATGGGTAGCGGTTCATCTAAACGGCTATTCAAATCATCCAAAGAAGATTGACCAATTAATAAAACAGGATAGGCATCAGAAAAACTGGTGATATCGGCCGGCTCAGCATATACAGGATTTACTTGTCGCCTGGTGCTGTCAGGCATGTATACTAACCGGCATTGTATTTTCAATTGATCAGAAAACCACTTATCCGCAAACTCACCAATATATAGCCCGCTACAGAGGTCATCCCATATTTTTACACTGGCACTGGTTCCATAAACTTCCGGAATCAATTGTAAACGGAGTTTATCCGCATCATTATCCTTATGCCATATCACCAGATCATCAGCTTCTATCGCACATCGGAGCAAAGCCATTGCCGGTATTTCACGCTGCGAAAGAAAAATGTTCTTCATATTCACAAGCATATATCGCCTGTCGTATTTTAAACCACGATCAGTTACAATTGCGCTGTTAACTGAAATACCTCCCAATGACTTTATTGGATAAATGAATAATTGGCTTACTAAGAGCATAACTAAATTTACGAAATTGCTAAACTCATCGTTAAATAAATACAACTTCATTATTATTATATCCCTGGAATAAGAAGTAAATTTATGATTGTGTAATCAGCAGCCTTTTAAAAGAAAACCAACTGGCAATGAAACCTTCAATTATTATAGAATACTGTCCCAAATGTCATTGGTTACTTCGTGCAGCTTATATGGCACAGGAATTTCTGACAACCTTCGAAAGCGATCTGCAAGGAGTAACCCTGGAGCCAAGTGAAATAAATGGCGATTTTAATATCCGTATCAACGATCAAAAGATTTTTGACAGAAAAGAATATGGCGGCTTTCCTGAAATAAAAGAGTTGAAGCAAAAGGTTCGTGATATTGTGGCTCCGGGAAAAAGCCTGGGTCATACAGATACTAAAACGCATCACCATGACAATCTCTGATAGCAAATAGTATCACTCGGTCTGTTTCAAATATTTAAATTATTTGACGAACTAAATATTTATAGCAGCCAATACATTTTTAAAATACAAATTATGACAGGTATTATTCTTTGTGGCGGCAAAAGCACCCGGATGGGAACAGACAAGGGAATGCTAAAACAGGAAACGAATACCTGGGCACAAACGGCATTGGATAAAATGCGAGCCCTGGATATCCCGGTTAAGATATCAGTCAACAATGATCAATATGCTGACTATGCCCAGGAGTTCCCTGCCACAGATCTTATTAAGGATAATGAAGCCCTGGATGTAAATGGACCTCTGCTTGGCGTTTTGAGTTGTCACCTGCAACATACGTCGCAAGACCTTTTTATACTTGCTTGTGATATGCCGCTGATGGAGACATCATTGCTTACTGAACTACATAATCAATACTATTCAGGACCGCCCGCTGATGCCTACCTGTACATTAATGGTAAGGAACCCGAGCCCTTATGTGGTATTTATTCAGCCCGGGGATTATCAACAATTCTAACTATGCTTCGCAATGGACTCCTGGTCAAACATAGTATGAAATTTATGCTCGACCACCTGGTTATTAAGTCCATCGAACTGGCAGAAGATCAAAAAAAATATTTCAGGAATTTTAATGCGCATGCAGAATTAAATGGTATGTAGTCCCAATTGAACATTGTCCGTTTTTAAAAAATCATCTTTTGGTCCTTCACATAAGGGACAATTATAATCTGCAGCAAGTGTTTCAAAAGGCGTACCGGCTTCAATGTTATTATCAGGTTCCCCCGAAGCCGGATCATAAATGGTCAGGCAATGTTTACACTGGTAAATAAACTTTTTTACAATCGCCACTTCTTTTTCTTTCCTTTTTATCCCTTTTTTTCCAACTGATGATGGTTTTGTGGCACGGCTGATATAAAATGCATCAATAGCCTGCCGCAGTTGTTCAGCCAGTAAAAATTTAGGAATATTCCGGCTAAATACAAATCCTGTTCGCTTATTGGGATTAAAATCGTGTGCACAAAGAATATCGTAAAGGAAAAAAAGTTCAAAGCCTAAAAAACGCAAAAGTGCCTTCCGTCGTACCAGTATGCTACTAAACACTTCGCTTTTTTTTCGGGTTTTAATACCGATACAAATACCGAACGTACGGGTATCTTCATCACTGAATTCTTTTACCAGGTACTGTTTCAATTGCAAACCTTCCTGGCAATTATCTTCAACCTGGAAATTAAGTTCGTTGGCTGCATGCCGCATATTCACCCGGTGCTTTTCCAGCAACCGGTTCCAGGCCAGCTTATCTTTTTCTTCAATACCTTTTACCATTACAGACTTCCATGATGTAGAACATAACTGGCCAACTTTGGTATCCAAACATAAAAGGCACAGATCCTTTAACAAAGCAATGCTGAATAATTCATCACGCCGGTACAAGCCCAGCCAGTATTTATTATCGTAGTGGTTCAGTCCTTCATAATAAGGCAGATTAAATGGCGGTAACACGGCAGGTTTCTCTGCTGGCTTGGTAATAAATTTTTCCAATGGAATTTTTTTGAACAGCCTGTCACCACCCGCATTTCGTTTATCATAAAACTCTTCCTTATTCTGTAAAATTATTTTTTCTATTTCCGCTGACATTCTCGCTACATCATTCGTATAAACCAATTCAGTCCATTCGCAAATGATATTTGTTTTAGGAAACCGCACAAACAGGTGCCAGAAATGCTGGTCTGTAGCGGAGGCTACCCAATTAATATTGCCTGTTAGTATGGGAGTGAAACTCTGGTTGCTGTCAGAAATATTTAATTTCAGCCGGGGCTGGTAATCAATATTGTCAAAAATATCTTTATAAACACCTTCACTCAACCAGGTATTCCGGATAAAAACTTCTTCTGCTGCATAACTACTAATAATGTTTGGGAACTCATCTTTGTCCGATTCAAAAAATATATCCAGCTTTTTTAGTTCTTCAGTCAAAACCTTCATCGTTTCGGAAGGAACATCGATCAGCAACTGCTGGCGAAGACCAAAACTTACAAAATAAACGCCGGCCTTAGAGGCAGCAACCAAAATATTATAAAGATCTCCGGGAGAAATAATACCTCCCCGAAAATTAACCTTTATGGTATATCGTTGTTTCATATGTTTATTTTTTATTGTTTTTTGGCCACATAGTATGACCATGAAAATAATAATCCCTGTTGGCGAGCGAATTCAAATAAATATTTCTGAAACTTCCTTTTCTTTTTTTAGTGATGACAATTCTTTGTCTAAAATTGCTTTTACTTCCGGCCTGCAACTTCCGCAGCCCTGGCCTGCCCCTGTAAGCTGGCACAGTTGCAAATGATCTTTGCATCCTTCATTTATCTTATTGATCAAATTTCCTTCGCCTACATTATTACAACTGCATATAAGTTTACCCATCACTGGTTCTGAAGGCATCCCGGAGCGGAGTAACTGCAAACGTTTTTCACTTAACTCAATCTTATTATCAATCAGGTTACGATATTCCAGGAACTCACTTTTATCACCTATCAATATGGCGCCGATCAGGCGGTCGTTATGGATGATACATTTTTTATAATAACGTTTGGCTTTATCTATGAATACCACCTCCTCATAGGCAGGATCATCAGGACATTCCACTTCTCCCAAAGAACAAAGATCAGTGCCGTGCATTTTTAAGATATTCATCAGCAAGGAACCATTATAGTATTTTGAAATATCGCCGTTCAGATATCTTGCCACTATTTCAGCCTGTTGTTCCGCTGCAGCCGTAATGCCATATAGAAATCCTTTGAACTCTGCTATCTCTCCAATAGCAAAGATGTTCTCATCATTTGTTTGCAAATATTCGTTGACCACCACTCCACGTTTACATTCGATGCCACTCGTTCTTGCCATCTCAATATTCGGCGTAGTACCAATAGCAATAACAATAGCCTGGCAATGGATCATCAAACCACTCTTTAAGCGGATGGCGGATACCTTTTTATCTCCCAGGAATCGTTCTATTTCGTCGTTGTAATAAATATCAACCCCTTTGTCTGTTAACTCTTCATGCAATAACTGGCTTCCCAAAGGATCAAGCTGGCGATCCATTAAACGGGAAATACGCTGCACGATGGTCACTGCTATATTGGATTCACGCAGTGAAGCAGCCAGTTCTATGCCCAGTAAGCCTCCGCCAACAATAACTACTTTCCCATTTGCGGGATTAATATGCTTTTTGAAGTTGTCAGCATCCACCCGGTTACGCATAGTAAAGATTCCTTTCATAGAAGGAATATCCCGCAGCATGGCGGCCCGGCTGCCGGTGGCCACTAATAAAACATCATATAGATGAACCCGACCCAGGCTATCCGTTACAATTTTTCTTTCGCGGTCTATCATTTCTATACTTATACCGCGATGCAATTTGATATTATAATCAAATTCTTCCTTATCGGTCATCTTAACCAGATTATTCCATGGTAAAACACCGCTGATATAATCAGGCAGCAGAACACGATTGTAAAAAGGAAAGTCTTCTTTACTGAATATTTCAATATCATCATCTGTATTCAAAGCCCGGTAACTTTTTACAAAACCACAAGCTCCTGCGCCGGCGCCGATGACTATTATTTTTTGTTTTGGTTTCCTATACAAGCTTACCTGAACCGTACTAAACTTAAAATCCGGTTCTTTACTTTTAGGATCCACCAAATTGCTCGTCAAATTATTGGCCCGGTTCAGATCGCTGTTTAATATCCTTCCCCAATGCATGGGTAAAAAGCAAACGCCTTTTTTTATGTCAGTAGAAACCCTGGCCTTCACTCTTACGGAACCCCTGGTATTAAAAATTTCTAACAAGGCGCCATCACTGATCTTCCTTTCTTCTGCATCTTCCGGATGAATTTCAAGGAACGCTTCACTTATATGTTGCTTTAGTTTATTTACTTTCCCCGTTTTGCTCATGGTATGCCATTGATCCCTGATACGGCCTGTAGTAAGGACCAACGGAAATTTTTCACTGACTTGCTCACTTAAATTAACATCTTCAAAAGAATGAATAATGGCTTTTTGAGATGGCGTATGAAATTTTTTATCGGTAAATAACCGGGGTGTTCCATATCCATTCAACTTTTTATTATAGGGCCACTGTACCGATCTTTTTTCTTTTAATATGGAATAGTTCATTTCGCATATGTCAACAGATGTACCTTTTGTTAAAGCAGCATGCTCTTCATAAATTTCGCCGGTATTTTTAAAATCAAATCCGTGATAACCCATCTTTTTTGCAAAACGGCAAATGATCTCTGCATCGGGCAAAGCTTCACCAGGTGCATCAGTTATTTCAGATAAGTGGGAAATATATCGACCGGCATTGGTCATAGTACCTTCTTTTTCTGTCCAGGCAGCTGCTGGCAATACCACATCTGCATACGCCAGTGTTTCTACCTTATTACTTACATCCTGTACCACTACAAACTTTGCTTTCTTCAAACCTTCTTCAGCTTTACGCACATCCGGTAAACTAATTAATGGATTGGTGCATAATATCCAGATGGCTTTTAGTTTTCCGTCATTCAAGGCTTCAAACATTTCAGTAGCCGTTAACCCGGGTTTGGGAGCAATGGTGCCTAAGGGAACCTGCCAGAATTTTTCCACTTCATTCCGATGCGATTCATTCAACAAATCACGGTGAGCCGGTAATAAATTAGAAAGACCACCCACTTCTCTGCCTCCCATGGCGTTTGGTTGCCCAGTTAATGAAAAGGGACCAGAGCCCGGTTTACCGATATGGCCTGTAATTAAATTAAGATTGATGAGCGATAGATTTTTATTCACCCCGATGACACTCTGATTGAGTCCCATTGTCCACATGGTAATAAATCCGATGGCATTGCCAATATAGGACGCAGCCCGGCGAATATCTTTGTCCTGTACACCACATATAATCGCTGCTTCTGCTATTGTTCTTTCAAACACTTTATCACGATAATTTTCATACCCTTCTGAATGATCCAGGATAAATTGCTTATCTATTTTATCTTCTTCGATCAAACAGCGGCCAATAGCATGATGTAAAGTGATGTCAGTTCCCGGGTTAAGTTGAAGATGAACATCGGCTATGGAACAGGTTTGTGTTTTGCGGGGATCACTCACTATTATTTTAAGCCCCGGATTTTTTTCCCTTGCTGCCTCCACCCTTCTCCATAATATAGGGTGACACCATGCAGGATTGCCACCGGCCACAAATATCACATCACATAATTCTATATCATCATAACTGACCGGTACGCTGTCTTCTCCCAAACTCATTTTATATCCAACCACCGCACTGCTCATGCATAATCTTGAATTTGTATCTATATTATTACTGCCAATTAACCCCTTGATCAGTTTATTGACCACATAATATTCCTCAGTAAGGCATTGACCGGAAGCATAAAAGGCTACGGAATCAGGACCGTATTTTTCAATTAGTGTTTTAAATACAGCCGCCGTTCTTTCCAACGCCACATCCCACGAAACTCTTTGCCTGGGCTGGTTTCGACTATATCTCATTTCAGGAAACAAGAGACGGTCGGTAGTATCGTTCACGGTGTAATGCAGGTTCATGCCCTTGCTGCATAACATACCTTTATTAACAGGATGTTCTTTATCGCCTTCCACCATTATCCTGCCCAACTTATCCTTATGAACCACCATGCCGCAGCCCACACCACAATAACAACAGGTTGTTTTATATGAATTGTTTTTTATCATTCTTAATTTTCAGCACCAGATATATATGTCCGGTGCAGTAATTATTTTTTTGAAAAAACTTAAGCTGTAGGCTGAAGTGCCGCAGCTTCCGTCCTTTCTACCGGATTTGTAAATCTTGTTATTAATATAATCACTGAAACACCGATAACAATCATTCCGATATATCCGAATGCTTCCACATAGGTGATGCTGCTGCTTTTAAATAAAAAGCCAAATAACATACCACCTACATTACCTCCGGCTCCTACTATACCGCTGATCAATCCCACATTTTTTTCATTGATGAAAGGGACAATTCCATAAGTAGCACCATTGGCCATTTTAAGGAATAAGGCAAAGCCTAACATAGAAACAATGGCCATGCCCAGTGTTCCTGTTTGGGCAAAAATGATCAGGCCGATTCCTTCCAATAACAACACACCTGCAAGCAGCAATCCTTTGCCACGCATGCCAAATTTATTTCCCACTTTATCCGATACAATTCCACCCAATGCACGGGCGAAGATGTTCATTGCTCCAAAAATACCAGCCCAGAATCCTGCTGATGCCTGCGTTAATTCGAAATTATCTACAAAATGAAGCGCAGCTACATTATCAAAAGTGATCTCCATTCCAAAGCACATGGCATAAGCCATGGTCAACGCCCAAACCCGCCAGTCCTTAAGTATGGACCAGTCCGTTTTTGTTTTTGCTTTTTGAACCCGGTCAATTTCATTAAAATTACCAGCCGGCGTATCCTTCGTGTATTTATGGTAAAGCCAGGCAACAAATAACATCATTATACCGGGAACAATCATTGCATATCTCCAGGCTTCGCCTTTTGTAAATCCGAAACCAACAATAGCAGCAAATATTAATGGCATCACCATATTGGTAATTCCACCACCGAGGTTACCCCAACCCCCGGTTATTGCGTTGGCCGTGCCTTTTATTTTTGATGCAAACATCATGGATGTATGATACTGTGTAATAACAAAGGAAGCGCCTATGATACCAATAGCTCCGCGAAAAATCAGGAAGCTGGTATAATCCGTGGCAAGACCCACCAGGAAAACCGGTAATGATCCTACCAGTAAAAGACGAACTGCCGTTTTTCTCGGTCCCCAGGTGTCACATAAACGGCCTATAATTAATCTTGCTATAATAGTGGTTGAAACAGAAATAATAATCAGGTTTCCAATTTGATTTTTTGTAAGCTGAAGATCTTCACGAATAGAAGGCATTAAAGGGGCCAGGCCAAACCATCCAAAAAAACAGATAAAGAACATCATCCACGTAATATGAAATGTTTTCATCTGGATACTGTTCAAACTAAAGATTTTCAATTTTTCCAGCGGTTGGTTGTTTATAGTTGTCATATTTCCAATTTTTAGAATGATTGATTTTTTTATCGGGTTAATTTGATTTAAAAAGAAATTCTGGTTTTATGCTAATCATCAGGTAACTCCAGGTTCCGGTAAGATTAGCTGTGCCAGGCGTAATGGATTTTGCATACTCCATACTTTTAGTTGCGGCCATCAGGCTAAAGCCCCATTCAAGTGATGCGAATTTGTTAAGCGAATAATTAGTTATGAAATCAAATTCACTGCCCAGGTATTTATTTGTCGCATTGCCGCTTCCATCCTTCATATTGCTGGCCAGGGAGAAATAATGATAATCCATACCTGCACTAAATCTTTTGTTCTTGCTTCCATACTTTATTTTGAACATACCGTCGCTTAAACCACCAGAGGGAGAACCCGTACCTACATAGAAATAATCCATGTACCCCCAGAACTTATGCGGAGTACCATATAAAGGATCGAACCGATTATTTTTTCCGGAAGGAGAAATGGCATCATTGCCTGACAGATAATCCCAACCCAAGGTGTATGTAAATTGGTTCTTAGAAAGTGCCAGTGCCAGGGTTGTTGTATAGGCACTTAAATCAACTCCATCCTTATCTTTTCCTGCCTGGTAATAAATTCCACCGCTTATAACCAGTGTCTTTTCATTATTCAAAGGGCTATTGACTAGAATACCGGTTGTAATCCTGGTATTTGTTCCTGCCTGGTTAAACCTGCGACCATACACATATCCCGGTTCGCTTACATTGGATGTTTGAATGGAATCAAGAACATATTTTCCAAACTGATCCGCTAACAACAATCCGGAAACTTTTGTATTCTTAAATGTTTTTGCGGCATAAAGGAATTGAAGCGATTTATAGAATTGATTCATCCCGTTTGTAGAAGGCGGGTTAACAAAAGATGGATTCCCATTCTTACTGCTAACTCCTGTTCCGTTCATCAAAGGCACCAAACCGGCTGGTGTTGGCACCAGGTATCCCCGGCTATCTTTTACTATTACCGGTGTATTTGCTGGAGTATAAAAAGTACCGTTATAATTAAATGCATCCGTGTTTTGATTGAATGCAAACCCTGCATCTAATTGCCATCCTTTATGCAGAAGTTTAAAAACAGCAGCATCATGTCGCCGTGCCTGCTGCAACCAATCCAGGTTTCCCAACAAGCGGCTGTCGTCATACAATAATTCCTGCCTTCCTATTTTAAGGGCCAAATATTCAACAGACTTTTTTCTGAACGAAGTATCTTTTTTATTGGCAAGAATAATCTCTGCCCAGGCTTCATGGAGTCCTAATTTACTTCCATCAAAAGCACTGATTGTTGAAGCATCCTGACCCCAAACCCGTACATCCTGAACAGAAGTTTGTAATACAATACGACTGGCTTTATAATTAAACGAAAGCCTGCTTCTTTGGGAAGTAAAAAAAGAAGCATCATGAACTTTGGGCCGCAAGGTTCCTAAACCATTTCGGTATTCAGTTCTTGTTCTCACCTGGACTCCGAGGGATATCTGGGCATGAAGCCCAAAACTTAAAAGTAAAACACCCAAAGTGTAACTTAGATAATTAAACATTCTTACGCCTTTGTTCATAATTTTGTTTTGGTTTTAAATTGTTAGTCAATTTGGAATCATTGCCCCGGCCGAGCTTCCATTCCGAACCGGGGTTTTTTTCTATCTGATAAAACTTTTTAATCCCGGATACCAATAAACACGTTACCATCTTCCACTTTTACATCGTAGGTTTTGATAGCACATTCATCGCCGCTCAGGCATTCGCCTGTTTTTAATGAAAATGTTTTTTTGTGAAAGGGGCATGCGATTTTTGGCTCATCACCCTGTGATCCGATCATACCGCGGCTCAACGCCATTTGCTGACGGTGAGGACATTCATTTTGCGTTGCATACCATTCATTCAACCTGGTAAAATGAAACAAAGCGATCTGCTCTTCTTTATATTTTACGCAAACACCACCATTGGCCGGCATATCATCAATATGGCAGGCTAAGAACCAATTCTTATCGCCAGCTTCTGAAGGAGTGTAAGTGCATTTTTCCATATTTTTTTCATTATTCATTTTGATCAGTTTAAAATTTTCTGATAAGTGTTATACTTAATTAACAGCAGGCAATCATTTAATTTTTGGAGGCTATGCCAGAAACGGCAAACAATCGTGAAGTATATTTCATAGAGTACGGACTCTATTTTGACAAGATGGCAATTCAAATTTTAAATAGGCGTGTTCTATTCTATTTCCATTCTTTCGCTCTTTTTTGATCACGCAGCGGATCAAATTTTACAGAAGGATCTTTTTCCCGGGGCGCATTTACAAAATGACTGAACCGTTTGCGGATCTCAGGATTTTCTACAGCTGCCTTCCATTCACATTCATAGCTGTCTACCAATAATTGCATTTCGTTTTCCCATTGCCCCGCCATTCCCAAACTATCATTGATCACTACATTGCGCAGGTAATTAATTCCGCCTTCCATTTTATTGAGCCATGTGGCTGTTCTTGTTAATGGATCAGCTGTCTTTATATAAAACATCAGGAAACGATCAATATATTTTATACAAGTATCATCATCCAGATCGGTAGCAAGTAATAAGGCATGCTGAGGTTTGCTACCGCCATTGCCACATACATAAAGATTCCATCCTTTTTCCGTAGCGATGATACCAAAGTCTTTGCTTTGTGCTTCTGCACATTCACGAATGCAACCGGAAACAGCTGACTTGATTTTATGAGGCGCTCTTATTCCTCTATATCGTTCTTCAATACGGATTGCATAGCTTACGCTATCATGCAATCCAAACCGGCACCAGGTACTACCCACACAACTTTTGACTGTTCTTAATGCTTTACCGTATGCATGACCGCTTTCAAAACCCGCTTCAATTAAAAGCGACCATATAGCAGGCAGATCATTTACATGTGCGCCAAACATATCGATCCGCTGACCACCCGTGATCTTAGTATATAAATTATATTCTTTCGCTATCTGGCCTATTACTATTAATTTGTCCGGGGTAATTTCTCCGCCTGGTATACGCGGCACTACAGAATACGTACCTCCTTTTTGTATGTTGGCCAGGAAACGGTCATTACTATCCTGCGCTGTTGCATTACCTTTTTTCAGAATCATTTCATTCCATAGGCT
>JBPPMM010000054.1:0-8407 GCA_051306075.1 Chitinophagaceae bacterium
ATGCGTATCCTTACACCCAAAAATAAAGTATAGGCTGCCATTATAGGACGCAGGTACTCTATATGAGTTTGTCCCAATTGCGTCAAAAAAATAGCTCCGAGAATGGCACCAATAACACCGGGTATCAAAAGCGCTTTAAATAATTTTTTATTGACATTGCCGAACTTATAATGGCTATAGCCTGATGCACCACTGGCAAACATTTCTGCTGTATGTATACTGGCACTGATGGCCGCCGGGTTTACGCCAGCCGAAAGCATAATAGTGGCACTTGTTACCCCATACCCCATTCCCAGCGCACCATCCACCAACTGAGCCAGGAAACCGGCTACTACCATCAGGGGGAAATTTTTATCCAGCGTATTATACCAACTGATCGTATCGTCGGCTATTTCCTGGAAAGGCAGATATGAAAAAACAAAATGCCCGATCAGCATCAGGGCGAATCCAATCAAAGAATAAGTAGCGATCTTTCTCCATCTTTTCTCCTTATCCGCATTATCCTTTTCTACCAATATTTTAGTAAGCGCATTTAGTTTTCTTACTTTATATGCAAAGTTGCCGTTGAGTTTGCTTCGTACTTTATGAATATTCTCAATAGTTTCATCCAGTTCCCCCGGCAATACTTCATTTAATACTTCTTTTATTCTTTTAGCTACCGTCGGTGATTTTCCATTGGTGGATATGGCGATTTTCAGATTTCCTTTTTGAACAATACTGCTTAAATAAAAATCACATTGCTCGGGTGTATCAGCCACATTGACCAACAATTTCTTTTCTTTTGCCATTTGGCGGATCCGTAAACTTTCCTTTTTATCATTGATGGCAATAACAACCAATTCTTTCTCCTCCAGATCACCGGGTTGAAAATTTCTCTTTTCAATTAACACATTCGGATGCCTGGCCGCCAGCCTGGTTATATTTTCATCAATGGCGGGAGCAACTATATGAATAAAGGTGGCCGGAGCATTCGTTAATATGGCAGTCAATTTCTCCAAACCTACATTTCCACCACCCACCAGCAATACTCTCAACTCCTCCAGTTTCAAAAAAACAGGAAACAGGTGATTGTCTGTTTTTGGCAATTCATCATGTTTTTCCAATTCCACATCGCCTTCAGATATCTCACTCATACTTTTCAGATAATTGATTGAATAAAATTTATTCTTACTACGGGTTGATACATGTGTGTACTAAACTGCATCCTTGTCATCAGTAACAATTGAACTGCGTTATACTTATTAAAATCAAATTCACCTCCCACGTAGGTCTGTGTTTGATCCCAATCCTTTCTCAGGTCCCTGCTTTGCCACATTAATTCGGAGCCGGCCATTCTATTCCATTTTTCATTAAAGCGATATTTTCCTGCCAGCTTATATCCTAACCGGAGCGCATTTTCATCCGGGTTTATCCAATGCCTGTGTTCTACCCGCAGTTGATTTTGTAATGCCAAGCGGTTGATTTGTATATCGTACCTGATTGCCTCCCAAAGACGAATTTCATTGGTAACAATTTTTTCCTTCAGGGCCGTATATTGTTGCTGGTTAAACCAGGCTAAACCTGCAGCCAGCGTCCAATGATTATTCAAATGATAATACACCCCGCTTCTAAAACTTATTAAACCCACCAGGGGTTTTTTTGCCTGGTTCCTGGCTTGTATATCCGAATTAACCTCCCATTTGTTATTGATGGCATATGTAAGATAATAGGCAGGCCACCAGCTGACATGCTTATTAATTTTGGATTGCCCTTTAACACCAATCCCTACTAATAGAAAAAGAACTGGTATGATGATCCGTTTAATTTGCATGGATCCATTTTCTGTTTGAAAAATCACCAAACGTTTCATCGTTTATTCTTTCTTTTGAAAATACCGCAAATAATTCATCCAGTGTTTCCAGTATCTGTTCTTCGTTCAGATTTTCTTTAAATTTCGTATTCAGTCTTTCCCCTATCCTGTCTCCCCCAATATGTAAATTATAATGGCCGTAGGCCGTGCCCACAAAACCGATCTCCGCAGCAGGTGAACGACCGCATCCATTGGGGCAACCTGTCATTCGCAAAATAATTTCATCGTTTTGCAATGAATACTTCTCCAGTAGTGGTTCAATTTTAGAAATAAGTGCTGGCAAATAGCGCTGGGCCTCGGCCAAAGCTAGTGGGCAGGTATTAAAAGCCACACAAGCAATTGAGTTCTTCCGCATCATCCCTGCCTTGTTTGTATGGGCTTCTATTCCAAAGTTTTCAAGTATGTTATCAATTTCTTTTTTATCCGTTTCGGAAATATCGGCCAGAATGAGGTTTTGATTTCCGGTAAAGCGAAAATTAGCTTTCCCGGTTTTTGCAATTTCCAACATGGCCGTTTTTAATGCAGTGGAATTTTCATCCAGTATTCTTCCATTTTCAACAAACAAGGTATAGTACCATTTATTCTCATGATTTTTTGCCCATCCATAATGATCTTTCCGGGAAGTAAATTGATAAGGTTTTGTTTCTTCTAATTGAAATCCACATCTTTTTTCCAATTCAATTTTAAAAGCTTCAACACCCAGCCTGTCGATCGTATATTTCAAGCGGGCCAGCTTCCTGTCGCTTCTGTTTCCATGATCTCTTTGAATGGTCATGATTTCATAGACAGCCTTCAGCACTTTTTCTTCTCCTTCTACATATCCTAAAACAGTTGCCAGCCGGGGATATGTATTGGAGTTACCATGCGTAGCGCTTAATCCGCCACCTGCAGCAATATTGAATCCTTTCAACTTTCCGTTCTCAATAATGGCAATCAGGCCCACGTCGTTGGTTAAAATATCTACGTCATTATTTGGCGGAATGGCAATTCCTATTTTAAATTTCCTGGGCAAATATCTTTCCTGGTATAAAGGATCTTCTTCTTTTATATCGGCAATTTGCTCCTCTCCCAGCCAGATTTCATAATAGGCTTTTGTTTTGGGTAATGCGAGCAAACTTATTTTATCTGCATATTTAAACACTTCTTCATGAACGGGTGATTCGTTGGGATGAGCACTGCAGGTCACATTACGATTCACATCGCCGCAGGCGGCAATAGAATCCAGGTGCAGCGTATTGAAAGATTGAATGGTTGGCCTAATATGCGATTTCAAAATTCCATGCAACTGGATCGTTTGCCTGGTTGTTATTTTTATGGTACCGGTAGAATGTTCTCCTGCTATATGGTGAAGGCCGATCCATTGTTGCGGGGTCAGAAAACCGCCCGGTAACCGTAACCGTATCATATAAGAATATAGCCATTCCAATTTTTTGGCACTTCTCTCTTCCCGCCTGTCCCGGTCATCCTGCTGATACATGCCGTGGAATTTGATCAGCGACTGATCATCTTCCCTTAAGGCTCCTGTAATATCATCCAGCAAGCTTTCCTTCAGCGTACCCCGAAGCCCCTTGCTGCTTGTTTTAATTTTTTCTACCGGTGATAAATTATTCTTCACACTCATGATTTCTTTCTTATCAAACTTTAAAATATTATTTTTACTAATGCCTGACCTGTTTCAAACCAGGGATTAATAAACATCTTTCTCAAATCTTCCGTTCTTCTTCAATAATTCCAGGTATAGTTTTGCATCGTCATTTGTCTTCTTGCCTTGTTCTTCTATGATCTGTAATAAAGTGTTTTCAACATCTTTACTCATGGGATCTTTTGTTCCGCTTATAAAAACATAGGCCCCTTCATTTATCCAGGTATATAACTCTGATGCTTTCTCCAGCATCCGATGCTGTACATAAATTTTTTCTGCCTGGTCCCTGGAAAAAGCGAGATCTAATTTGGTCAGCACACCGGTTTCCACATAATTCTGCATTTCTGTTTGGTAGAGAAAGTCAGTTATGAAATGTTGCTCTCCAAAAAAGAACCAGTTTCTGCCATTTGCTCCAGTTGCATCCCTTTCAGCAAGGAAAGAACGGAAAGGAGCTACTCCGGTACCCGGACCAATCATGATAATATCTTTATCTGCCGCGGGTAATTTGAAGTGCTTGTCCTTGTGCACATAAAAAGTAATTCCGGAATTAACAGGCTTGTCTCCCAAAAATTCGCTGCACAAACCAAACCGCTGTTCATCCTGCGCCAGGAAGCGATCCCTGGCAACAGTAATATGTACTTCATTGGTGCCATGCCCGGCAGGAGAAGAAGCAATAGAATACAAACGAGGAGCAATGGGCATTAAAATTTTTATTACGTCGGCGAATTGTGCGGCATCACTTACGGGATATATCCGCAACAGGTCAACAAGATCCATTCTTGTATCGGGAATATCCTGTTTAATAATGGCAGCGTATTTTTTAAGAGTAGATGTAAGCAGGAAACAAATACTTAAGTGCTGTAACAACAATTCTTTTACTGATGCTTTTACTTTAGTTGTTTCAATTATTTGTAACGGATCAATCCCGGTTAATGAAATGATCTTTTCTACAACATCTTCCCGGTTTCGGGGGATAATACCAATGGTATCGCCGGGTTCATATTCAATAGTTTCATCAGTGCCAATCTCAATATGATAGGTACTTTTATTTGATCCCCTGTCATTCAAATTAATATTGGTAAGAATAGTTCCCTGGTAATATTTTTTTCCTGTTGCCTTTTTTATAACTACAGGTGTCGGGATGCCGGTGGCAGGCGTTTCGGATTTGGTTTCCAAAATATTTAATACTTTTTCAAACCAGTCCAATGCGTCCTGCTCGTAGTCAACATCACATTTTTGCAATGGCACCACTCTTTTTGCCCCAAACTGGCTGAACTGTGTATCTACATCTTCCCCGGTTTTGCAAAACATAGGATAGGATGAATCACCCAATGCAAGAACACTGAATTTTAAATTGGAAAGTTCTAATTTATTCTCATGAATGTGATCATAAAACTTCTTCGCAGGAATTGGGGGCTCACCTTCACCCTGTGTACTGATGACCACAAAAAAATATTCTTCTTTAGGTAAATCACTGAACCGGTACTGATCCAGTCCTACCAGTTTTGCATTCACTCCTTTTTTCTTGGCCACTGTTGCCAGTTGAGTGGCTAAACGTTTTGCATTTCCTGTTTCAGTACCAAAAGCCAGGCTGATTTTTTTTGTTGCTACAGGCTTTGCATCATGCCCGTTATTATGAATGGCACCATTCGTTTTCCCGTTAGATACCAAACCAGACAGGTAGCCGTTGATCCAGATAAGCTCCTCTTTTGAATAGCCATCTATCAGTTCATGTAGTTGTTTTAGTTTTATTTCTTCCAGCATACCAGCTTATCTTTTTGCATTAACCAAATTATTAAATACGGAACCTGCTTTATTCGCCTGGTACCAATTGAATTCCTGGTGCAGCCTGACAACTTCACCTACAATCACCAGCGACGGTGAACTGAATTTCAAACTGGCAAAATCCATCACACAATCCTTTAATGTGGAAATATGAACCTGCTGATGTTCCGTTGTTGCCTGTTCGATAACTGCCAATGGCGTGAATGGTTTATTTGAATATTGCAACAGTAAACCGGCCAGATTAGAAAGTCCTTTGGCGGCCATATAAAAAACCAGTGTATCATCGGAAATGGCAAGACCTTTCCATTTGTCCTCATCATAGTGGCTGCATGGATTAAAGGTGATGAACTGAACACTTTTTGCGTAGCCCCTTGCCGTCAATGGAATACCGGCATATGCGGAGGCTCCGGATGCTGCCGTTATTCCGGGAATGATCTCAAAGGGAATATTATTTTCCTGAAGGGCAATCAATTCATCCAGCATATTGCTGAAAAATGCCGTATCTCCACCTTTGAGGCGCAAAACTGTTTTCCCGTTTAATGCATGGCCTACCATCAATTTGTTGATGTCTTCCTGCGCTACAGAACCATCATGAAAACCCTGCTTGCCTGTCATTAATGTCAAAACATTTTTTGGTGCATGTAACTCTATGATCTCCGGGTTCACCAGCCTGTCAACTAATATAACATCAGCTTCCGCTAAACGTTTCTGCAATTTCACAGTTATCAGATCTGCATCACCGGGGCCAGCTCCCGCCAATATTACTTTACCTATTGATTCTGCCTTATTCATATTTTGCCTGGTAAAAAAATTATTTAATTAATACCGCAGCCACAGTACCATTTGACGTTTCGTCTATCAATATAGCACTACCATTACTGCCCAGTTTATCATAGGCATCATATACCAGGGGAGAAGCAGTCTTAATAGTAGCTTTCACCACCTCGTTTAATTTTACACCTCCATCTACCGGATGATGCTGCAGGGAATTTACATCCAGTTTATATTCTATTTTTTTTACAACCGCTTTTACCAAACGGCTATTATGTTGTAATATATATTTGTTGCCTTTCTGCAATGGTTTATCATCCATCCAGCAAAGCAATACATCCAATTCATTGCTTACCTGTGGCAGGTTATTGGAATTAACGATTGTATCGCCCCGGCTAATGTCAATATCATCTGCTAAATGAATAACCGCACTCTGAGGTGCAAATACTTCCTCTACTTCTTTACCACCAGTTTCCAAACCGGATATGGTGGTTTCAATATCCGCAGGTAATACTCTTACCTTATCTCCCTTTTTATAAATACCACTTAACACTTTTCCGGCATAACCACGGTAATCATGCAAATCTTCTGTTTGCGGACGAATAACCAGTTGTACCTGGAACCTCGGATCAATGAGATTGACATCGTTATCTATCTTAATATTTTCCAGGAATTCAAGCAGGGGTTTTCCTTCATACCATTCCATTTTTTCTGACCTGTCAACGATATTATCTCCATTCAATGCGCTGATAGGAACATAAGTGATATCCTTCAAATCTAACTGGCGGGCTACTTCTTCGAAATCAATAATTATATTATTAAATACATCCTGCGAGTATTCAACAAGGTCCATCTTATTAATAGCTACCACCACATGCGGAATCTTTAATAAGGAAGCAATAATGGAATGCCGGCGGGTTTGCTCTGCAACACCTTGCCTTGCATCTATCAGAATAATAATCAGGTTGGCATTGGAAGCGCCGGTGATCATGTTACGGGTATACTGCACATGGCCGGGAGCATCTGCAATTATGAATTTCCTTAAAGGCGTGGTAAAATAACGATAAGCAACATCAATTGTAATGCCCTGCTCCCTTTCTGCACGCAGGCCATCTGTAAGTAAGGCCAGGTCTAGAGAACCATCCGTCCGGTTTTTTGTGGATTTTTCTAATGCTTCCAGTTGATCCACCAATATATTCTTACTATCGTAAAGCAAACGACCGATCAGGGTGCTTTTTCCATCATCAACACTACCTGCTGTTATAAATCGCAATAAGTCCATTTGAAAATATTTATTATCCGTTATTATTTTTGTCTTCCTATTTATTGAATCAGAAATAACCATTTTTTTTCCTGTCTTCCATGGCTGCTTCCGTAACCTTGTCATCGATTCTTGTTTCACCTCTTTCGCTGATTCGGGTTAAAATAATTTCATCTATTACTTCATCCAATGTTGCTGCTTTTGATTCAACAGCCGCAGTGCATGTCATATCGCCTACAGTACGATAGCGAACCTGCTTTTTCAAAATTATATCCGACTCATCCATTTCAATAAATTCGGAAACAGCCACTAATTGACCTTCATGCTCTATCACTTCCCTTTCATGTGTAAAATAGATAGAGGGCAATGCAATATTTTCTTTCCGGATATAATTCCAGATATCCAGTTCAGTCCAGTTACTAATGGGAAACACTCTTACATTTTCTCCTTTATGAATTCGTCCGTTATATATATTCCAAAGTTCCGGTCTCTGCAATTTTGGATTCCATTGCCCAAATTCGTCACGAACGGAAAAAATTCTTTCTTTAGCTCTCGCTTTTTCTTCATCCCGGCGGGCGCCGCCAATACAGGCATCAAACTTAAATTCTTCTATGGTATCAAGCAATGTATGCGTCTGCAGCCAGTTGCGGCTTGCAAATTTTCCTTTTGGCTCCGTAAGATTTTTTTGCCTGATTGTATCTTCTACTTTTCGAACTACCAGGTTTGCTTTCACCTCTTTTGCCAGTTCATCCCGGAAGGCCAGTGCCTCCGGAAAATTGTGGCCGGTGTCTATATGTACTAATGGAAAGGGAATTTTTCCGGGTGCAAACGCTTTTCTTGCCAGATGGACGAGGGTAATTGAATCCTTTCCACCGCTAAAAAGCAAAGCGGGTTTTTCAAACTGCGCCACTACTTCACGAAAAATATGAATGCTTTCTGTTTCCAGTTGCTCAAGAGAATCCAGGGTCCTCGCCTTTGAATTTGCATTTTGACCTTGCCCGTTTACGCTGGTATTTATCATATATAATTCATTTATTGTCTATTCTTTTGGTAGACTAATATTTCAAAAAAATTTATGCCGTTTCTTTTTTTACTGATT
>JBPPMM010000059.1:0-16540 GCA_051306075.1 Chitinophagaceae bacterium
TTGACAACAAACCCGTTCTTGGTTTATTAAGAATATCAGATATGAATTTTATTACCACGCTATAATTTTTTTCACCCGGCACTACATCTTTTATAAGTGAGAATATCTGGTTGACAAATGCCTGCGAAATGGGCAGATGAGGAATTAAGGTAAACAAAAAGATAAGTGTGGGCGGAATGGTCATAGTGAAATTAAAAGCAATAGCTGAAGCTCTTTCCGTAAATCCGGTTTTTCCTGCTTGCAAAAAAAGGAAACGGATCACATCAAAAAGGGGAATTCCCTGGAAACCCGGGAGAAAAATTTTCTTGCTTTTTCTTATCAGGAAACTGACGGGGGAAGAAACAAGAAATCTTCTTTTTAATTGGGTGAAAAAATGCATATTACCTATTTGATATTTCGTTTGTTCAACTCTTGCTGGTATATTCTTGCATATTTTATGTGATCAGGATAGTTGGTAGTAAATTTATGTGTGCCATCGAAATCGCTGCTCGCCACAAAATAGATATAATCTGTTTTTGGTGAATCCAGCACAGCATCAATGGTTTCTTGTTGAGGGGTGCAGATGGGGCCGGGAGGCAGTCCTTTATTGAGGTAGGTATTATAGGGTGAAACTGTTTGAAGGTGACCCCTTAAAATTCTTCTCAAACCAAAATTTCTCATGGCAAACTTTACAGTAGGATCAGCTTGTAAGGGCATTCCTTTGTCAATACGATTTAGATATACGCTGGCGATATTTGGTTTGTCTGTTTTTGCATTTGTTTCCTCATCAATAATGGATGCCAGGGTAGAAACTTGTAATGGACTTAGCCCAAGATTTTCTGCTTTTTGTTTTCTTCCATCATTCCAAAATGTTTTATAGGCGGTATAAAAATGTTCAAATATGTTCCCGGCACTGGTGTTCCATTTGATGGAGTAGGTAAAAGGCATGGCAGCCGCCATCACGGTATTGGTATCAAGGCCATATTCTTTCAGTGAATCGGGGCTATTAAGAAACCGGATCATCTGCAGCGAATCGCATTCATAGGCATTGCCGATACGGGATGCAAGAACTTCTTTGGTTCTGATTTTTGTTATCACAAAATTAACCGGTGATTGTTGCCCGTTTTTTAGCATTCGTACCAGCTTTACCACACTCATGCCTTTTTTTATTTCATACCGGCCGGGTTTAATATTCTTATAGCTCAATATTTTTGATACTCGGTTAAAGGTGGCTGCGCCCGAAATTATTTTTTGTTGCACCAGGTTTGTTTTTACTTTTTCAAACGTGGAACCGGTTGAAACATAAAAAAAATTCTTTTCCGGAACATGTACACCAGGTCCGAAAAAATTCCAGGCTGTGATGGCAGAAATTAATAAAATAACTCCAAGCGAAATCAATAATATTTTCTTTTTCATTTCTGAATTTTAGTACCCCATTAACCTACAATTTCGGATTTTCATAATGAAACCTCTTAAGAAAAATAAATGGCCGGGTTTCTTTAAAACCGAAAATTTGAAAAAAGTATTCAAAGGGTTATGAACCAATTTAAATAAAAAACCCTGTCTCAAAGACAGGGCCCATAAATATTAATAATTCATAATTATTTGCTAGTATCAAATGGAACTGTGTTGGCAGGTAATTGTCCAGGCACAGCAGCAGGTTGTTGAGCGGCAGGCACAGTAGCATCACCTGCTTTGTTGGTTGATTGTGTAGTTGTTGACTGGGAAATAAAAAAAGCGGAAAAAAGTGACAGCATTCCAACAACTGCTGCAAAAGCCCAGGTTCCTTTTTCCAGAACATCCGTTGTTTGCTTTACGCCCATAAATTGGTTACTAATGCCGGCAAAACTACCGGCGAGTCCGCCACCTTTTGGGTTTTGTATCAATACAATAAGGCCCAAAACAACTGAGGCCAAAATAATCAGGATTACGAATAAAATAGTCATTTCACAAATTCTTTAATTGTTCAATTCTGGCTGCAAAATAAGAGGTTTTGGAGGGATTG
Source organism: Chitinophagaceae bacterium (assembly GCA_051306075.1). Lineage (GTDB taxonomy): Bacteria > Bacteroidota > Bacteroidia > Chitinophagales > Chitinophagaceae > Terrimonas_B. The sequence continues at coordinate 1,985 of JBPPMM010000059.1, forward strand.
AGCAAACTTAATTTTTGATATATATTAATGGCCTTTGGTTTATTTCCCTGCTTTTCCCAAACCTCAGCCATCGCTTCAGTCACCACTTCCCTGTCGTTTATTGAAATTTCTGCCATTTTCTCTACGTTCTTTTCATCCGTAGCGCTTATTGTTGAAGTTATTTCAGAAGCAGGTAAGCGTTTCATTACCTTTAACCACTCCGTAAAACTCTTCAACTGGCGGCTGAGCTGATCCTTTGGTTTTTCTTCTTCTTTGTTCTGTATGCCCTGTGAAGCAAAATAATCGATAGTGTGGTATGGTTCAAATGTGAATTCCGCTTTAGACGGATCAATAGGTTCAAAAGTAAATTTTGGAAATGGTAGTAAAGGAGGTTGATTTTGCTCTGGTTCTTCACCTGTGTTCTCATTTGTATCCGGAGATAATTTCTGCTTATCTCTTATTTCCTGGTCCTCCTCTGCAGTTCTGATATCAGGGTCATTAATTTCCTGTATTATAGGCTCGATTGGGTTTAGTTGTAATGCCGGTTCTAACTGGCTGGTTTCATCTTCCGGAAAGTTATTTTGTAAATTATCAGTACCTGATAAACCGGCAATATTTTCATCATTAGACGGAGTTTCTGCCATCGGGGCATCAACAGGGTCAAACCTGAACTTTGGAAATTTTATAAATAATTCTAACTTATTTTTTCCTGATGTGTCACTATCCGGTAAACCTGACGGCCGGTCTGTGTTGGATTGATCCAGAACTTCCTCGTGTGTGGCAGGTTTTTCCATCTCCACCATAGGATGAAAAAATTCTTTGTCTGGTTTGCTGGTTATTGGTGTTCTGCTAACCGGATGATCATTCAAAATAAAATTAAACCAAACCGGGTTTTGGCAATAAAGGGCAGCTTTGTGTATATGCCTTTTGAGCAGCGGAGAATTTTCCTGCTTAAGTTTTTTGGCTAATAGAAATTGAGCAGGCCCAAAAAAAGGAAATTGATTCGTCAACTGCAACAGTTCATCTGTATCACTTTCGTACAGAGATAATTTGGCCATACTGGATTTGGTTATTTCATTGACAGTAGAGTTCATGAACACAAGTTAAGAAAATACTTCATCGGGCAAAAGACTCAGATTAATATTTTATTTGAACCGGACTGAAGTGCTTACCATTTTTAAAAGAGAAGTTATTATGTAACCATTTACCAATTAGAAAAAAGCCTGTTAAAAATATCATCAGAAAGTCCCCGGATGATTTCATCACCCAGACTTGCTTCTGCCTGTTGAATTGATTGGTTGGCGGAGAATTCAAAATTCCTGCTTACATCATACTCTTGTGTTTTATTTGCTTTTTGATCATTGAGTATAATGTGTACTGAAACTGTTAAGCGGTTGGTGGTAACATCACGTTGGTTGCCCTGGCTTGAAATGCCCGTAGTACTGAATGAATAATTCGATATATATCCCCGGATATCCCAATCAGCATTATCATTATTTGTTTGAGACAGCCTGGTTTGACTTACAATTTTCTGGCGGAGTTTATCTGTTAGGCGGGGACTCAACTGGGGGTTAATGTAAGGGGCTTTATTTTCAATAAAGTTCACTTTTACTGAGCGGATACTATCCGGTATCGAAATGTCGCGTAATTTATAGACACTGCAACTGCTATTGCCCGTTGCTATAAAAAATAGTACCGAAACAATAAGTATATAATACGAAATACTAAGTGCTATTTGAAAATATTTTTTTTTCACTTTTTTACACGGTATATTTTTCCCCGGGCCGGGTTTATCAATCATCAATATCATATTCCTTCAATTTCCTGTATAATGTTCTCTCGCTGATGCCCAGATCAAGAGCAGCATCTTTTCTTTTGCTCTTATGTTTTTTAAGTGCTTTTATGATCAGTTCTTTTTCCTTGTCCATGATATTAAGGCTTTCTTCTATTTCTTCATGCTCGTCAATATCATTATCCATTCCGAAAGTCACAGAAGCAGGTTGCATTGCCTGCGGGGTATGCTGGACCTGCGGAACAAGAAAAGGCTGATGTGTATCTTTCGATCTCAATTCTTTTACTTCGTTGATGAAAGCATGATCCTTGGTTGCCATGGCCGGGTTTTGCAATACATCGAGGAACATTCTCTTCAATTCCGTTACATCTTTTTTCATATCAAAAAAAAGTTTGTAAAGCATCTCTCTCTCGTTGCCGAAATCCTGGGCAGTTCCATGCTGTGTTGTCAAAGCCGGAAGCCGGTTATTGGAATAGGGTCTTAAAAATTTATTGAGATCCTTAGCGCTAATCTGCTTTTCCTGTGAAAGAACTGAAATTTGCTCTGCAATATTCTTTAATTCCCTAACATTCCCCGGCCAGGGATAACTAATTAACAGGTCTTTTGCGTCCTCATCCAGTTGAACTGATGCTGTTCTGTATTTATCAGCAAAATCAGCTGCAAACTTTCGGAACAAAATATGAATATCTTCCTTTCTGTCGTGAAGCGCCGGCACCCTGATGGGAACCGTACTTAAGCGATAGTAAAGATCTTCCCTGAACTTACCCTGCTGTACCAATTGCAACAGATCCTTATTGGTTGCAGCCACTACTCTTACGTCCGTCTTTTGCACTTTGCTTGAACCTACCCTGATATATTCACCTGCTTCCAGCACTCTTAATAACCTGGCCTGGGTTCCCAATGGTAATTCCCCGATCTCATCCAGGAATATAGTTCCGCCGTTCACCGTTTCAAAATATCCTTTTCTTGAATCAACAGCGCCGGTAAAAGATCCTTTTTCGTGCCCGAATAATTCGGAGTCAATCGTTCCTTCAGGGATGGCGCCACAGTTAACAGCAATGAAAGGATTATGTTTCCTGTTGGATAAAGAATGAATGATAATGGAGAACGCCTCTTTTCCTACTCCGCTTTCCCCGTTTATTAATACAGTAAGATCGGTATTAGCAACTTGTATTGCTACCTGCAAAGCATAATTTAATGCCGGTGAGTTACCAATGATGCCAAAGCGATTTTTTATTGATTGTATTTCCACTTTTAAAACCTTTTAAAATTTTTCTTCCGGCTATTACTTTCCCTCTTTTTTTATTCCTGCCTGTTTTACCCGGACACGTAAAAGAGGAATAACATTTTTTTTAACAAGATCGTTCAGCACCAAAGGACTAAATGAAAATTTTTTTAAGCTCAGGTATTCTCAAATATGGAATACAGTATGCAAATAATTTATGAATTACCGGGGATGATATTACCCAGCAATGTGCCTTGGGTACAATCTTTAATCATTACACTCACATAATCTCCCTTTTCAAACGCATAATTATCTTTTGGGAAAACGACTACTTTACCCTGAGAACTTCTGCCCATCCAGTCGTTATTACTTTTCTTACTTTCTCCCTCAATTAATACTTTAAATGTTTTACCTAAATCTTTTTTATTGCTTTCTAATGAAAGTTGGTTTTGCAGCCCGACTATCTCAGCCAGTCTCCTTTTCTTTACGTCCAGTGGTACATCATCAGTATATCTTCTTTGAGCTAAGGTCCCGGGCCTTTCGCTGTAGAAGTACATATAGCTCATATCGAAATGGCTGCTCTTCATAATGCCCAGGGTTTGCTGATGATCTTCTTCCGTCTCTGTGCAAAAACCGGCAATGATATCTGAGCTGATTCCACAATCGGGAATAATTTCAAATATGCGTTTTATCCTGCCCAGGTACCACTCACGGGTGTAAGTACGATTCATCAATTGAAGAATCCGGTTTGACCCGCTTTGTACGGGAAGATGAATGTAATTACAAATGTTTTCATAACGGGCGATGGTGTGCAATACATCATCAGTAATATCTTTCGGATGAGAAGTGGAAAAGCGAACTCTGAGTAGGGGCGATATACGGGCCACCATTTCTAATAACCGGGCAAAAGTGATAGCCTCCCCAATCCCCGAAGTGAAAGCCTCCCTAAATCCCCTCAAAGGGGGGACTTTCAAAGACTCGGATAATTCGAAATTTTCTGTTATATCAGAATCTTCTAATAGTTGGCCTTGTGCTTGTGGAGGCTGGTAATAATAACTATCAACATTCTGTCCCAGCAAGGTTACTTCCCTGTATCCATTTTCAAATAGTGCAGTGCATTCCTTCACAATGCTTACTGCATCACGGCTTCGTTCTCTACCCCGTGTAAAGGGGACCACGCAAAAAGAACACATATTATTACATCCCCGCATGATGCTGACAAAGGCAGAAATGCCATTACTGTTAAGCCTGATGGGTGAAATATCAGCATAGGTTTCATCGCGGCTCAGCAATACGTTAATCGCTTTCTGGCCGGTTACTGCTTCTTCTACAAGGGTTGGTAATGATCGGTATGCATCCGGGCCAACTACAATGTCGACCAGTTTTTCCTCTTCAATAAACCGGGCTTTTAACCTTTCTGCCATACAACCCAGTACACCAACCAGTGTACCCGGTCTTTTCTTTTTCAGTTTCCGAAATTCAGTTAGGCGTTTACGGACAGTTTGTTCTGCCTTTTCACGAATAGAGCAGGTATTAACAAAAATAAGATCGGCTTCTTCCACATTGCGTGTAGCACCAAAGCCTTCCTTGTGCAGGATGGAGGCCACTACTTCGCTGTCAGCAAAATTCATAGCGCAACCATAACTTTCTATATAAAACTTCTTTTTATAGGTGGAAGAGTCATTTAAAAAGGGGGCATAAGCTTCTCCCTGCTTAATTTCATCATGCACTTTTTTTATTGCCAGATCACTCATTTGCCAAAATTTGCACTAATTATAATGGGGGGCAAATATACAATCTAATGGGGACAAACTGTGACAGTCTGTCAGCAGTCTTTTGATAATGGTAGAAAAAGTGCGAGGATAAACGCAATTGAGCGGCAAATGGGAATCGAACCCACGACCTTCAGTTTGGGAAACTGAAGCTCTACCACTGAGCTACTGCCGCAATAAAAGTCATCATCTTTCATTTATGTCAGTTTGGGATCCGCCTTTGGAGGACTACTAACTGTTTACTTTGCAAAAAAAATAAATTATGATACTGAATCAGACAATGAAATTTTCTTCATTAACCAGCTATCTTTTACAGGGATAATCCACTTATTCATCAATTCTTCTTTAGTCTGTACCAGGTTGTTAAAGTATGAAGTTTCTTTATTGATAAATCCATTGTCAATTGCATATTGCAATTGTGAAAGGGGTAACAATTGAACTTTATCTTTTACTACAAATGCAAGGCTGGTTCTGTCAAAAAGATTTACTCCAAACCGTAGTTCAATATCCTTTATCAACCTTACAGAGCTATCCGTGCTGCATCCGCTGACACCCGTTGCTGTTTCATCGGCTAACAGAATGATAAATTGCCCAAAAAATAAATACGCTCCTCCTTTTACGGGTGTGCCGTGGCTTTTCCATTGTGTTACAAACTCATTAAGGGTTTCTTCGATTTCAAGGGCCTCCTTCATTGTAAATAACCTTGAGGCCTGGTAAATCCAAATTCGGGAGCCCGGATGAAAATGTTCGTCGAGGAGATGTTTATATTCAAAATTCATGGTGCTAAATTACGTATTTAAAAAAACAGGTAAAGAGAGCATTGAGGTAATAAGCCAGAGAAGGGAAAAAAAGGAAAAATTATTTCTTTACAACATAGATTGGCTGACGAGTTCGGCAATATCCATTACTTGTATTGAATCTTCCTTTTCGGCCAGTTTAACACCATCTGTCATCATGGTATTGCAAAAAGGACAGGCAGCCGCCACTATATCAGCACCTGTATTTATAGCCTCTTGGCTCCGTTCAATATTAACGCGGGTGGTACCTTGTTCTTCTTCTTTAAACATTTGCGCACCACCGGCACCACAACAAAGGCCCTTACTCCGGCAACGCTTCATTTCCACTAATTCAACGTCAAATGCTTCCAATACTTTCCGTGGTGCATCATAAATATTATTAGCCCGGCCCAGGTAGCAACTATCGTGATAGGTTATTTTTTTCCCTTTAAACACGCCACCTTCTTTTAATTTTATTTTTCCTTCATCAATCAATTGTTGAAGAAAGACCGAGTGATGTATCACTTCATAATTTCCACCCAATTCCGGGTATTCATTTTTAATGATGTTAAAGCAATGCGGGCAGGCAGTAACAATTTTTTTTATACTATAATTATTTAATATCTGAATATTTTGGTAAGCCATCATTTGAAACATGAATTCATTTCCGGCTCTGCGAACCGGGTCCCCGGTGCACATTTCTTCTTTACCCAGGATAGCGTATTGAATTCCCACTTTATCCAAAATTGTTACAAATGCTTTGGTGACCTTTTGAGCCCGTTGATCAAAACTGCCAGCGCATCCAACCCAAAAAAGTATTTCAGGTAATTGTCCTTTTGCAATTAAATCAGCTACTGTAGGAACAATCATGCAATTTGAATTTATTTCAAATCTAAAGCAAAACGATGACTAAAGAAATTAAATGGGTTTTGTGAAATGCATCACCCTTAAATTTTATTCATGACTGTTATCAGAATCATCGTCCTTATTATTATTATTGAATGATGCATAAGTGAATTGTTTTTCAATCCTGAGTATCCATGCTTATTTTTGTCTGTATAGATGAGGATAAAAAAAATCATGCAACGATTGACCAATTGGGAACTATGGAATTTTTATGTTTTGTATGCGCCCATCAGCCCGGTATGGTTCTGGTATTGTTTGCGAAGCCGGTCCATGTGGTTTTTCAGCTCGTCTAATCCTACTATCGCTTTTGGTGGATTTGAGGGAGAGGGTAAAAAGGAAATGTATGACCAGTTGCCGGCTGAATTGGTTCCTCGTACCATTTATATTATGCACGACTGGCCTTTTGAAGAAGTAAAGAAAAGAATTGAAGAGGCTGGGTTTGTCTTCCCCTATATAGTGAAGCCTGATGTTGGAATGAAAGGTATTTTATTCCGGAAAATTGAGAATGAAGATCAACTACTCAAATATCATCAGAGAATACCAGTAGAATATATTGTACAGGACCTGATTGAATTGCCAGTGGAAGTGAGTGTGTTTTACTACAGGCATCCGGCCGAACAAAAAGGTGTAGTGAGCGGATTTATTGAAAAAGAACTTCTTCACGTAAAGGGGGATGGTAAATCCACTCTAAAAGAATTAACAGAGCAACATCCACGTGCCAGGTTCAGGATGCAGGAAATGGAGCATCGCCATGGGCATCGTTTCAACAGGATACTGCCTTCCGGTGAGGTATTCTATTTATCCTATGCCGGTAATCACAACCGCGGCGCTCATTTTACCAATCTTCATAATGAGATCAACGAAAGAATGCATGACGTATTTGATCAGCTAAGCCATCACACTTCTTTTTATTATGGCCGCTATGATATTAAAACAACTTCGGTTGATGATCTGAAGGAAGGCAAAAATTTCCAGATCATTGAATTTAACGGGTGTGGTGCGGAACCCAATCATATTTATGATTGTGGTATGAGTTTGGGGAAGGCATATGGAATTTTGCTTTCACACTGGAAGGCCTTATACCTGATTAGCCGGTATAATCATCAAAACGGAACACCTTACTGGCCTTTCAAAAGAGGATTGGATTTTTTGAAAAAATCAGGAGAACATTTTAAGATGTTGGAGAATTATGATTAAATAATTACCGGGTTAAATTTTTTCTTTTTGACCGGAACAATTTCTGAAAAGAAAATAAACCTTAAATAACTGCCTTAATATAATTCGTGGTCTTTTTTCGAACTTCTCATTTCGTATTTTCGTCGTATGCACCATTTGTCGAAAATTTTTTTTACCGGCATGCTTGTAAGTTTCCTTGGTTCTTTGCCATTGGGTACACTGAATATACTGGCTATGAAGATCTCGATTGAGGAAACAGTTAAAGCGGCCATGCTTTTTTCTTTGGGTTCTTTATTGATTGAGATCGTTTATGTCCGGTTGTCATTGGTTGCAATGGACTGGGTGCGGAAGCAGGAGAAAATATTCAGGATATTAGAATGGGTAACTTTGATTATAATTCTTGCCCTTGCAGTTGCCAGTTTTTACGCAGCCATGCACCCAACAGTGGGCGACGCCAGGCGAGATAGTCTTCCTTCCATGAATCGGTTTTTATTCGGTGCCCTGATGTGTGCAATCAACCCGGTGCAAATACCTTTTTGGTTTGGATGGAGTACCGTTTTATTTACAAAAAAACTTTTATTACCCAGGAAAGATCATTACAACTCATATATCGTTGGGATAGGTATCGGCACTTTCATTGGTAATTGTGTTTTCATTTTTGGCGGCTTGCTTATAGCCAGTAAGATCAGGAATAACCAGCACGTGATGAACTGGATCATTGGTGGCATTTTCGCCATAACGGCATTGATTCAGCTCTGGCGGATATTTAAAAAGAAGGATGCTGTTCATCAACTGGACCATCCTGAAGATGTAACCAAAAGAATTGAGGAACAAATGGGAATGATAGAAGGAGGTATTGAAAAAATGACGCATAGAGGCCCTCATAAATTGTAAGCACGGCGGATCCCGGACAAAAAACGAAAGCATTATTATAACACAGAAGCAATTTTGACAGATGTCATAGTGAGAGAGCCCCCCACCGCTTTGTCATTAAAGAATGAAACATCATCTTTTTTATCTTTCAAACCAAGCGTGTATAATAATGGCAGGTAATGTTCCGGAGTTGGAATGGCCAGCATTGCCTCTTTACCAAGGGTGGAGTAGTTAATCATGAATTGTTTTTGGAAAGTCCATCGCTGTGATATGCGTTCCATTCGTAAACCAATGAGCTGATACAACTAAAACGGCTTTCGGAATTTGAATTTCTTTAGCTATTTGTGTCCATCGTCTGCTGAATTCATTGTCTTCAATACCGTTCATAGGTGATCCATGCCCGATAAAAAGAACGGGCATGGATCTTTCTTCATAATCAAGATCATCAGTAAAATTTCTAAATGCTGCCAAGGTTGTCATACCTGCTACTCCTGTAACTATTGTTTTTATAAATCTTTTTCTTTTCATGCTGCCTTCTGAATCCTTATGCAGAAACGCTGACCGATTTTCCTTTAAAGATGGAACTAAATGATTTATTATGTATCAAATAGTCCAGGGAATACTTACCACTGCCTGTGATAAATAGAATAATATAGGGCAGCAGATATAATAGGGCCAGTTCTTTTTTCGCAAACGGATCGGTTGAATGAATAAAGAATACGGCAACCAGCATGGTTGTTATAAGAGGAATAACGGCAAACCTTGTACCCAAACCGAAGAGCAATAACAAGGAACAAATCACTTCTGCAAATACAGCAAATGAAAGGGTGAGTTCAGGGCTTAGTCCGAACAGTCCGGGAAACTGCACATTGCCGGAAACCAGGGTTACCAATTTGGGAATACCGTGCACCAGCATTAGTGATGCTATCGCAATCCGGAGTACCAGAACTGCTATGTCTGTATTTATCTTATGATGTTTTGTACTTAATAACTTTTTCATTTTATTTTTTTTCAGTGGAATGATAGGTTTAATAATTTTAATTCTTTCCAAATTCGCCATCTGCTTTTATTTTCACTATATCACTGATCATGGTTGATGGAAAACCTGAGCCCAGGTTAAAATCTGAACGTTTGATACTGCCGGTTAACTGAAACCCGCTTACATCCGCTTTAGACATGGGATTGGTTGTCGTTCCCCTGTACCATAGGTCCATCGTTACGGGTTTTGTAATATCCATAAGAGTAAGATCGCCGATAAGTGTATACTTATTATCATCTACTTTTTTTATGGAAGTGCTTTTGAAAGTCATTTTTGGATATTTTTCAGCATTGAAAAAATCAGGACTTTTCAGGTGGTTATCTCTCATTTCGACTTCGGTATTAATTGAATTAATATCGACAGAAAGTTCGAAAATAGCGTCGCTGAAATCTGTTTTACTGGTTACTACATTTACATCAAATTTCCTGAACAAGCCCGCTACATCCGAAATACCCAGATGCGTAGTGCTGAATGTTAATTTTGAATGCATAGGATCCACTTTCCATGTAGTTTGAGCAAAAAGGGTAGTAGTTAATAAGGCAATTACGGTGAGTGATAATAACTTTTTCATAAATTGATTTACGTGTTTTTTGTTTTATAAATTGTTGTTTCGTTAAGAATTTTAGTTACTGTTTAGTTTTTTGATAAGTAAACTGATTTCAAATAATTTCTTTGGGATTTCCGGCTTTCTTCTGATCAGTACCACGGAATTTGTTTTATTGGAATAATGAAAACCGGTTTTTTATATATCAATATGCTGCCGCCTATCTTATTAAAGACAGATTGATTAATATGTTTTTTTGATTACTTAAATAAGGCTTCCCTCTTTTTCGCGGGCAGAAATGGCATTAATACCTGCCGCTGACAATAATAGTTTAACGGTTTGCCTGGCGTCTGCATTTTCGGCGTCAAACACTACAATAGCGTTTTCCCCTTTTTCTCCGGCATTTGAAAAATGAGTATTGTAAACACAAACTACTTTTGAATGAGGCAAACGAGTTTGCAATTTTCCGGCCTGTTTTTCCTGATCTTCTTCCGTAAAATCAAAAGCCGGTTTATCTGTTACATGTATCACGATTTTTCCTGTAGCCACTTGCTTTATTTTATCTGACATCTCATTTACTGCAGAGCAGGCAATGTTCAATAAAATAATATCTGCTTCCCAGGAAGCGTCAACAGGGCATGGAACCAATTCAATATCGGTAGCGGGATGAGAAGCTATAATTTCATTGTATAAGTTATCCAGGCTATCAAATCCTGATGACAACAACAATAAACGATATTCAGGGGAATTCAGGCTTTTAGCAAGTCTCCAGCCAATATTTCCCGAATCTGCTCCAATGATCGCCACTGTTTTTTTTATTGCCATGACCTTTGTTTTGTTGCACAAAGCTATGACGGGAGGAGGGGTCGGTCCATTGATGAATAATAACTAATTCCATTGATGTATGTCAATGCTTTTATTTGTTTGTAGCCATTTGTTTTCGGATGCGGCTCAAGGTTTCAGGAGTTATACCAAGGTAGGAGGCGATCATATGTTGCGGTACCCGTTGAACAATATCGGTGCAACCTGCAACCAGGTTTTTATAATTTTCTTCTGCGGATAAAGTTATCTTACCTGTCAGGCGACGTTGCGTGGCAATCAGGCTGTTTTGAAGTATGATACGTAAGAACCGTTCCATTTTGGGAATGGCATGCAGCATTTCATCATAGGAATTCCGGCTGATCATCAGTATCTCCGAATCTTCCATAGCTTCAATAGAATAAGTGGAAGGCTCGCCGGTAAGAAAACTGTATATATCCGATATCCACCAATCTTCCATGGCAAATTGAATGATATGTTCATTTCCTTTTTCTTCGATAGTATAGGAGCGAAGCAAACCCTTTTCTACAAAAGTAGTGTTCAGGCACACATCGCCTTCATGCAGCAAGAACTGTTTCTTTCTTAATTTTTTTGGGATAAAAAAAGTTTTCAATTTTTCCTGCTCTGCTGTGGTCAGATCAACTTCTTTATTTTTTATATTGTTCAGGAGTACTTCGTACATACTTTTTTTATGATCTAAAGGTGGAGGAAGAAATGGAAAATAGTTAAAACCAAATTCATATGGTTTCAATACAACAAACTATATTACTCACATTTCCTTTGCCCAATTGTCCCTATCGTCTGGCGAAAATTTCCATGGAGCGAAATTATTTTCAACATTACCAAACATCGCTGCCCATTCCTGGGGAGAATTACTTTCCTCCATTACCAGGTAGCGGCGCAATTGTAAAATAATATCAAGCGGGTTGATGCTGACCGGGCATTCCTTTACGCATGCATTACAGGTGGTGCAGGCTCTCAGTTCTTCAACCGAAATATAATCGTGGAGTAAACTTTTACCATCTTCTTTAAAAGCACCATTCAATTTTACATTCTTGCCCATTTCATGTGCCCGGTCCCTGGTGTCCATCATGATCTTTCTTGGCGATAATAATTTACCCGTTATATGGGCAGGACATGCAGCGGAGCAACGTCCACATTCCGTGCAGCTATAAGCGTCTAATATATTTTTCCAGCTGAGATCAGCTACATCCTTTGCTCCGAATTTCTTCGGTGGTTCAGTATCTCCGTTTGCTGGTACCTTTTCTGGTTCCATGGCATATAATACTTCATTCTGTATGGATGGCATATTTTCCATTTTACCCAATGGCTCCAATCGTCCATACCAGGCATTGGGGAAAGCAAGAATTATATGCAGGTGTTTGGAATAAGGCAGGTAATTGAGAAAAGCATAAATGCCAATAATATGCAGCCACCAGCTGGCTCTTTCCAGCATGACCAATCCGTCATTGCTTATTCCACCCAGGACCGGATGTAAATATTGAGAAAAAATAAAAACTCCGGTGGTGTTTTCTGCATAATGCTCAACACCCCTGGTTTGCAGCAGGGTATCGCTTGCATTCAGCATCAGAAACAATGTCATTAAAACAATCTCTGTTAACAGGATATAATTTGCATCACTGCGCGGCCAGCCATCCAGGTCCTTATTAATAAAGCGTTTGATTTTGAGGATATTTCTGCGAATCAAAAAAAGGACACAGGCAATGATGACTAATATAGCCAGTATTTCAAATGCGTTGATCAATACCTTATACAGGCTGCCCATCAAAGGAGCGAATAAGCGGTGGGTTCCAAGAATACCATCCAGCACTATTTCCAGCACTTCAATGTTAATGATAATAAATCCGGCATATACAAGAAAATGCAGTATGCCGACAAGTGGATTCCGGAACATTTTTTTTTGACCGAAGGCCAGCAGGAAAACATTTTTCCAACGTATCGAAGGATGATCATTGATCTTTTCAGCTCGCCCGAATTTTATATTGCGTATGATCTCCCTGGCCTTCCTGGAAAATAATCCAATGGCAGTGATGCTTAATAAAATGAATAAAATTTGTTGGGCTATTTGCATAGTGTTTAAATACAATCGCTAATTTACGGGTTGTTGGGCAAAGGAATCAAAGTTTAATGCCTTCCTTTCATCCACTAGTCTTTAATTGGATATCCATCAGAACCTGACAATGCTATAATTGTTTATGATAAATACAAAAAATTATATTCTTGATCAGCAGGTAGCAGAGAAAAAAATGCGGCGCATGGCGTTGGAGATTATTGAAAACAACCAGGGAGAAAAGGAATTGATATTAGCCGGCATTCGGGAAAATGGCCTGGTAGTAGCAAAGGTCATTCAGCGGCTGATAGCCGAAATAGCAGATATAAAAACAACGCTGATCACCATAAGCCTGGATAAAAAGGCACCGAAAAATATTGAACTTAGTCCTGTTCCTGATTGTAATGGTAAAGTCATCATCATAATTGATGATGTAGCCAACAGCGGCAAAACCTTATTATATGCGTTGAAGCCTTTCCTGGAATACCAGCCTAAAAAAATCCAATCGCTTGTATTGGTTGAGCGCAGCCATGCTTCTTTCCCTGTCCATTCAGATTATTCCGGCTTGTCCCTGGCAACCACCCTCCAGGAACACATATTTGTAGAAGTGTCGGGCGATGTAATATCGGGAGCATACCTCGCATAAAAGCGCTGATGCCGTTCATATAAAATCCGCCTTCAATTTTGATAATTTTTGGGAATTTAAAACCATCAATTATCATCCATGCCTGCACAACTGAATATTTTTCTTTTGCTTTTTGGCGGACTGCAGGGCTTGTTATTTACCGTATTCATGCTTCGCAAAAAACTTTACCAGAGCGGGTATATTTATTTGCTTTTGTATATGGGAGTCATATTGCTTCAACTGACCCTCAAGGTGATGAATAAAATGTGGCTGATGGATAATTGGTCATCGCTATATTTAATGTCTCATTACCTGCCTCTATTATCAGGCCCATTGGCTTATTTATTCGTTAAGAATTTTGTTTATCTCAACAAACAGACTTCAAAAGCCAGCTTACACTTTCTGCCGTTTTTTTTTATTGCCCTGGCCATTTACCTGGGGCAGGCTGATCTGATTCCGGCACCTATTGAAAATGTGATATACAATCCTCATTTCCGCCTGGGTATACTTTTGATAAGTCTGTCTGTTTATCACATGCTTTCATATTTTGTCTGGCAACGGCTCACTATATCGTTAAATCACCATTTTTATAAAGGTCATTTTATCCAGTTACGCTGGCTTCGTCCTTTTATTTTGTTTTCCTTTATTACGGGATTACTGGTGGCAACAGCTCTTTACCTTTTATATATTTACTATCCTTACGGCCATCAATACCGGTTTGGATTTTCAGGTCTCACATTATTTATATATTGGATCAGTTATTCTGCCCTGAAACAGCCAGCCATATTTTCAGTTATCAAAGGACAAGCTGAAATAGACAATGATCATATTCCAAAACTTGTTGCGCACAAACCGGTAAAAAAATATGCCAGTTCCACATTGGATATAAATGAAAAGAAGCGTATTTGTGAAGCATTAGATGCAACTGTTAAAAACGATAAGATTTACCTGGATCCGGA
>JBPPMM010000060.1:0-2074 GCA_051306075.1 Chitinophagaceae bacterium
GCATAACCCTTAATAGTGGCTTCTTCCAGCAATCTAGCCGGTAATTGTGCTTCCTGGTCCGATGGTAAGTAGAACATCCGGAAATTCATACCTACCGCTTCCGCTTCTGTATACTGCTTAATTTTCTCGGAACCCTTATTCCAATTTTGAATGATCCCGTTAATATCTAAAAAAATAATGGCATAATCCTGCACTTCCTCTATCATTTTCTGATATAGATTTTGCTTTTCACCTAATCCCATTTTAAAAACGGAACCGCTTTTACTTTGCTGGTTATGATTCATTGTGAGTCTCCTTCAATATTTTGATTAATTCATCTATCAATGTGGTCAGCCGTGCTGGCTTTACCAGGAAACAGCTTGCTCCCAAATTCAAACAATGCCGGATGACTTTTTCATCAGCAGTAGTTGAGAACATAATTACATCGCAATTCCCCGGATAGTCCATTTTATTAATTTCCTGCAGGCATTCTATACCATCCATTTTATGCAAATTGCCAACTAAAAAAATAAAGTCCGGAGCATAAGATGCCGCCGGCGATAATTTCTATAGTCCATCGATGCAATTATTAGTCACAATGGAGTGTACAGCAGTGCCCACCTCATTCAAAGCCATTAATAAAATCTCTGGTTATCAATATCATCATCTATTAAAAGGCATTCAATTGTCATATATAAAATAATTGAACAATAAATTATGCTATCGAATATAGCAACACTTGGTGGTACTTGCCGAAACTTTTGTAGTGTCCCCGACAGCACAGTGAAAGACTGAATGTTTATTTCCCAAATGAGTACTCTGCAAGGCCATTGTCGTAGCTAAGGAAGGGCTCCAATGTGAAAAAAAATTCATATTACCGGCGACAATCCAGTTTAAAATACTTATAAATATTTTATTGATTTTCCTCCTATTTTACTAAAAATCGCCGACTATTTATAATAATGTTCTTATACTTTTCAGGTGTAATCATTTTTTCCTCCCCGGGTTGTTAGCAAGAAGAATTGAGGATATTCAGTTACAAAGGATGGCATAGTCGCAGGCGAAGTAAAGATATTAGTTTCCTGATTTCGGTTGTTGGACCCTACGTTTTCGAAAATCCAAAAGGCTAAAAATAATTTAATTCGTTCGCCATGTGTTATAATAACTGCAACCCTATTCGATTTCCTCATCATTCCGGTTTTAAGTAACTACCTTCATAAAAATCGAACAGTATGATACAACCCATTCTTTTATTGGCTTTAGGTGTAAGAGAACTTGTTATTATCCTGGTCATTATCATCCTTCTGTTTGGCGGCAAAAAAATTCCTGAATTGATCCGGGGAATAGGTAAGGGAATCCGGGAATTCAAGGATGAGAAAAATAATAAAAAAGAGAATACGGAAACTAATAATAAATCGAACGATTGATCCTCTTCAATCACATTTAAACATTTTTTTCTTATGGTTGTCCGCCGCCCTGGTTGCTGCCCCAGTAAATAAAACAATGCCGGTGTCGCTCCACGCACAAGAATCCAATTGAAGGGGATAGTTTGTATATTTATTATTGAACGTTAACTTCCTTCAATTTCTGACAAGCATTTTATACATCCTTAAGCAGTCATGAAAAATAAGATAACAATACATATCACTATCATTGTTCTAATCACCATACTTCTATTATTCACCAATTTTATTACCCCTTATAAAACGATTGATTCACACCCGCCAAAGGAAATTGAGATCCGCGGTATTTATGGAAGTCCGGAACCATTCTGGAAAAAAAATCTCCGGTTGAACGAATTAGGTGTGAATGCTGTCTTTATTCATGACGGGGCGATCACCGAAAATATTATGGCAGGTGCAAAAGCAGAAGGACTCAAAGTCTTTGCAGAGTTTGCAACGCTCAATGGAAAAAACTATGTTGATAAACATCCGGAAGCATGGCCGGTTGACAACCATGGCAACAAAGCACCGGCTGCTACATGGTTTATGGGTGTATGCCCAACAGAACCCGGCTTCAGGCAATATAGAATAAGTGAATTAAAAAAACTGCTGAATAGATTTGATCTCGATGGGGTATGGATGGATTACCTGCA